>JBDLVU010000135.1:0-7134 GCA_039804665.1 Pseudomonadota bacterium | reverse complement strand
AAAAGGCCTGGGCGGAGTTCCGCACCGGGCAGAGCGTGATCGACTACGTCCGGCCGAATGGCGGCGGGTCCGATTCGCTGCTGCTGACGGCGGGGCAGCTTTCGCGCCGCAGCCGCAACTGGTGGCGGCTGGTGCTGGACGAATTCGGCGCGGCGGACGTGGTGATGCCGATTGCCCGGCTGGAGCGGCAGTGGCCGGGCGGCCCGATTCGCGGCAGCTTCGTGGCGCGCTATGGCCCGGACAACCGCTTCCTCGGCAGCTTCGAGATGACCGCCGACAGCGAGGACAAGCTGCCCGCGATGCTGGCGCAGGCGGTGCAGAAGATCGACGGCATCTATGCGCAGGCGTTGCAGGCGGGCCGGCTGGCGCCCGATCCGACGCTGAACACGCAGCCGCAGATCGACCAGAAGATGATCGACGCCATCGTGGCCAAGCTGGCGCCGCCCCCGGCCGCGACGCAGGCGGCCGGCAATGGCCCCGCGCCCGCCGCGAGCGCCAGCACGGCGGCGACGGCCAGCGTGACGGTGCAATTCGTGACGCCCGACGCGGCGGCGGTGGATGCCGCGCTGGCGGCGGTGCGCGGGGCGCCCGGCGTGCAATCGGCGGCGACCACCAGCATCGCGATGGGCGGCACCTCGATCATGCGGGTGACCTATACTGGCGAACTGGACGCGCTGGCGGCAGCGCTGCGTGAAAAGGGCTGGAAGGTGACGCAAGGGGCCGGTGCCCTGTTGATCCGGCGCTGATCCGGCGCTGATGGATCGCCCGTGTCGCAGATTGCCCTGCCTCTTGTTACGGCGACGAGCGCCGAAACCATCGTTTCCGGGCCGTCGCTCGATCCGGTGATCGCGGCGCTGGGGGCGAGCCACGACTGGCCGTTCCGCACCGCCCTCCTGTTTGGCCCGCCGCGTTCGGGCAAAAGCCTGCTGGCGCGCTGGTTTGCGCAAAGCGGCGCGGGCGACGTGGTCGACGATGCTGACAGCCTGGCCGACGTGGACGTATTTCACCGCTGGAACCGGGCGCAGGGCGAAGGGCGCGCGTTGCTGCTGGTGAGCAACCGGGGGCCGGGCGAATGGAAAATCGCGCTGCCGGACCTTGCCTCGCGGCTGGGGGCGGCGTTGCCGATCGAGATTGCGGCGCCGGACGATGAATTGCTGCGCGCATTGATCGAATCGCATGCCAGCCGGCGCGGGTTGGTGCTGGGCGAATCGGTGCTGGCCTATATCCTGCCGCGCATCGAGCGCAGCCATGCCGCGGCCGAAGCGCTGGTGGAAACAATCGACCGCTTGTCCCTTGAGCGGAAGGCCGGCGTCACCATATCACTGGTGCGGGACGCGCTGGCCGAGCGCGTTCACGGCCATGCCGATGGCAACTGGCAACCCCGGTTATTGTGAACCGGTTGCCTTGGAAGGGAAAAAGAGGGAGGATCGGCCGATGTTTTCCAGCCTGACAGATTATCTGGATTCGATCCGCGCCCGTGATCCGGCGCCCCGTTCGCGCTGGGAAATCCTGCTGTACCCGGGGCTGTGGGCTGTGGGCCTGCACCGCGTGGCGCACTGGCTGTTCGAGGCGAAGCTGTATTTCCTGGCCCGCCTGGTCAACCATTTCAGCCGTTTCCTGACCGCGATCGACATCCATCCGGGCGCAACCATCGGGAAGCACCTGTTCATCGACCACGGCTTTACAGTGATCGGCGAGACTGCCGAGATCGGCGACAACGTGACGATCTACCAGTGCGTGACGCTGGGCGGCACGAACCCTGCCAACGGGATTGCCGGAAAGCGCCACCCCACGCTGTGCGACAACGCGATCATCGGATCGGGCGCCCAAGTTCTGGGGCCGATCACCGTGGGGCCGCGCGCACGCGTGGGCGCCAATGCGGTGGTGACCGAGGACGTGCCCGAAGGCGCGACGATGGTGGGGCTGAAGGCGCGATCCACGCTGGTGCCGGTGGAAACCTGGCTCAAGGATTTCATCCCGTACGGCACGCCGTGCAAGGAACCGTGCGAACCCGTCGGCGGCACGCGCATCGACGAGCTGGAAAACGAGGTTGCGGCGCTGAAGGCGCAAGTGGCGGCACTGCTGGCCACGCGCAGCGGCGATGATACGCCGCAAGGCACCTCGGCCCGGCGGAGGACGCGCAGCTGAGCGCGAATTCCGCATCGGATACGGGGGCGACGGTCGTCCCGTTCCCGCAGGCGCGGGCCGATGCGCAGGTGGCGTTCGAACGCGCCGAGCTGATGCGCATCCTGGACCTGTATGGCCGGATGGTGGCCGCGGGGATCTGGCGCGATTACGCGATGAGCTTTGAAAAGGACGCGGCGCATTTCAGCGCGTTTCGCCGCACCGCCGAGCGACCCACCGCGCGGATCGAGAAACGCCCGGCGCTGCGCGGCAAGCAGGGCATGTGGACGCTGTTCGGTGAAGTGGGGCAAGTGTTGAAGCGCGGGCATGAACTGTCCAGCGTGCTAGGCCCGCTGGAGCGCAAACTGTTGAAGGTTGTGGACGATTAGGCGAGCGGTGCTGTTCGCCTGCGTCGCGCTGGTCGCGTGCGGCAGCGCGCAGGCGCCGCGCAAGGCCGGCGGAGCGGGGCACAAAGTGCTCCGCGCGATCTATCGCGACGATCATGCCATCATGCTGGTGGCGCTGCGCGATGGCGGCGCCGCCCTGCCCCGGGGCGATTGCGCGCAGCCGCTGCTGGTCGATCCCGGAACGGGCGCGGCCCATCCCATCGATGCGGCCGAAGCGGCGGCGCGGCAGCGAACGATGCAACTGGCGGGCGCGGTAGAGGGGACCTGCCCCGGGAAGTGACGGAGCGGTCAGCCCTTGGCCGCGGCCTGCAGTTTCTCGATGATCATCTGGGCCTGTTCCCCGCCCGAGCCGGGCACGAAATCGCGGGTGCGGTCGGTGATGCCGGACCATTGGGCGGCAAAGCCTTCGACGGTGCGCTCGGCCGGGGGCAGCAGCACGCCTTCGTTCATGGTGGTCCAGATCGAATGATAGACGCCCGCGCCCGCGCCGATGACGGCATTCGAGGGCGCATCGTCCGACACGAGATAGAGCGCAGCCGGCACGACGTTTTCCGGGGCGAACAGCTTGAACGCCTCTTCGGGCAGGATGTCTTCGGTCATGCGCGTGGCGGCGACCGGCATCAGCGTGTTGACGCGCACGTTGTACTTGGCGCCTTCGAGGTAGAGGGTCTTGGTCAGCCCCGCGAGGCCCGCCTTGGCCGCGCCGTAGTTCGCCTGCCCGAAGTTGCCGAACATGCCGGTGGGCGACGTGGTCATCAGGATGCGGCCATAGCCCTGTTCGCGCATCAGGTCCCACACGGCCTTGGTGGCATAGGCGGAGCCGAGCAGGTGGACGCGCACCACCAGTTCGAAATCGACCGGGTCCATCTTGGTGAAGCTTTTGTCGCGCAGGATGCCGGCATTGTTGACGAGGATGTGCACGCCGCCCCAGGCTTCCTTTGCCTTGGCCACCATTTCCACCATCTGGTCGAATTCGGTGACGGAGGCGCCGTTGGACATGGCCTCTCCGCCGGCGGCGCGGATTTCCTCCACCACCTGCAGCGCGGCGTCGGAATGACCGGTGCCATCGCGCGAGCCGCCCAGATCGTTCACCACGACCTTTGCCCCGCGCCGTGCCAGTTCGAGCGCATAGGCACGGCCAAGGCCGCCGCCGGCGCCGGTGACGATGGCAACCTTGCCTGCGAACGAGATGGTCATCGGATGCAATCCCTCAAGCGCTTAACCGGATGATTAAGCGCAATGCCATTCTGTGCCCCGAAAGGCAATCAGGCGATACGCTTCACCCAGCCGTGCGGATCGGCCGCTTCGCCACGTTGAATGGAGACGAGGCGCGCGCGCAGCTTTTGCGTCAGCTGGCCGGGGCCGCCGCTGCCGATGGTGAATTCGCCGTCGCGGCCGGCGACCTTGCCCACCGGAGTGACGACGGCGGCGGTGCCGCAGGCGAACGTTTCGATCAGCTGGCCGCTGGCCGCATCATCGCGCCACTGGTCCAGCGAATAGCGTTCCTCGCGCACGGTCAGCCCTTCTTCGCGGGCGAGCGCGATCAGGCTTTCGCGCGTGATGCCGGGCAGGATCGTGCCCGACAGCGGCGGGGTGACAAGGCTGCCGTCGGCCATGACGAAGAACAGGTTCATGCCGCCCAGTTCCTCGATCCAGCGGTGTTCGGCGGCATCGAGGAAGAGCACCTGGTCATGGCCACGCGCGAACGCTTCGGCGGTGGGCACAAGGCTGGCGGCATAATTGCCGCCGCACTTGGCCGCGCCGGTGCCACCGGGCGCGGCGCGGGTATAGTCGCTGACCCAGATCGACACGGCGGGGGCGCCCGACTTGAAATAGTTGCCCGCCGGGCTGGCGATCACGAGGAAGCGGTACTTCTTCGACGGGCGCACGCCGAGGAACGCCTCGGACGCGAACATGAACGGACGCAGATACAGCGACCCGCCCTCGACGCTGGGGAACCAGTCCTTGTCGGTCAGCACCAGCTCGCGGACGGCCTCGACGAAAACGTCCTCGGGCAGTTCGGGCATGGCAAGGCGGCGGGCCGAGGCGTTAAAGCGCGCGGCGTTGGCTTCCGGCCGGAACAGCGCGATGCCGCCATCGGGCAGGCGATAGGCCTTCAGGCCTTCGAAGATTTCCTGCGCATAGTGCAGAACGGCGGCGGCGGGATCGAGCGCGATCGGGCCATAGGGCATGATCTGCGCATCGTGCCAGCCACGGTCGGCGTCGTATTCGATGGAGACCATGTGGTCTGAAAAGGCGGTGCCAAAGCCCGGGTTTGCCAGCACTTGCGCGCGCACGTCGTCCGCCATCGGGGCGGGGTGGGGCAGGCGGGTGAAGGCAAGCGGCGCCATGACGGAATCCTCTGGAATCGATGAAGTGGCTGCGTTGAACGATTATTGCGTGAAAGGCAATAGGGCTGAAATAAAATGAGCGCAAAAATGTGAAGGGCCGCGTCCGGAAACCGGAGCGGCCCTTCGCATGGTCAGCGGCCGGGAGTGCCGCCCACGAAGCCTTTATCGCTTAATCGAAACTCAGCGATAATGCCTCGCGCGGGACTGGACCGACCTCTCTGCTGAACCATGAGACATCGGATCACCTCCTTTCGCGCTGTTGAGCCAAAGTCGCCACTTTTTGGGTGGCTGGACCGGGAGACCTTAACCTGCGCCGATCTTGACTCGAATGTGAGTCATGCGGGGCGAAACAACAAGTCTTGATTGAAATTATTTTGCCGTCAGAATAGTTGCTTCGCGCCGGGATGGCTGTGGATAACTCCACGCGGCGGCGCGCTTAACGGCAATCCTCGATCACGCGGCCGATCTCTGCCCATGCCGGCAGGACCAGCGTGGGCAAGCCATTGATTTCCAGCGTGAATCGCCCCCGGCTGAAGGCCATTGCGTCCAGCTGCCGATCATTGGCGGCAAAATCGATGGCGAGCTGAGCGGGCTCGCTACCGGTCACCGGCGTGGCGCCGAGCGGGCGCACTCCGGTGGAGGTGGTGATCGACGCGGGCACAGCGGCGGGCGCCGCGCCGGGGCGCAGCAGCGAAACAGTACGGCGAGCAGCGTCGCAGCGCATGGTCAGCAGCGTATCGCCCGAAGGCGTGACGAACCGTGCGATCGATCCGGCGGCAACGGGTTGATACCGCCATGTGCCGGGGGTTTGCGGGGCATCGCGCCAGTCCTGAAAGCTTTGCGCAGGCGGCGAGGGTGGCGCCGGCCGTGGCGCGGGTGGGGGCGGCGGTGCGGGCGCCGGCGGCACGACGCGGGCGCTTTCGCAACCGGCAAGCAGGGCAATAACGAACAGCAACGGATGCGCGCGGTTGATCTTCATGCCCCGACTATGGAAGAGACCGCGCGTGACCTCAACCCGCCCCCCCGCGCCGCCCAAGGCCAAGAAAGTCCGGATCGATCAGCTTCTGGTGGAGCGCGGGCTGGTGGAAAGCCGCGCCCGCGCGCAGGCTCTGATCCTTGCAGGGCTGGTTTTCGTGGGCGAAACCAAGATTGCCAAGGCCGGACAGACGGTGCCGGCCGATGCGGCGGTGGACGTGCGCGGGCGCGACCACCCGTGGGTTTCGCGCGGCGGGATCAAGCTGGCCCATGCGATCGACCATTTCGGGCTGGACCCGGCCGGGGTGACCGCGATGGATATCGGCAGTTCGACCGGCGGGTTTACCGACGTGCTGCTGCAAAAGGGCGCAGCGCACGTGTTCGCGGTGGATTCGGGCACGAACCAGCTGGCGTGGAAGCTGCGGCAGGACCCGCGCGTGACCGTGCTGGAGCAGACCAGTGCGCGTATCCTGACGCCGGCGCACATCGATCGGCCGGCGACCTGGGTGGTGTGCGACGCCAGCTTCATTGGCTTGCGCAAGGTGCTGGAAGTGCCGCTGTCGCTTGCGGCGACGCCGACGCGGCTGGTGGCCTTGATCAAGCCGCAGTTCGAGGTGGGCAAGGCTGAAGTGGGCAAGGGCGGGGTGGTGCGCGACCCGGCGCTGCACGCGCGGGTGTGCGGCGAAGTGGAGGCTTGGCTGGAGCAGGAAGGCTGGACAATTCAGGGGGTTGTCGAAAGTCCGATCACCGGGCCGGAGGGCAATGTCGAGTTCCTCATTTCGGCGCTGCGTCCATAGCGGTGACAATAGAGGTTAATCGCGTTGCGCGTGGTTCGCCGGAGCGCCAATATCCTTGGCGAATCGACGGGCGTTAACCAAATTGCGGGGTCGCGAATACCGGTTGCCATGAGATACCTTGCTTCTCCCGCGCAGTTGCGCGCTTCCGTCATGCGCTGGGCGCTGTTTACGGTTCCGGCCGTGCTGGGGCTTGGCTTCCTTTCGGGCGTGGTCGCGGGCAGCGGACCGGCCAATCCGTGGTTCGACGCGTTGGACAAGCCGGCGATCTATCCGCCACCCGCCGCGTTCGGAATCGTGTGGAGCGTGCTTTATGTGCTGATGGGGCTGGCGCTGGCACTGGTTATCGCGGCGCGGGGGGCGCCGGGGCGCGGGGCGGCGGTGACCGCGTTTGTGGTGCAACTGGCGATCAACCTGGCGTGGAGCCCGGTGTTCTTTGCGATGCACCGGATGACGCTGGCGCTGGGGATTATCCTGGCGCTG
>JBDLVU010000134.1:0-7253 GCA_039804665.1 Pseudomonadota bacterium | reverse complement strand
CATCGCTCTCTACAACAACACACCCAGAAAATGCCTCGGATTCAAAACTCCAGCCGAAACCTTCATGCCGTTGCACTTCCAATGTGAATCCACACCCGGGTCAAGCCCGGGATGACGGAAGCGGGCGCGGTGAATTTTGGTAGAGCGTGTTTCCGCACTCCACCCATCTTCGGACTTTCGGTTCCTGATCAGCAATGCCTGACAGGGGGCATCCTTCGACAGGCTCAGGATGAGCGGGTTGGGATGTTGGACGTGGGCGCTACCGTCGGCCTGCCCATCGCCAAACCCACGGCTTCGTATTTTCTGGAGGCGGGTGTTTCCCCTCGCGGCAAAATGCTTTAGGCGGCGCGCCGACAGTTTTCCGGAGATCCTGACCATGACCGCCCAGCTTGAAGCCGCCATCGAAGCCGCATGGGAAGCCCGCGCCGATGTAACCCCCGCCAGCGCCGACGTGCGCAAGGTGGTTGAGGAAGCACTGGCGCTGCTCGATTCCGGCAAGGCGCGTGTGGCCGAGAAGGCGGGCGGCGAATGGCGCGTGAACCAGTGGCTGAAGAAGGCAGTGCTGCTTTCGTTCCGCCTGAACGACAACGCCGTGGTGGAAGCCGGCGCGGCGGGCGCTCCGGCGTTTGACAAGGTGCCTTCGAAGTTTGCGGGCTGGGACGATGCGGCATTCCGCGATGCCGGTTTCCGCGTGGTGCCGGGCGCCGTGGCGCGCAAGGGCGCGCACATCGCCAAGGGTGTGGTGCTGATGCCGAGCTTCGTCAACATCGGCGCGTTCGTGGATGAAGGCACGATGGTGGATACCTGGGCCACGGTGGGTTCGTGCGCACAGATCGGCAAGAACGTGCACATTTCGGGCGGCGTCGGCATCGGCGGCGTGCTGGAGCCGCTTCAGGCTGGCCCTGTGATCATCGAGGACGGCGCGTTCATCGGTGCGCGTTCGGAAGTGGCCGAAGGCGTGATCGTGGGCGAAGGCGCGGTGCTTTCGATGGGCGTGTTCCTGGGCGCTTCGACCAAGATCATCGACCGCGCCACGGGTGAAGTGCACATCGGCCGCGTGCCGCCCTATGCCGTGGTGGTGCCGGGTTCGCTGCCGGGCAAGCCGCTGCCCGATGGCACGCCGGGGCCGTCGCTGTATTGCGCGGTGATCGTGAAGACGGTCGATGCGCAGACCCGCAGCAAGACCGGGATCAACGAACTGCTGCGCGACTGATCGCGCACCTGTTGGCAGGGGGGCTTGCCGCCCCCCGCCAAGGGAACTGATACCCGACCTTGCGCGTAGAGCGGGACACGGCCCGCATTGGGCCTTGCGCGGGAAGGATCCGACATGGAACGCCACGGCGACGAAACGCACATCACCACGCCAGAGGCGCGGGGCGGCGACACCCCGGGCGTCATGCGGTATGTCCTGATCATCGGGTTGGTTCTGGCGATCGGCGCGCTTTCGATCATCTGGATGACCGGCGCGCTGAACAGCGCCCAGCCCAACAGCCATACGGTGAGCGGACAGGCAACGCCGACCGCAGCGGCGCCTGCGGGCTGACAATCCGCCGAAATGCGATGAAACGAGGGGCAACATGCCGGTTTCGCCGATTGCGGGCGGAACCGGCGCGTTCGCGTGCGTTGTTTCAGGCATGACTCCTGGAGTTTCCCCGCCCGTGACCGTTGGCTGGAAGATCGAACCGGATTGCAGGGACCGCCTGCTGGAACTGGTGCCGCCGCGCTATGAACGCACGGTGGCCGACCATGTGACACGGCGCGCGGTGCACGAACCCGACGCACCCGCGCCCCCGCCGATCGGCCATGCCCGGATCGTGGGGCGGGCAGACGATGGACAGGGCGTGGAGACGCTCGTCGTGGCGCTTGACGGCAGCACGGCGCGGCCCGACGGCGGGGTGTGGCACATCACATGGTCGCTGGCCGAAGGGCGCAGCGCGCGCGAGAGCAATGCGCTGCTTTCGGACAAGTCGTGGGAGCCGTTCGACGGCGGCACGGTTAAGCTGACGCCGGCGGTGTGGTAGGCGGGACTTGACCCCGGGGCGCGGCGGGCAGAGGCTGCGCCGCATGAAACGGACAAAGCGGATCGGGCGGTGGCTGCTGGCGGCATTCTATGCGCTGGCGGGGGTGTTGCACGTGGCGATGCCGCGGCCTTTTCTGCAGATCACGCCGCACTGGGTGCCTTATCCTGACGCGGTGATCCTGCTGACCGGGCTGGCCGAGCTGGCGGGCGCGGCGGCGCTGGTGCAGCCGTGGTCGCCCGGATTGCGCCGCGCTGGCGGCTGGGGGCTGGCGCTGTATGCGGTCTGTGTGTTTCCGGCCAACATCAACCATTTCATCATGGACATGGCGCAGCCCGATAAGGGGCTTGGGCTGGCGTATCACCTGCCGCGCATGGTGGTGCAGCCGGTGCTGGTGTGGCTGGCGCTGTGGCTTAGCGGCGCGGTGGGCAGGCCATCGTCCAGAAGCGCGGACCGCGCAACGGGGCCGACCATTCACTGATAAGCGCGAAGCCCAGCGCGCGATAGAGGTCGACGTTGCCTTGCGTGGCGGTTTCGAGCGTGGTGGGCAGGTTCGCCTCTTGCGCGATGGCAAGGCCGCGCCGGATGGAAAGGCCGCCCAGCCCCTGCCCCTGACGGTCCGGACGGACGGCGGCCATGCGCAGGTAGAACTGCTGCTCGCCCGCCGGCAGGTGACGCGCAATCGCCCCGTCGAGCCGCTCTGCCCGCAGGATATGGCGGCCGAACATGCCAAGGAAGCGGAGCACCGCAGCCGGCGTGAGCGGCGCGTGGCGGTGCACCGTGCCGGGCGGGCGCCACAGCGTGACGGCCTCTGCCCCCGGCGTGCCGAAGGCAAGGCCGTGCGCCAGATGATCGTCGAACGTCCACGCCATCAGCCGCGGCAGCCGGCGCGCGCGGGCTGCCGGATCGGGCATCAGCCAGCACATCGCCGGATCGTCGGCAAAGGCAGCGGACAGCGTTTCGATGGCGGCCTGCCGGTGCGCGCCTGTCAACGAGATGATGGTGCGGTCCATGCTGGCTTTCATCACAGGAACGAAACGCTGGTGCAATGCCCGTCGGTCTGGCAGGGCACCCGCGACGGAGGGATACGATGAGCGACGACGATTACGTCTATGACGAAGACACCGGCGAGTGGATGCCGGCGGCGGACCTTGCCGCCCGCAAGGCTGCGGAAGGCGCGGTGGAAGTGCGCGATGCCGTGGGCAACATCCTGCAGGATGGCGATCAGGTGACGCTGATCAAGGATCTTGAGGTGAAAGGCGCCGGGCAGACGCTGAAACAGGGGACGCTGATCAAGTCGATCCGCCTGACCGGAGATGCGCAGGAAATCGACTGCAAGTATCCGGGCATCAAGGGCCTTGTCCTGCGCGCGGAGTTCGTGCGCAAGCGCTGAGCCTTTGCCCTAACGGGCAAGGACCGCCTGATCGGTGAGCGCGAAAGTGCCGTCGAGCCTGCGCCAGACGGTGGCGCGGATGTGGCGGCCATCGGTCAGGCGCAAGTCCAGATCGTAGTTGGTGCCGGCGACGACTTGCGTGCGGGCGGCGACCACCTCGGCGAGCGGGGCGCCGAGTTGCGCGGCCGCAAAACGTGCCGCTTCGGTGATGCCCGTGTCTGCTACGGCGGCGTCTGCCCAGCCACCGGCGATGATCGGCGCAGGCTGGGGCGTAGCGCAGGCGGTGGCCAGCGACAGAAGGGCGAGCGCAGTGGCGGTGCGGACGGTCATGCCCGCGTCTATGCCTGTCAGTTGCAAATCACGCAACTGTGTTGCCGTAGATTACAATTGCCTGTTCGCACGTGCAGCATCATTAGCGGTACAAACAAAAACGATACGGGTGTCCGAAGGCAATCAACCTGACCAAAAGGGGACATTGCCATGTTCAATGCTTATTTCTCGCTCGCCGCCGCCACGCTTGCTCTCGCCGCTCCGGCCGTTGCCAACGCCGCTGAAGACGCCGCGTTTGCGCACAAGGGCGTGCAGTACAGCTACACCACCGAAGACGCTTCGGGCGAAAAGGTGATCCGTGGCACCGCCTATGCAGGCAAGGTGCCGTTTGAACTGCACGTGCGCAAGAAGATCGTGACCGGCACGTTCAACAACCAGCCGGTGGAATTCCGTCTGGCCGACGTGAAGAAGATGGGCATCGACGTCGACGCCAAGTAAGCGCCCGACGCAAGCCAAAACGGGGCCTGCCGCAATATGCGGCGGGCCCCTTTTTCGTGCCGGAACCACGTGCGCGCGCGGCCATTGATGCAATGGACGGGGCGAACGCAGGTGGAACTGGTGCAAGCACGTGATCCCGCAGCCATTCTTGTCCTTGGCGGACTAGCGCTTGGCGGCGCGCTGGCCCTCGCCACGCCCACGCGGATGCGCCAGGCGCCCGAGCCGGAATGGCGCAAGGGAACGGCGCTGGCGCAGCAGCAGGCAGACCTGGCCCCTGCCCCTTTCTCCGCCGAAACCTATCCGGTCGATGCGTATCCCGTTCCCGCGCAACGCCTGTCGAGCCCGCTGTCGCACGCGGTGGTATTTGTCGGCGATGCGGTGCGGGCGGGCAAGACGATGGCCGACGATATCGCCGCGTTCGATGACGGTCGCGCGGTGAGCGAACCGCCGGCTCCGCCTGCGGATGCAGAGGAACCCGAAGGGCCCCCGCAGCCCGACGCGGATGCGGACGGTCCCGATGAACCGATGACGGACGATCCGGCCCAGCCCGGTTATGCCGAGCCGGGTTAAACATTGCCCAACCATTCCCGGTGCACGATGTGGCAGGACCGGGGACCCGATCATGCAGAGTTTAGGCCGCGCGCTGGTGCGCAAGGGATGGTGGATCGTGCCGTTGCTGGGCGCAGCGGCGGTGCTTGCTCCGCATGGGCCGTTCGCACGCAGGAGCGCCGCGCCGGCATTGGAGCACGGCGTGCGCGTGACGCGCGCGCACGGCGGCAGTTCGACGAGCGGCGCGGCGGACATGCTTCAGCAGGCGCGAGGGCTGGTGCCGGTGGACATGCTGGCCGGCGTGCCCGGTGTCGCTGCGGGCGGCGGTAACGACGGGCCCGTACGGGTCAGTCGCCACCACTGACGGATCAGCCCTCGGCTTCGCGCTCGAAAGCGGCATCGCCGCCGATGCGCGCTGAAATCCGGCCGAGCACAGTCAGCACGACCACCGCCAGCACGGTTGCGACGATGGCATAGCTGTAAAGTCCGGCAAGGTTGTCACCCATGCCAAGCAGGGCAAGGGTCGCCTTGATCGCTTCGTTCCACGCCAGCGCGGCGACAAGGCCGAGCGAAGCGGATGCCAGTGCGATCATTGTCTGGATCATGGCCTTGGGGTCAGTCACGAAAAACCTCCGGTCTGGTTAACCGGGCTTAACTGCCGTGACTGCCCCAAAGGCGCAAGATGGCGTTGTCGCCAGATCAGCGGCAACGCACGTTGTTGCTGTCGATGGCCGCGCCTGCCGCAGCGCCGCCGATCGCGCCGATGATGGCGCCCAGCGGCTTGCTGTCGCCTTCGGCAATGACCGCGCCCAGTGCCGCGCCGGCAACGCCGCCGATGATCAGGCCGGTCGAACCGTCCGAACGACGGCAGTAATAGCGACCGTCACGCCCGCGATAGATGCGGTCATCCTGATTGAGGCGATGTTCCCGATAGCGGTTGTTGTCGCGATAATAACGGTCGGCATAGTAACCGCCGTAGCTGGGATCGGGATTGTTCCAGTCGTAGCGGCCATACCGATCATACGTGTTGCGGTCGTAGTAGCCCCAGTCCCCGGCGTAGCGGTCGTTTGCATAGCCGGGACGGTCGCCATAGGCGTAATTGTCGGTGCAGCCCGCGAGCAGGGAGGCCGCCGCAAGAGGGGCAAGAAGGAAGGTCTTGTTCATGGCGCCTTCTCCATCAAGGAGAGGAAAGGGTGGGCGCTGCCCGCGATGGGTGGAGCGTCCGGTGCCATGCAGCAATGGTCGGGGAGCCATTGTGGTTCCCCGACCGGTTGGTGCCCGGGGGCAGGTTTAGATGCGTCGCAGCGTGACCAGCGTCTGGTTGACCAGTTGATAGGCGATTTCGCCAAAGGTGACCGGGCCGGCGATGCCGCCGATCGACTTGCCCTCCAGCTCGCCGAACATGAAGTTGAGGATGCAGTTGCACGACCAGCAGGCCCCATCGGTCGTTTGTGCGTCGATGCCCGTCGTCAGGGCGGCGGCGTAATCGTCGACTGGTGCGGCGAAGCGATAGTCGATGCCGGCAAATACCGGCGCGTAAAGGTGGACCATGCCTTCATCGTCGATGCGTTGCACCGAGACATTGATCGGAGCGCCGCCATGATCGCCGACCAGCGGCAACTTGCCCTGATCCAGCCCGTTGGCGCGCAGGTACATGGCAAAATCGGTCACTTCGCCATCGACGATGCAGGTGCGATGGAGGAAGCCGGGCTCGGCAAAATGCAGAACCGCACCGTTGCCCGCACGGAACGGATTGACGATTTCCGGTCGGGCGAGCGCATCACCCTCGAATGACACGAATGCCACCACCGCGCGGTTTTCGTGCGCCTTGGCCTCGCGCCCGTCAAACACCAGCGCGGGGCCACCCTTGGCCAGATCATAACCGGCGATCCAGCCCACGGTGGGTTTCAGAAAGGTGTCGGGAAAGAACGGCGCTTCAAGTGCGAAGCGCGAATGACATTCGCTTTCGGCCGGGATGATGGTGAGCGCAAAGCCGTGGTCGGGCGCGTCGGTGCTGATGCGCGCGAGGTCGCCGGCGGCGACGCTCGTTACCTCGACCGTGCCGAGCGCCGAAAGGTCGGTGACGAACACGCGGTCGTCGCCCACCACCACGCCACCCTCATCGGTCATGAAATAGGCGGTGGTGCCGCCGATCCATCGACCGGGCGGCAAGGCGGAAAGGGCGGCCGGCGTGCCGGCGAGCGCAAGCGGGGCGCCGCTTTGGATCAGCTCCGCAACGGTTTCGAGCGGCAGCAGGGCGTTGATCGCCGAGTGCTGCAGGTCATGCAAATTGGGCAATTTCATCGATCAGCCCTCGTTCCCATTTGGAGTAGTAGGTGTAGATTTCGGTGATCTTTTCTTCGACCGGCGCGGGGCTGAGTTGCAGCCGCTTGGCCATCATCTGCGTGCCCAGGTTCGATGTCCGGATGCGCGACAGGCCTCCGGTGGCCAGAGAGCGCCAGCACGGCGCTGTAATCGGTGGAACAGCCATGAATTGCACCCTTCCCCATTTATGGGGCGAGGAT
>JBDLVU010000133.1:0-7300 GCA_039804665.1 Pseudomonadota bacterium | reverse complement strand
GCTCGATCTGGCGGAGATGGGCCATGCGGTCGTTTCCGGGCTGGCGCGCGGGATCGATGGCGCGGTGCATCAAGGTGCGCTGGCGGGCGGCGCGGGGGGCGAGGGCGGCACCATTGCCGTGATCGCGGGCGGCATCGATGTGACTTATCCGCCGGAGAACGCCGGCTTGCAGGCGCAGGTGGCGCGCGAAGGGGTGCTGCTGGCGGAAATGCTGCCGGGCACCGAACCGCTGGCCCGCCATTTTCCCCACCGCAACCGGATCATCGCCGGGCTGGCGGCAGGCACGGTGGTGATGGAAGCGGCCCCGCGATCGGGATCGCTGATCACGGCGCGGCTTGCGGGGGAAGCGGGGCGTGAAGTGATGGCCGTGCCCGGCTCGCCACTCGACAGCCGCTCGCACGGGTGCAACCAGCTGATCCGCGACGGTGCAATTCTGGTCCAGAGCGCGGCGGACGTGGACGAACTGCTGCGCGGGTTTGCCGGCGCGCCGCGCTCGACGTTCCGCGAGGGGACCAGCGAACCCTATCGGGCCACGCCGGAGATCGCCGACGAACCGGCCGACGTTGCGGGGCTACTCGGCACAGCGCCGGTGCCGGTGGACGAACTGATCCGGTTGAGCGGCGCCAGCCCCGGGCAAGTGCAGATGGCCCTGCTGGAACTGGAACTGGGCGGCCGGCTGGTGCGGCACGCCGGCGGTCGGGTTTCGTTGCCCGACCTATAATGGTTAACAATCTGCTAATTTGACCCGGTTCGGACCTTGCGCAATCATCCCCGTGCCGCGCGGGGATGCGGCGACAGAACGGGGGACCGGGGATGACATTTCGCAAGCAGGCATTCGCCGCCACATTGCTCGCCGCGAGCGCATTTATGTTACCAGTTCAAGCATTTGCCGGCGACGCGGACGTCGTGAAGGTTTCGGGCAAGGAAGCGGTGAAGGGCGCCACCGCCGTTGCCATCGCCGCATTCAACGTGGGCTTCATCTTCGAGTCGACGGACCAGACCAAGGCCACCGGCGGGTTAATGGGTGCATTCGGCGGCACCACAAAGGCCAAGTCGACGCTTGTCGGCGTGACGCCCGAGATGATGCAGAAGGTGGCCGACATGGCCTATGCCGATTTCGTGCAGAAGCTCACCGCGGCGGGTCTTTCGGTACAGGATCCGGCTGCCGTGTTCGCCGCGCCCGAGATGGCAAAGCCGCACGGACACCCATCGCCGATGGACATCAACGTGGCGCTGGAAAAGAAAAGCACGGGCAAGGCTACCTATGTCAAACCGTCGGTACTGCCGACCCTGATCATGGTGGCGGGCGATTTTCAGGGTAGCGGCTTTTCCTCGATGGGGCTGGCGATGGACGCGGGGCAGGCCGGCATGGCGCTGTCGAACTATGCCAAGGCTTCGGGCGCGGCGGTGATCGACGTGACCTACCTGATCGACTTTTCGGACCAGAAGCGTCCGGGCGCCTTCAGCTTTGGCGGGCTGGACGTGAACGCCAACCTTTCCGTCACGCCGGGCTTCTCGCGGATGACGGTGTTCGGACCCAACGGCAAGACCAGCACGCTTACCCTGAACCAGGGCCTGTCGGTGGACGGCGATTTCATCGACAAGCATGACGCATCCAGCGGCACGGCCAAGACGACGCAGGCCGCCGCCAACGTTGCGGGCGGCCTGATGGCAGCGATGGGCCACGGCGGCATGATGTTCGGCAAGACGCGCAAGTTCGAATTCGATGCCAAGCCCGGCAATTACGAAGAAGGCGCGGCGAAGGCCGCTTCGCTGGCGAACGAACGCATGGTGGGGCAGATCACGCTGATGAAGTAAACGGCCCGCCCGGTGGCGAAATTTTGCCCCGCCACCGGGCCGCGGCGGGGGATGGGCAATCAGACAGGGTTGACGGCGGCGGCCGGGCTTCCCACCCTCGCGCGTGTACATACACGTGAAGGCCACCGTTTCAGATCATGCAACTTGTCATCGTTGAATCGCCCGCCAAGGCCAAGACCATCGAAAAGTACCTGGGCCCCGGCTACAAGGTGCTGGCCAGCTATGGCCACGTTCGCGACCTGCCGGTGAAGGACGGCTCCGTCCGCCCGGACGAGGATTTCGCGATGGACTGGGAACTGTATGGCGACAAGCAGGCGCGGGTGAAGGCCATCACCGACGCGGCCAAGACCGCCGACCGCCTGATCCTCGCAACCGACCCTGATCGTGAGGGCGAGGCGATTTCGTGGCACGTGCGTGAACTGCTGGCGAAGCGCAAGGCGCTGCCCAAGGAAGTGGAGCGCGTTACCTTCAACGCCATCACCAAGGCGACGGTGACCGAGGCGATGAAGCGCCCGCGCGAACTCGATCAGGACCTCATCGATGCCTATCTGGCGCGCCGCGCGCTGGATTACCTGTTCGGCTTCACGCTTTCCCCGGTGCTGTGGCGCAAGCTGCCCGGCGCCAAGTCTGCGGGCCGCGTGCAATCGGTGGCGCTGCGCCTGATCGTGGAGCGGGAGCGCGAGATCGAGGCATTCCGCGCGCAGGAATACTGGTCCGTCGTCGCGCGCATGGAGCACACGGGCACCGAATTCGCCGCGCGGCTGGTCCGCTTTGAGGGTGAGAAGCTCGACAAGCTGTCGCTGGGCGATGAAGGCGCGGCGATGAAGGCCAAGGCCGTGGTCGAGGCTGCCACCTTCCGCGTGGATGATGTGGAGACCAAGCCCACCCGCCGCAATCCCTATCCGCCGTTCACCACCTCAACCTTGCAACAGGAAGCCGCGCGCAAACTTGGCTTCTCTGCCAGCCACACGATGCGCGTTGCTCAGACGCTGTATGAAGCGGGCGCCATCACCTACATGCGTACCGATGGCGTGCAGATGGACCCGAGCGCGATCAGCGCCGCACGCAAGGCCATCTCGGACCGCTACGACGGGCATTACCTGCCCGAAAAACCCCGTCATTACGAGACGAAGGCCAAGAATGCTCAGGAAGCGCATGAAGCGATCCGGCCGACCGATTTCAGCAAGGATCGCTATGGCAGCGCGGACGAGGCGCGGCTTTATGACCTGATCTACAAGCGCGCGATGGCGAGCCAGATGGCCTCTGCCAACATCGAGCGGACCACGATCACGCTGCGCGACGGCACCGGCAAGCACGAGCTGCGCGCCACCGGACAGGTGATCAAGTTTCCGGGCTTCCTGGCCGTATACGAGGAAGGCCGCGACCAGAAAGCCGACGGCGACGACGAGGAAGCCGGCCTGCTGCCCGCCATGGCCAAGGGCGATACGCCGGCCAAGCGCGGCGTGGATGCCACGCAGCACTTCACCCAGCCGCCGCCGCGCTATTCCGAAGCCAGCCTCGTCAAGCGGCTGGAAGAACTGGGCATCGGGCGCCCGTCCACGTATGCCGCAACGTTGCAGGTTCTGAAGGATCGCAACTACGTCCGCACAGAGAAAAACCGTTTCTTCGCAGAGGAAAGCGGACGGATGTTGACGGCGTTTCTGGAACGCTTCTTCGACCGCTACGTGGCCTATGACTTCACCGCCGGTATGGAAGACGAGCTGGACGACGTGTCTGGCGGGCGGGCCGCGTGGAAGCAGGTGCTTGCCGCGTTCTGGCGCGACTTCAAGCCGAAGTCCGACGAGGTGATGGAGAAAAAACCCAGCGAGGTGACCGCCGAGCTGGACGTGTTCCTGTCCGACTTCCTGTTCCCGCCGCGCGCCGATGGCAGCGACCCGCGCGTGTGCCCGAAATGCGCCGAGGGCCGGCTGTCGCTGCGCGGCGGTCGCTATGGCGCGTTCGTGGCCTGTTCGAACTATCCCGAGTGCAAGTTCACGCGCAAGTTTGCGCAGCCGGGCGGTTCGGGTGAAGATGGCCAGGGCGAGGATGCCGGCCTTGGCAAGGACCCGGTGACGGGCCTTGAAGTGACCCGCCGGACAGGGCGCTTTGGCCCCTATATCCAGCTGGGCGAGGGCAAGGAGGCCAAGCGCGCGTCCATCCCCAAGGACATTGGCGAGCTCGACCTCGAATGGGCGCTCAAGCTGCTGGGCCTGCCGCGCCAGATCGGTCAGCATCCGGAAACGGGCAACCCGATCACGGCGTCGATCGGGCGTTATGGCCCCTATCTGGCGCACGACGGCAAGTATGCGCGCTTGCGCTCCACTGCCGAAGTGTTCGAGACCGGCATGAACGCCGCCGTGGTCAAGCTGGCCGAGGCGGCGAGCGCAGCCGGGAGCAGGGGTAGCCGTCAGGCGGCCGAACCACTCAAGACCTTCGGTCCGCACCCGACCTCGGGCGGCGAAATGAAGCTGATGGCGGGCCGATATGGCCCCTATGTGACCGACGGCACCACCAATGCGACGTTGCCCAAGGACAAGGACCCCGAAGCGCTCACCGCCGAACAGGCCATCGTGCTGATCGACGAGCGGGCCGCCAAGGCGCCTGCCAAGGGCAAGAAGAAGGCTGCGGCCAAGAAGCCAGCTGCGAAGAAGCCAGCAGCCGCCAAGAAGGCCCCGGCCAAGAAGGCTGCGCCAAAGAAAGCCGCCCCAAAGAAGAAGGCCGCAGCAGAATGAGCGAGAAAGTCGCCCGCCACCGCCAGCCGTGGAAGCCCGAAGAGCTGCAGAAGCTTCGTACCCTGTCCGCCAAGGGCAAGGGCCTGAAGGAAATCGCAAAATCGCTGAACCGCACCGAGGAATCGACCAAGGACGCGGCGCGCGAACATGGCCTGACCATCGCCAAGCTGCGCTGAACAAGCCAGCCTGAACGAAAAGAGCCCCGCAAGCGCGTGCTTGCGGGGCTCTTTTGTTGCGCTCTGCCGCGCGAACGGATCAGACGTTGGGGATATGCCCGGCGAGGTGACGCCCGGCAATGTAGCCAAAGGTCATGCCCGGCCCGAGCGTACCGCCGGCACCGCCGTAAATATCGCCCAGAACCGCCGCCATGGCGTTGCCGGCGGCATAGAGGCCCGGGATGGGATTGCCGTTCCAGTCCACCACCTGAGCGTCAGCGTTGGTCTTGGGCCCACCCGCCGTGCCCAGTGCGCCGGCTTCCATCTTCACCGCGTAAAACGGCCCCTGATCGATCACGCCGAGCGTGCGGAAGGGCGGCTCGAAGTCGGTGTCGCCCCACATGTAGAAGTTGTCGTAGGTGTTGTCGCCGCGATTGAAATCGTCGTCATGACCCTTGCGGACCATTTCGTTGAAGTGCGCGACCTCGGCAACGAGACCCTGCGGATCGATACCGGCCATTTCGGCCAGCGCTTCCAGTGTATCGGCCTGCATCATGTAGGACGGAGCCGGCGCACCCGCGGCCGAGTTGAAGTTGTGATACTTGTTCTTGTTCCGCTGGTCGATGATCAGCCAGTACGGCAGGTTGGCGTACGTGTGGGTGCCGGCATCGAACGCATGGAGCGATTTGCCCAGCGCATTGTAGTTCGCCGCTTCGTTGACGAAGCGCTTGCCCTTGCCGTTGACGAGGATGGCGCCGGGACGGGCGCGCTCGTCCGAGCCGAGCAGGTAGTTGGGCTTGGCGCTGCGATGCTGCGGCTTCATTTCCAGCACGCTCTGCATCCAGAAGGCGTTCTGCATGTTGCCGAGCTTGGCCCCGGCCTCAATCGCCATCAGCAGGCCGTCACCTTCGTTTTCAGGCACGCTGACCGGGCCGGTGAGCGGCCCGCGCACGAAGGTCTTGACCAGTTCCTCGTTCCATTCGAAGCCGCCGGTGGCGATCACCACGCCGCGCCGCGCACGAACACGGAAAGGCTTGCCGTTGGCGTCTTCAGCGATCACGCCGATCACGCGGTCGCCGTCCTTCACCAGCTTGCGCGCGCGCTTTTCGAATTCGACGGGAATGCCGCGATCGATCACCGCCTTGAACAGCGAGCCGGCGAGCGCCTGACCAAGACCGCGATAATCGCCCGCTTCGCGTTCTGCCAGCGTCGCTTCGTCCAGCGTGCCACGGATCGCTTCCATCAGGCTGCCACGCAGCGGGTAGGCCATCTTGCTGGGATTGACGCGGCCGGCCCACTTGCCGAGCGAGTTGAACGGAAAAGCCTCGTTATCCAGCGAACGGCCGCCATCGGGCTTCGCGCCGGGAGCATACGGCTGGTAATCGGGAAAGTCGGCAAACGCGGTGAGGCGCACCGGGGTCTTGTCCGCCAGATAGCGCAACATTTCCGGACCGTTCTGCATGAACGACCACAGCGTTTCCGGATCAAGACCGCCCGGCGCCAGCGAATCGAGGTACGTGACGATTTCCTCGTCGGAATCCTCGATGCCCGCTTCGTGCTGGTGGTGGTTGTTCGGAATCCACAGCATGCCGCCCGACATCGCGGTGGTGCCGCCGACCATGCCGGTCTTTTCGAGGATCACCACCTCCTTGGCCCCGAAATCATGCGCGGTGATCGCCGCCGTCATGGCGGCGCCGCCGGAACCCAGGACGACGACGTCAGCCTCCAGATCCCATTTGACGTCTTCAGTCATCGTCCATCTCCCTTGCCATTCACCGTGGGGAGCGCGGCGATCGCCGTCTGCTCCGTCGCGTTACCGCAGAACCTTAGATTTCAACCGACCGGGGCTGCCACTCCATAATGTCCTAGGGTGGGCGTAAGGACAGGGGGCGATGCCTATCGCCTCAATCGGTAAAGGCCGTAGGTCCGACCGCCCAGCGTGACATGCGCATACTGTTCGTAGTCACGGGCGAGAAAGTCCTTCACGATGGCGCGGGTCTCGTGGTTTTCCAGATAGATGTCGTTCCATTCGGCGATTTGCACCACATCCGGGCGGCTCAGCATGATCCGCACGACCTCGCTGTTGACGTTAACACCGATGGCCGGTGCTTCGGTGTAGGTGTTGAGGTGACCGGAAAAGGCAAACCGGGTCGGCACGCAGGCGTCGACGGTGCGATACAGGACCGGGTCGCCGTCGAACTGGAAATAGCACCCGCCGTGCAATTCCGAGCGAATGCGCGCCGTCATGCGGTCGACATCGGCACCCGTGCCGTGTTCGCTGACCTGACAGGCCATCACCACAAAGCCCGCGATCGCGCCGAAGCCCAGCATGAGCTGCGTGTACCACGCTTCGCGCGGGCCTTGCCGTCCCAGTGCGGGAGCCGACAGGATCGACAGTGGAACCAGCAGCGGTGCTACATAGTGATCGTACCACGTGCCAAACAGCAGGAAACCCGCCAACGCGGCGATGCCCCAGCCGCGCAACACCGCGTGCGCCACCGGCGAGGCCTGAGCAAGCCCCAGCTTGCGCGGCGCCAGCAGGATGGCGAGCCAGAAGGGCGTGAGCGCCGCCATCTCCTTGACCAGGCGCCACCA
>JBDLVU010000132.1:0-8688 GCA_039804665.1 Pseudomonadota bacterium | reverse complement strand
TGATTCCACTTTCGCCGCTGGATGGCGGACGGATCACCGCCATCCTTTCGCCTCGCGTCTGGTTCGCGGGCGTGCCGGTGCTGGTGGGAGCGTTCATCTATCGCCCGAGTGCGCTGCTGGTGATGATCGGCATTGCCGCAATTCCTGCCCTGCGCGCTGCCTGGAACTATGATCCGGCCGATGCCGAACATGCGCGATACTATGGAGTGCCGGCGCAGAAGAAGCTGGAATATGGGGCGCTCTATCTTGGGCTGGCGGTGTATCTTGCGGTCATGACCCACGATGTTCACGAAATGCTCGGCGCCGGGTAGCATCGGCTGCGCAGGGATGCGCCGCCTCGCGCGTTGGAGGGGCGATGATGCCGCGCCTGCTTCCTTGCGTTGCGCCCGTCGCCGGCAATGGCTAGGCGGAGCGCGATGCAGCCCGATCCTTCGTTTTCCCCGCAGCGGGGCTATGCCCCTTCGCGGCGTGGGCGCAGCGTGGCGTTTGGGCTGGCGTTGGCGACCAGCCTTGGGCTGCTGGCGTTGCTGGTGCTGATGGGGCGCTTCGACGTGCCGGGCGGCGCGGGCGCGGCGCGGCTGGTGGCGGTGAACCTTTCGGGCGACCGCGCGGAAAAGCAGCCTGCGGCCAAGGCGGAAAAGGCCAAACCGGTGACGAAAACGGTGGCGCAGGCCGCCGTGGTGCCCAAGGTGCCGCCGCGCGTGGAGGTGCCGGCTGAACGGCACTATGAATTGCCGCCGGGCTTCATCCGCATGTCGCGCGCGGACCTTGCCGCGGCGGATATCGGCAAGATGCCGCAAAAGGCGGCGGGCGGCGCGGGCACGGATGCAGGCGCGGCTGGCGGGGGCGGCGGCGAAGGGCAGGGCGAAGGTCCGGGCGGTGCGCGGCTGTATAACGCCGAGTGGTATCGCGAGCCGAGCAATGCGGAACTGGCAGGCTATATGCCGCCGGGGCGCTCGCCCGGCGAATGGGCGATGATCGCCTGCCGCACCGTGGAAAAGTTCCATGTGGAGGACTGCCAGGAGATGGGCGAATCGCCGCGCGGATCGGGCATGGCCCGCGCGCTGCGCGAAGCGGCATGGCAGTTTCTGGTTCGCCCGCCGCGCATCGATGGCAAGCCGGTGATCGGCGCATGGGTGCGGATACGGTTCGATTTCTCCAAGGGACGGCCGAGCGGCGCGGGATAGCGCGCTCCTTCGTTGTGGCATTGAGAAACCGTTGGCGCTGTTGTGGGTTGTCGGATCGCAATCATGCGACCGAGGGAACCGCACATGACGACAGACCGCATCCGGGATATCGGACCCAACCCGCAATCGTTCGACATCGAACAGGCGACGAAGGACAACGCCAGCTATCGTTCCGTGGCGTGGAGCGGGCGCTATTTGCAGGTCACGCTGATGTCGATCCCGGTGGGCGGGGACATCGGGCTGGAGGCTCATCCCGAAACCGACCAGTTCCTGCGGCTGGATGCCGGCAAGGGGCGCGTGCAGATGGGCCCGGCCAAGGACGATCTGAGCTTTGACCGGGAGGTTTCGGACGGATGGTGCGTGCTGGTGCCGGCCGGTACGTGGCACAACGTGACCAACATCGGGGACGAGCCGATGCAGCTTTATACCATCTATGCTCCCGTCCACCACGCGGCCGACCGGGTACATCCGACGGCGGAAGCGGCCGAGGCGGACGAGCCCACCGATATCCCGCCGGACTGGTCGGTCCAGCCGCCAACGCAGGCGCAGGACAAGCACGGGTAAGCCCCTGCGGGCGGCTTTTGCGCACCGGCCGGCGTGCGGGCGTGCTACGCCGGGGCAAAGGAGCCGCCCCATGGCCATTGAAGACCGACGCCACCAACTGCATCAGGACGAAGCCGCGCTGCTGGCCCGGTTGCGCAGCGTTCGGCGCGAGCAGCGGGCCTGCTTCGATCCGGGCGTGGCCGGGGGGCTTACCCCCGGGCAGCGCGTGGCCGATTATGTGGCCGCGACGATGGGATCGTGGCCGTTCATCATCATCCAGACCACGATCCTGCTGGTGTGGATCGCGCTGAACGTGACCGCCTATGTCCAGCGGTGGGACCCCTATCCGTTCATCCTGCTCAATCTCGCGCTGTCGTTTCAGGCCGCCTATGCCGCGCCGTTCATCATGATGAGCCAGAACCGGCAGCAGGACATCGACCGCAAGGACGCGGCGGCCGATTACCAGATCAACGTGAAGGCCGAACTGGAGATCGAACTGTTGCACCAGAAGCTGGATGAACTGCGCGAAAAGGAAGTGCTTTCGCTCACCGAAGCGGTGCGGGCGCTTTCCGACCTGCTGGTGCGGCGCGAATCTGGCAATCGGGGCGATGGGTAGCCCCGTTTTGGCCGTCCGATCGAAAGATCAGCGCAAGAAGTAGCCGTTTTGTTTAGTATGCGTATTGGCGCCGTGCTACGGTCAGGCAGGGTTGTATTGGGGCGCCCGCTGCCCTGACACGGCTGCCCGGGATACGACTTTCGCCGCGCGAGTCTCCGGGCGTGGGGGGCTTCGGCCATGCCTGTTTCGCTCGGCGGTCCGATTGGGGCCAACAGTCTTGGCATGGCGCTTGTCATGTCGTCCACGATGCCTCTTGTCCTGCTGGATGAATCGCTGGTGGTGCAGGCGGTCAGCGGGTCTTTCTGCCGGGCCTTCGCGCTTGACCCCGCCGCGGTGGTGGGGCGTTCGATGCTGACGCTGGGGGCAGGCGAATGGGACATCCCGCAACTGCGCCTGCTGCTGGAAGGAACGGTTGCAGGGCGCGCGCCCATTGATGCCTATGAAATAGACCTTGTGCGCAAGGGCATGGGCAAGCGGCGGCTGATCCTGAACGCGCACCTGCTGAGCCTGCCCGAGGGCTCAGGCGTTTATCTGGTTCTGGGCGCGAGCGACGTTACCGACGTGCGCAGGACCGAGCGACAGAAGGACGATCTGGTCCACGAAAAGCAGCTGTTGTTGCAGGAATTGCAGCACCGCGTGGCCAACAGCCTCCAGATCATCGCCAGCGTGCTGATGCAAAGCGCGCGGCGCGTGCAGTCCGAGGAAACGCGGACGCACCTGCGCGACGCCCATCGCCGCGTCATGTCGATAGCTACGTTGCAGCACCAGCTGGCGCTGAGTTCGTCGGATCAGGTGGCGATCGGGCCGTATTTCAAAGACTTGTGCAACAGCATCGGCGCCTCGATGATCGGCGACCCTTCGGAAATCGCGCTGATCGTCCATGCCGATGCCACGGTGACAAGCAGCGCGGTTTCGGTGAGCCTGGGGCTGATCGTGACCGAACTGGTGATCAACTGCCTGAAGCATGCCTTTGGTGCGCGCGTGGTCGGCGGCGTGATCACGGTGGATTACCGGAAGGACGAGAGCGGCTGGTGCCTTTCGGTTGCCGACAATGGCACAGGCATCGGCGGGCCGGGCGATCCGTCGAAGGCGGGGCTGGGGACCGGGATCGTCAACGCGCTTGCCCGGCAGCTCGATGCCGAGGTGACGATTACCGACAACGCCCCCGGCACGCGGGTGGCGGTGAGCCACGCGGGGCCGGTGGTGGCCTGAACGGACCGGCCGGTTACGCGTCGATCATTTCGGGATCGAGTTCGCCCGCGCGGTTCTGGATGAACATGAAGCGTTGCGCCGGATCGCGGCCCATCAGGCGGTCGACAAGGTCCTTCACCGCCGCGCGGCCTTCGTATTCGGGCGGCAGGGTGATGCGCAGCAGCCCGCGCGAGGCGGGCGACATGGTGGTTTCGCGCAACTGCTGCGGGTTCATCTCGCCAAGGCCCTTGAAGCGCGAGACTTCGACCTTCTTGCCCTTGAACTTCGTGGCTTCCAGCTCTGCACGGTGGGCCTCGTCGCGGGCATAGGCGCTTTGCGTGCCGGCGGTGAGGCGGTAGAGCGGCGGCTGCGCGAGGTAGACGTGGCCGCGCCGGACGATGTCGGGCATTTCCTGAAAGAAGAACGTCATCAGCAGCGTGGCGATGTGCGCGCCGTCGACGTCTGCGTCGGTCATGATGATGATGCGGTCGTAGCGCAGGTTGTCGGCGTTGCAGTCCTTGCGCATCCCGCAGCCCATGGCGAGCGCGAGATCGGCGATTTCCTGATTGCCGCGGATCTTGTCGGCGCTGGCGCTGGCGACGTTGAGGATCTTGCCGCGGATGGGCAGGATCGCCTGCGTCTTGCGGTCGCGCGCCATCTTGGCACTGCCGCCGGCGCTGTCGCCTTCGACGA
Organism: Pseudomonadota bacterium; assembly: GCA_039804665.1. Taxonomy (GTDB): domain Bacteria; phylum Pseudomonadota; class Alphaproteobacteria; order Sphingomonadales; family Sphingomonadaceae; genus Novosphingobium. The sequence continues at coordinate 4,458 of JBDLVU010000132.1, read as the reverse complement.
TGAACAGTTCGGTTTCGCCGCTGCCTTCGCCCGAACAGTCGGTCAGCTTGCCCGGCAGGCGCAGCTTGCGCGCGTTGGTGGCGGTCTTGCGCTTGACCTCGCGCTCCTGCTTGCGGCGCAGACGTTCGTCCATGCGCTCCATCACCGCGCCGAGCAGCGCCTTGCCGCGCTCCATGTTGTCGGTGAGGAAGTGGTCGAAGTGATCGCGCACCGCGTTTTCGACCATGCGCGCGGCTTCTGGCGACGTAAGCCGGTCCTTGGTCTGGCTCTGGAACTGCGGATCGCGGATGAAGACCGAAAGCATGACCTCGCTGCCGGTGATCATGTCCTCGGGCGCGATGTCCTTTGCCTTCTTGTTGCCGATCAACTCGCCAAAGGCGCGGATGCCCTTGGTCAGCGCGGCGCGAAGGCCCTGTTCATGCGTGCCGCCATCGGGCGTGGGAATGGTGTTGCAGTACCAGCTGTATGACCCGTCGGACCACAGCGGCCAGGCGATGGCCCATTCGACGCGGCCCATCTGGTCGCCCGGAAAGTCCTGCGACCCGGCAAACGGCACGGTGGTAACGCATTCGCGGCCGGCGACCTGTTCGGCAAGGTGATCGGCAAGGCCGCCGGGGAACTGGAACACGGCCTCGGCCGGCACGTCGTCGCTGGTGAGGGCGGCGGCGCATTTCCAGCGGATTTCGACGCCGGCGTAGAGGTAGGCCTTCGACCGCGCGAGGCGGAACAGGCGCGCGGGCTTGAACCGGGCGTCCGCACCGAAGATTTCAGTATCGGGGATGAAGGTGACCTGCGTGCCGCGACGGTTGGGCGCGTTGCCGATCTTTTGCAGCGGGCCGGTGGGCAGGCCGCGCGAAAACTCCTGCGCGTACAGCTCCTTGTTCCGCGCAACCTCGATGCGGGTGAGCGTGGACAGCGCGTTGACCACGCTGACGCCCACGCCGTGCAGGCCGCCGGATGTGGCATAGGCCTTGCCAGAGAACTTGCCGCCCGAATGCAGCGTGGTGAGGATCACTTCGAGCGCGGACTTGCCCGGGTATTTCGGGTGTTCGTCCACCGGGATGCCGCGACCGTTGTCGCTGATGGTGATGCGGCCCGCGGCGCCGGGGGCTTCCTCAAGCGTCACCTCGATGCGGTTGGCGTGGCCGGCGACGGCTTCGTCCATCGCGTTGTCGAGCACTTCGGCGGCAAGGTGATGCAGCGCGCGTTCGTCGGTGCCGCCGATGTACATGCCCGGGCGGCGGCGCACCGGCTCAAGGCCTTCGAGGACCTCGATCGCGGAGCCGTCGTAGCTTTCGGAAGCGCTGCCGGCCGGCAGCTTGTCGAACAGGTCGTCTGCGCTCATGCGAACGGGTATAGAACACGCAGGAATCCGCGCGCAAGCGGGGTGGGGTGCTTATGCGCGGCTTTTCCCGTGTTTTTGCGGCCGTTCCGGCCTTCAGAACTTCGCTGGCGCGGGCGAGACGGTGACGAACGTGCCCGAGGCGACCTCGCGCACTTCCATCGCGCGTTCGGCCACGCCGAACTGGTTGAAGCGGAACACGCCGTCGAGGCCGATGAAGCCTTCGGGGTCATAGAGCTTGCCCGTGGGGAACAGCGTGCCCGGCTTCCACCCGCGCGCGATGTTGAGCGTGAGCAGCACCGAGTCATAGCCCAGCGTGGCAAGGCGCGCAGGCCCGGTGCCGAAGCGGCTGCGATAGGATTGCTCGAACTGGCCGAAGCGGCGGTCAGACACGGCGGCGAACAGCGCGCCCTTCATCGCCGCGCTGCGCGCGATGGGGGCTTCGCCGCTCCACAGTTCGGTGCCGAGCAGGCGCGTGCCGGCGGCAAACGGCGCCGCCATCAACGCGATGCGCGCGCCATCGGCGATGAGCAGGGCATCGACCTTGCCCTTGGCCTTCACGCGGCGCACCGCGCTGCCGACCGAGGTGTTGGTGCGTTCGTAGCTTTCCACGTCGGCCACGGCGACGCCGTTGGCGCGTGCGGCGCTGTTCAGCGCGGCGGCCACGCGCTGGCCATAATCACCCGACGGGATCAGCGCGCCGATGGTGTTGACGCCGTTGGCATGGGCATATTGCAGCACGCGCGCGACCGACTGGCCGGGCACCTGACCCAGCACGAACACATCGCGATCGGCGACCTTGCTGTCGTTGGAATAGGTGATCATCGGCACCTTGGCCGGCCGCGCCACGCCGGCAACGGCGATGACATCGTCGGAGAGAAGGGGGCCAAGGATCAGGCGGTTGCCGTCCATCACGGCCTTGCCCGCCGCGTTGGCGGCGCCGGTGGCGGTATCATAGGTGGTGATGCGCAGGTTGGTGGCGTTGGTATCGAGCAGCGCCATGGTGGCGGCGTTGGCGATGGCCTGGCCGACCGATGCGTTCGGCCCGGACATCGGAACAAGCAGCGCGACGCGGTGGCGGCCTTCGTCAGTCGGCAGGGCATTGGCCTGCGGGGCGGCCTCGGTGGGGGTGACCGTGGGGGCGGGGCCGCCGCCGGGAATGACCGTGCAGCCCGCCAGCAGCGCCAGCGTGCCAGCAACCGCGAAACGGCGAGTCAGCTTTGCCCCCTGTGCCGGCCCCTGCGCCGGAATACCCTTCATCATCTGCTTGCTGCTCCCCGAGACCCGGTCCATGAGGCGCCACATGGACACGCCGCATCTTGAACCGGGGCTGTATATTGTCGCCACCCCGATTGGCAATCTTGGCGACCTGACGCGGCGCGCCGTGGAAATCCTCTCGGGCGCAGACCTGATAGCCTGCGAAGACACGCGCGTCACGGGTAAGTTGTTGAATCATATCGGTATCAAAAAGCCGATGCGGCGATATGACGACCACGCCAGCGATGAGGCGCGCGACCGGTTGCTCGCCGAAATGGGCCAAAAAGCGGTCGTGCTGGTTTCGGACGCGGGCACGCCGCTGATTTCCGACCCCGGATACAAGCTGGTGCGCATGGCGCGCGAGCAGGGAATCGCGATTACCAGCCTGCCGGGCCCCAGCGCGCTGATCGTGGCGCTGACACCGAACTGGCGGCCGTGCCGTGGACGCTGGTGTTCTATGAAACCGGGCCGCGGCTGGTGGATTCACTCGATGCGATGGCGCGGATCATGCCGGGCCGCGAAGTGGCCGTGGCGCGCGAACTGACCAAGCTGCACGAGGAGTGCCGCACGGGCACGGTAGAGGAACTGGCCGAATACTATCGCGCGCATCCGCCCCGGGGCGAGATCGTGCTGCTGGCCGGGCCACCGCCCGCGCCCGCCGCGCCGGAAGAAGCGGACGTGGATGCGGCTTTGCTGGCGGCATTGGAAACGATGAGCGTGTCGCAGGCAGCGGGCAGCGTGGCCAAGGCGACGGGGCTGGACCGCAAGACGCTGTATGCGCGGGCGCTGGAGCTGAAGTGAGCAGCCGGGCCGAGGCCGAGCGGCAGGGGCGGCGCGGGGAAACGCTCGCCTGCTGGTGGCTGCGGCTGACCGGGTGGCGCGTGCTGGCGCGGCGGGTGCGCGTGGGCGCGGGCGAGGTGGACATCGTCGCGCGGCGCGGGCGCACGGTGGCGTTCGTGGAGGTGAAGTGGCGCGCGACCGGTGCGGCGCTGGATACTGCCATCGATGCGCGGCGGTTGCAGCGCGTGGCGCGGGCGGCGGCGGCGCTGGCGCCGCGCTATGCGCGCGATGGTGCGGACGTGCGGATCGACGTGTTGCTGCTTGCGCCCGGCCGCCTGCCGCGCCGGATCGCCAATGCATGGCAACCCGGCGCGTGACGGGGCATCAGTGGGCGTGGCCTTCCTTGTGCTCGTCCTTGTGTTCGCCGTCCTTGTGATCGTCCTTCGGGTGTTCGGTGGGGTGCGGATCGGGGTTGGCGACAGCGGCGCCGGTCCAGCCGAGCATGGCGGCAGTGCAGGCGAGAATGGTGAGAGTCTTGCGCATGAGGTCCCTTTCATGGCTTCATTGGCCCGCATTCCGGACGCCTAGGAAATTGATCGCCCTACCGCTAAATTCGCTTTAAGGCGTGCCTCCGCACTCGCCCCAGCCATAGTGAAAGCGATCAGAAGCCATGACCCTTCGCGTTGCGGTCCAGATGGACCCGCTCCATTCCATCAACATCGCCGGGGATTCGAGCTTTGCACTGATGCTTTCGGCGCAGGAGCGCGGGCATGAGATCTATCACTACGACGTGAACGCGCTGTCACTGGATGAGGACGACCGGCTGGTGGCGCAGGCCATGCCGGTGACGGTGCAGCGCGTGCAGGGCGATCATTTCAGGGCGGGGACCCCGCGCCGGCTGGACCTTGGCCGCGATATCGACGTGGTGCTGATGCGGCAGGACCCGCCGTTCCACATGGGATACATCACCGCCACGCACCTGCTGGAGCGGATCGAGAGCGAGACGCTGGTGGTGAACAACCCGCGCAGCGTCCGCAACGCGCCCGAAAAGGTGATGGTGCTGGATTATCGCCGCTTCA
>JBDLVU010000131.1:0-7348 GCA_039804665.1 Pseudomonadota bacterium | reverse complement strand
ACATAGGCGGCAATCGCATCATAATTGCCCGGCAGTTCGGCATAGCGTTCTTCACGGTCGAACAGGTCGCCCATACGGGTCGGCAACGAAGGACGCAGGCCCGTGGCGCGTTCCACCGGATCGCGGAACTTGGCCGGGTGCGCCGTTGCCAGCGTCACCACCGGCACATCGGCCGCGATGCCTGCGGCGCGCGCGGCGTGCAGGCCGATCGCGGTGTGCGGATCGATCATTTCGCCGCAATGGTTCCACGCCCATGCCATCGCCTGCGTCATCTGGTCGGCATCGACGCGCGCGCTGGAAAAAAGCCCGGCCGCGCCTTCGCGCTGGGCATTGGTCAGTTGCATCGCCTTCGACGCTTCGAATCCGCGCATCTGTTCCGCCAGCGCCAGCCCGTCACGCCCGCCGCAATCGAACAGCAGGCGTTCGAAATTGCTGCTGACCTGGATATCCATCGACGGGGCGGCCGTGGGCGTCACCGTGCCTTGCGAATAGTCGCCTTGCGAAATCGCGCGGTGCAGGATGTCGTTGACGTTGGTCGCCACGATCAGGCGCTCGATGGGCAGGCCCATCTTCGCCGCGACGTATCCGGCGAACACATCGCCGAAGTTTCCGGTCGGCACCGAGAACGCCACCTTGCGGTCTGGCGCACCCAGCTGGAGCGCAGCGGCGAAGTAATAGACCACCTGCGCCATCAACCGCGCCCAGTTGATCGAATTGACCGCCGCGATGCCGAAGCGGCCGGTCATGGCCGCATCGTTGAACATGCGCTTCACCATCGCCTGCGCATCGTCGAAGCTGCCGTCGATGGCGATGTTGTGCACGTTGGGCGCCAGCACCGTGGTCATCTGCCGGCGCTGCACGTCAGACACGCGGCCATGCGGGTGGAGCATGAAGATATCGACCTTGCTGCGGCCAGCCACCGCGTCAATTGCCGCAGACCCGGTGTCGCCGCTCGTCGCGCCGACGATGGTGATGTGATCATCGCCCCGGCTGAGGAATTCCTCGAACAGCAGGCCCAGCAGTTGCAGCGCCACGTCCTTGAACGCCAGCGTGGGGCCGTGGAACAGCTCAAGCACCCACTGCTTTTCGTCCAGCTGCTTCAGCGGCGTGACAGCCGCATGGGCAAAGCGGCCATAGGCCTGACGGCACAGTTCCAGCAGGCGTTCGGGCGTCAGGCAATCGCCCACGAACGGCTGCATGATCTTCTGCGCCAGCTCGGCATAAGGCAGCCCGGCCATCCCGGCGATCTCGTCGGCGGTGAACGTGGGCCAGGATTCGGGCACGTAAAGGCCCCCGTCGCTGGCGAGGCCGGCGAGCGTGACGCCCTGGAAATCGAGCGAGGGAGCCTGCCCCCGGGTGCTGACGTACTTCATGGGCTTGGGCGGTTAGCGACCCGCGCGCGAAAGGGCAAGGATTCGGGGAAACGCCACGGTCCGTTCGTGCCCGGCGAAGGTGGTTGCGTTATTCCCGCCACCGCTTGCGCAGCGCCAGCGCATAGATCACCAGCGCCACGCCCGCGAACAGGAACCACTGCACCGCATAGGCAAAGTGATTGTTTGGAATATCGCGCGGATCGGGCTTCGCATTCGCTTCGAGGCCTGCGAGCGGCGGATCGGCAACAACAACCATGCCATCGGACTTGGGAACATACGTGCCAGTCAGGCTGCCACCCGGCCACGTCACCGATTGCGGATTGAACGACCAGCCCAGTACCACGCGCGCATGACTACCGTCCGGCACCACGCAATCGACCACGTGCGCCCAGCCAGACCGGCCAGAAGCGTTGCGCCCAGCCTGCGGGGCCGAAGGCCCGGTGGGACGGCAATCGAGCTGAAGGCGGGTGTAGCCGACGGGGGGCACCGCCGACGGCCAGCGATGAACAGCGCGATCGCCCTCACCGGCCGCATAGTGCGCCAGCATCGCTTCCTTCTGGTGCAGTCGGTCGATCTGCCAGAAGCCGAGGCGCACCATGATGCCGGCTGCGATCAGCACCAGCAGGGTCGGAAGAATGGGCACGCGCTTCATCATCTCAATCCTCTTGCCCGATTCGCGCCATCAGCACCGCCACCTTGGCAAGGCGCATCGCACCGATCACCGATGCCGCTACCAGTGGCGGCCACAGCAGCACCAGCGCCCACGCGGGCAGCCGCACAACTTCGTCCAGCTTCAACGCAGCGAAGATCAGCAGCACCGTAACCGGCAGGACCACCAGATAAGCGCTGCGGCCCTGCATTTCATGCGCCTCGAAATCCAGACCGCATGCCGGGCACGCGGGCGAGAACTGCGCGGGCGCGGCCCACAGCCCCTTTGCGCCGCAGCGCGGGCACAAACCGAAAAGGGCAGCCTGGGTAATCCCGGGCTGCCCCTTTGTGTGGCGATTGTCGCCGTGATCGGTCATCGTGCTAGCGACTACTCGATCACCGCGCCCCAGTTGCCCCACACATAGATGGCAACGAACAGGAACAGCCACACCACGTCGACGAAGTGCCAGTACCACGCGGCCGCTTCGAAACCGAAGTGCTGGCGCGGGGTGAACTCGCCCTTGTTAGCGCGAATCAGGTTCACGAGCAGGAAGATCGTGCCGACGATCACGTGGAAGCCGTGGAAGCCGGTGGCCATGTAGAAGGCCGAACCATAGGTGTTCTTGCCGAAGGCGAACGGCGCGTGCGCGTATTCGTAAGCCTGGATCGAGCTGAACAGCATGCCGAGCAGCACGGTGGCAAGCAGGCCCTTCTTCAGCCCGTCGCGGTCGCCGTTGATCAGCGCGTGGTGCGCCCAGGTCAGCGTGCAGCCCGAGCACAGCAGGATCAGCGTGTTCAGCAACGGCAGGTCGAACGCGTTCATCACCGCTTCGATCGCCTTCGGCGGCCAGACGCCACCGATCACGTCGGTGTTCACCGTCGAGGGGAACAGCGAGAAATCGAAGAAGGCCCAGAACCAGCCAACGAAGAACATCACTTCAGAAGCGATGAACAGGATCATGCCATAGCGCTGGTGCAGCTGCACCACCGGGGTGTGGTCACCCGCGTGGGCTTCCTTGATGATCTTGCCGAACCAAGAGAAGAACGTGAGAATCACGCCCAACAGGCCCGCAAGAAGCACCGCGTGGCCGCCGGCCAGCTTGTGCATGGTGAGGACACCGCCGCTGGTCATCGTCAGCGCGGACATCGCGCCCACGAGCGGCCAGACATCGGGCGGCAGGATGTGGTAATCGTGGTTCTTGGCGCCGGCCATGATCGTCGAGTTCCCCCAGGGTCAATCCGTTCGCCCGGAAACTGGCTCCGGACGCATTTCAACAGCGGCCTTTATCGAGGCAAGGCCGCGTGGTCCAGTCACTTTGCGCGTGGTGGCGCAGGGTTTTGCGCAGCGGTCCCCGCAGCCTCGAGAAAAGTATAGGATAGCGTGATCTCGGGGACGTCGCGCGCATTGGCGTCGTCCAGCATCGCTGGGTCCACGTAATAGATCACCGGCATCCGCACTTCCTGCCCCGGCTCAAGCCTTTGCTCGTTGAAGCAGAAGCACTGGATCTTGTGGAAATAGGCGCCGGTCTGCTCGGGCGTCACGTTGAACACCGCGCGCCCGATGATCGGGCGATTGGACCGGTTCCTGGCGGTAAAGAACGCCATCTTGCGCTCGCCGATCTTGCCGTCCTGCGTCACCTGTTCGGGGCGAAAGTCCCACGGCAGCCCCGGCGCGACATTCGCATCGAAGCGCACCGTGATCATGCGGTTAGCCACCTTCACGCCCGCCGCCTGCGCGGCCGTCGCACGCTGGGTGGTGCCGTTGAAGCCTGTCGCCTGGCAGAACAGGCGGTACATCGGCACCGCGGCATAGCCGAGCCCCAGCATCACCAGCGCGATCGAGCCCACCATCATCGCCACCTTGCGGTTGCGGCGCGAATCGGGCCTGACCATGCCGGCGGTCATGACTGCTTGATCGCCGACAGCGGCGCGGACGCGTGGTTGTGTTCGCCCTGCTTGGCGATCTTCACGATAGTGATGGCAAAAAACAGGATCACCATCGCCCCCAGCACCAGCGCCAGCGCCTTGCTGCGCGAACGCTGCCGCGCGCGGAACAGTTCGAGTTCGGGATCGTCGATCATGCCTGCCAACCCTGAATGGTCGCGAAGCGGTCCACCACCAGCATCGCGAAAAGGACGAAGAGATAGAGGATCGAAAAAGCGAACAAGCGCTTTTCCGGCAGCATCCCGTCGGACGGCACACTGCGACGCAGGCCGACCTTGACCGACAGCGCGAGGAAAATGGAACCCAGCACCAGCGCAGATACGCCATAGACGCGCCCTGCCCCGCCGATCCACCACGGCGCCGCCGCGAGCGGCAGCAGCAAGGCCGCATAGGCAAGGATCTGGTGGCGAGTCGACTTTTCGCCCGCGACAACCGGCATCATCGGGATGCCGACCTTTGCGTAATCGGTCTGCACAAACAACGCGAGTGCCCAGAAGTGCGGCGGCGTCCACATGAAGATGATCAGGAAAAGCAGCACCGGCATCAGCGTGATGTTGCCCGTCACCGCCACCCACCCGATCAGCGGCGGAAACGCACCCGCACCGCCCCCGATCACGATGTTTTGCGGCGTGCGCGGCTTCAGCCACACGGTGTAGATCCACGCGTAATAGAAGATCGAGATGGCGAGGATCGCAGCCGCCAGCCAGCCAATCGCCAGCCCCATGACCAGCACCGAACCCACCGACAGGGCAATACCGAAATCGCGCGCGGTGGTGCGATCCATTCGCCCTGACGGCAAGGGCCGCTTGGCCGTGCGCTTCATCCCGGCATCGATGTCGGCTTCCCACCACTGGTTGAGCGCGGCAGACCCGCCCGCTCCCACAGCGATGCAAAGGATCGCGGTAAAGGCCAGCACCGGGTGAATCGTCCCGGGCGCGGTCAGAAGCCCGCACAGCCCGGTGAAGATCACCAGCGAAATGACCCGCGGCTTGGTCAGCGCGAAGAAATCGCGCCAGTCCGCGGGAAGCGGAAGCGCGGACGAGGGATCACGAACAGCCTGCATGATCGGCGGCCTATACGCGCGGTTTTCTCACAGGGAAAGCGAAAGGGGACGAACCGCCCCGCATTGCCAAAGCGTTCATGCGCCAACGAAAAAGGCCCCGGTTTCCCGGGGCCTTTTTGCTTGGCTCGCAGTTTCCCGCTGGCCGATCAATGATGCGCGGCGTCGTCGATGACGGGCAGCGTTTCAAACTGGTGGAACGGCGGCGGCGAGGACAGGGTCCATTCGAGCGTCGTCGCACCTTCGCCCCAGTAGTTACCTTCAGCCTTCTTACCGGCGATGAAGGCATAGGCGATGTTGATGAAGAAGATCACGATCGAAACCGACATGATCTCATAACCGATCGAGGCGATCTTGTTCCAATGCTCGAACGCCGGGGCGTAGTCCGGATAGCGGCGGGGCATGCCCTGCGCGCCCAGGAAGTGCATCGGGAAGAAGATCGTGTTCACGCCGACGAAGAACACCCAGAACTGCAGGTGCGCCAGGAATTCGCTGTGCCAGCGGCCGCTCATCTTGGGGAACCAGTAGTAGAAGCCGGCGAAGAGCGCGGTCACAGCACCCAGCGACAGCACGTAGTGGAAGTGCGCCACCACGTAGTAGGTATCCTGCAGGTTGTCGTCGATGCCGCCGTTCGAGAGAACGACGCCAGTCACGCCACCGAGGGTGAACAGGAAGATGAAGCCGATCGCCCAGACCATCGGCGACTTGAATTCGATCGAGCCACCCCACATCGTGGCGATCCACGAGAAGATCTTGATGCCGGTCGGCACCGCGATGACCATCGTGGCAGCCGTGAAGTACATCTTCGTGTTCACGTCGAGGCCGGTGGTGTACATGTGGTGCGCCCACACGATGAACCCGACCACGCCGATGGCAACCATCGCGTAGGCCATGCCGAGGTAGCCGAACACCGGCTTCTTCGAGAAGGTCGAGATGATCTGGCTGATGATGCCGAAGCCCGGCAGGATCATGATGTACACTTCGGGGTGGCCGAAGAACCAGAACAGGTGCTGGTACAGGACCGGGTCACCGCCGCCGGCGGGATCGAAGAAGGTCGTGCCGAAGTTGCGGTCGGTCAGCAGCATGGTGATCGCGGCGGCCAGAACCGGCAGCGACAGCAGCAGCAGGAACGCGGTAACCAGCACCGACCACACGAACAGCGGCATCTTGTGCAGGGTCATGCCCGGCGCGCGCATGTTGAAGATGGTGGTGATGAAGTTGATCGCGCCCAGGATCGAACCCGCACCGGCAAGGTGGAGCGAGAAGATCGCGAAATCGACCGCCGGGCCGACCGAACCGGTCGTCGACAGCGGAGCGTACACGGTCCAGCCAGTGCCCGCGCCGTTACCCACGCCGCCCGGCACGAAGGCCGAGAACATCAGCGACAGGAAGCCCGACACGGTCAGCCAGAACGAGATGTTGTTCATGCGCGGGAACGCCATGTCCGGCGCGCCGATCATGAGCGGCACGAACCAGTTGCCGAAGCCACCGATGATCGCGGGCATGACCATGAAGAACACCATGATCAGGCCGTGCGCGGTGATCAGCACGTTCCACAGGTGGAGCTGCTGGTCGAAGCTGGGGTTCGATTCACCCAGGAACTTGGCGAAGGCGCCAAGATACTGGATGCCCGGCTGCGCCAGTTCGGCGCGCATCATGCCGGACACTGCACCACCGATCACCCCCGCGAAGATCGCGAAGATGAGGTACATCGTGCCGATGTCCTTGTGATTGGTCGACATGAACCACCGGGCGAAGAAGCCCGGCTTGTGATCATGGTCGTGGTCGTGCGCATGATCGTGCGCATCGAAGCCTTCGGCTGGAATGGTGGCCATCTCGTGCGAACCTTGTCCTTGAATTCTTAGGCGGCCGGAGCGGCCGAAGCGTCAGCAGCAGGAGCCGGCGCGGCCGCCGGGGTCGCCGCCGCCGGAGCGGCCGCAGCCGCGCCACCAACGGTGCCGCCCTGGGCCTTCACCCAGGCCTCGAACTTCGGCCGGGGCAGAGCCTCGACCACGATCGGCATGTAGCCGTGACGAACGCCGCACAGTTCCGAGCACTGGCCGTAGTACACGCCCGGCTCGTTGATGTGGATGACCTTCTCGTTGATGCGGCCCGGGACGGCGTCCAGCTTGAACCACAGCGACGGCACGGAGAACGAGTGGATCACGTCGGCGCCGGTGGTCTGGATGCGGATGTCCTCGCCAGCCGGAACGACCATGCGCGCGTCAGCACCAAGATGCGGCTGCTCGCCACGCTTGATCGCCTCGTCCTCGGGCAGCATGTTCGAGATCACTTCGAAGCCGCCGTTGTCGGGATAGGCATA
>JBDLVU010000130.1:0-7500 GCA_039804665.1 Pseudomonadota bacterium | reverse complement strand
CGCTGTGGCGCGCGCAGTGGTCGGAACATGCCGATCCCTTTGCCGACGTTGCGCGCAACCAGCCATCGCGCATCGTCACGCGCGGGCCCGGCTGGCAACGCGCGGCAACGCAGAGCTTCGACCCCACACCGCGTCGCGTGGCCGAGCCCAGCCGCAGCGCGGCCAGCTTTGCCGCCAAGCCGCGCGGCGACATGCCCGTGGGCACGCGCGTGTTCCACGACAAGTTCGGCTATGGCGTGGTGGCCGCGCAGGACGGCAACAAGCTGGAGATCGACTTTGACACCGCCGGTCACAAACGTGTGATCGACAGCTTCGTGAAGCTGGCGGCGGAGTGAGCCCGATCAGGGCAGGTTGAGCACTTTCGCGCCATTGGCATTGAACCAGACGGTGCCGCTCGCAACCATTGCCATGCCGTCGCGCACGAACATCTCGTGCGGGATCGCCTTGCGCAGAGCGCCGACCGTGGCAGGTGTGAACAGTGTGCTCCAACGCGCCAGCAATTGCGCGCGCGTGCGGATGATCGTGCGATGCGCGCCGTTGACGGTAAGCGGATAGGCGACCACCCCCGCCGCCATCGCCCGGTTGCCCGATGTCACGGCCTTAAGGAACGTGCGAACACGGGCTTCGAAGGCAGCGTCGCTGTCAGCAGTCACATCGCCATACCAGCGCGTGGGCGAAAGGCCTTGAAACCCGGTCGAAAAGCCGAACGTGACGGGCAGGACCTGGCCTGCGTGCGTCCATGTGCCCGCAAGGCCAGTGGACGTGTAGAAGGTCAGCGGACGCGGCTCGGTGGCATCGCCGTTGGTCAGGTGCAGGTCGAAGTGACCGCCGTCAGGCTCGTCAAAGACAATCGAAGAGCCTTGCGGCCCAACCGTCAGGGGAATGTTGGTGCCGGTCGACGCATAATAGTAATGCGCAGCCACCACGGCCGCATAATCGCGCAGCGTCAGATTGAGGCCGGCGAGGTAGGGACCCACCGATCCCTCGGCGACTTGCGTGGTCAGGCCCTTGGGCGGCTCGCCCGCCAGCGCGGGCGCGGTCTGGACCAGCAGCAACAGCGCCAGCGCAGACCGCATCCGGTCAGAGCGCCGAGACGTTGAGGAAGCCGGGGATCGGGCCGTTCCAGGCGCCGGGCTCGCTGGGCAGCTCAGTGGGGGTGTGGCGATCGTCGCGGCGCGGTTCGGCGCGGCGGCTTTCGGCACGAACGGGTTCCTTGCGCGCCGGGCGTTCTTCACGCGCCGGGCGTTCTTCACGCGCCGGGCGTTCTTCACGCGCCGGACGATCTTCGCGAACGGGACGTTCCGCACGAGCGGCACGTTCTTCGCGCGCCGGACTTTCGGCCTGTTCCTCGCGCGGGGCCTTGGCGCGGGGCTTGCGCTCGCGCTTTTCCTCGCGCCCCGAATCGCGGGCGGACTCCCGGGGGGCGCGCTCTTCGCGGCCTTCCAGTTCCACCTTCATTTCGGGAATCTTGCCGCCGGTCAGCTTTTCGACGTTTTCTATCGCTTCGGCATCTTCGGGCCCGACCAGCGTGAACGCACGGCCCGTGGCGCCGCCACGGCCGGTGCGGCCGATGCGGTGGACGTAGTCATCCGGATGCCAGGGCGTGTCGAAGTTGAAGACGTGGCTCACGCCCTTCACGTCCAGCCCGCGCGCGGCCACGTCGGACGCACACAGGATGCTGATGACCCCGTCCTTGAACTTCTGCAATTCGGCATTGCGGGCGTTCTGGTCCATGTCGCCATGGATTTCGCCCGCCGAAAAGCCGTGGCTCTGCAAGCTCTTGGCCAGTTCGCGCACGGTCGTCTTGCGGTTGGCAAAAACGATGGCGGTGGACACGTTGTCGGTGCGCAGCAGGTGCCGCAGCACGTCGCGCTTGGCGCGGCTGGAGGTCGGCACCTTGAACTGCGCGATGTTCGCGTTGTTCGACGCCGGACGCGCAACCTCGATGTACTTCGGGTTGGACAGGAACTTGTCCGCCAGCTTCTTGATCGGCGGCGGCATCGTGGCCGAGAACAGCAAGGTCTGGCGCTGGGCCGGCAGCTTCGAACAGATCGTTTCAATATCGGGGATGAATCCCATGTCGAGCATGCGATCGGCTTCGTCGATCACCAGCAGATCACAGCCCGTGAGCAGGATCTTGCCGCGTTCGAACAGGTCCATCAGGCGGCCCGGCGTGGCGATCAACACGTCCACGCCGTCCTGCAGCGCCTTTACCTGATCGCCCATCTGCACGCCGCCGATCAGCAACGCCATCTTCAGGTCGTGGTTCTTGCCGTACTTTTCAAAGTTTTCGGCCACCTGCGCGGCCAGCTCGCGCGTCGGCTCAAGGATCAGCGACCGCGGCATCAGCGCGCGGCGGCGGCCATGCGCCAGAATGTCGATCATCGGCAGCACGAAGCCGGCGGTCTTGCCGGTGCCCGTCTGGGCGATGCCGATCAGGTCCTTCATCATCAGGACGGCGGGAATGGCCTGCGCCTGGATCGGAGTCGGCGTGTCATAGCCGGCGTCGATCACCGACTTGAGCAGGTCATCGGAAAGGCCGAGATCGGCAAACTTCATGCGGGATGGGTTCCGAAAATGATGGGGACCCGCCGGCAATCGCGCGTCCGCACGATGCGTTCCATCCGCACCGTTTATTCCACACGGGCGCTATGCCCATTGCCGCGCGAAAGTCAAGAAATGCCGGCGACTACGCACGAATCAATCATCGGGAACAAGTTCGCGCACGCGCTCGATCGTACAGGTGGAGCCGGAGCGTGAATGGATCTGGTCGCGCGCGACGCACAATTGCCCGTCGGGCGTCTGGCTAACGTAAAAGCCAAGATAGAAATCGCGGGCGCTGCACGTCTTGGCCAGATCCGCGCCGATCATCCGGCGATCGCGCATGAACAGAACCAGCCGGTTGTCGGACACCGGCTTCACGCCCGCAATCCCGGCCACAGGCACGCAGTTGGCCATCTTGCGTTCGCGCAGCCGCACTGGCGGAGGCGCGGGAACCGGGGTGAGGTCGTCACGCCCCGGCGCGCGCGGGGTAATGCGGATGATCAGCCGCTGTTCTATGCGCACCTGATCCCAGGAATCGGCAGGCAGGCCCCCGGCAAAGGCGCCCAAGGCCTGCTGCACGATACCGCTGCCCGCACCGGGCACGACATCGGGATCGAGCGCCGCGGCAGGAACGGCCGGCGCAGCAAGGGCGATCATCGCAAGAAGGTGGCGCAGTATGGTCATCTGCTGGAAAAGTCGCGTGGTCCCGGTCCCTGATCCCCCACAGTCCGTGCCCCCTTCGCCCGGCCTGTGGTTCGACGGATTCCAGCGATAGCGGACCCGCTTGAACACCCGCTTAACCTGCTGCCGGGAAAAAGGGGCGGAAAAAATGCGTTGCCCGGCTGCGGGCGAATTCGTAGCCGAATGCCATGAGCACGCCCGACGCCCAATCATTTCTCGCCGCCGCTGCCGCCTTGCTTGGCCCCAGGGGGCTGATCACCGATGCCGAGACGCTGGCGCCTTGGCTAACCGACTGGCGCGGTCGCTTCACGGGGCGCGCGCTGGGCATGGCGGCACCCGCCAGCACACAAGAGGTTTCCGCACTGGTAAAGCTCTGCGCGCAGCATGGGGTGCCGATCGTGCCGCAGGGCGGCAACAGCGGAATGAGCGGCGGCGCCACGCCCGATAGCAGCGGAACTGCGCTGATCCTGTCGCTGCGGCGGATGGACGCGATTCGCAGCCTTGATCCAGCCGCCCGCACCGCGACGTGCGAGGCAGGCGTGATCCTGCAAACGTTGCACGAGGCGGCCGAGGCCAAGGGCCTGCGCTTTCCCCTGTCGCTGGGCGGCAAGGGTTCGGCCACGGTTGGCGGGCTGATCTCCACCAACGCCGGTGGCACGCAAGTGCTGCGCCACGGATCGATGCGCGCGCTGGTGCTGGGCATCGAAGCCGTGCTGGCCGATGGATCGGTGTTCAACCAGCTGGTCCCGCTGAAGAAGGACAATCGCGGGTTCGACCTGAAGCAATTGCTGATCGGGTCCGAAGGCACGATCGGGATCGTGACCGGCGCCACGCTGAAGCTGGAACCGGCCGTGGCAGCGCGGGCCGTGCTGTGGGCTGGGGTCGACACGCTCACCACCGCGCGCACGTTGCTGCTGCACGCAGAAGCTGTCGCCGGCTCTGCGCTGGAAGGCTTCGAAGTGATGCCCGCCCATTCGCTGGACGCGGTAATGGACTACCTGCCCAATGCACGCCGGCCGCTGGAAGGCGACCACGCGTGGCACGTGCTGATCGAACTGGTCGCCGATGCCTCGACCGCAGAGGCCCTCCCCGCGCTTGCCGAGGGGCTGCTGGTCAGTGCGTTCGACAAGGGGCTGGTGGCCGACGCGACGATCGCCGCCAACGAAGCGCAGGCTGAGGCGTTCTGGGCCTTGCGCGAATCCATCGCCCCGGCCGAGCGCGCGATCGGCCCGGCGGTGCAGCACGATATCAGCGTTCCGGTGGAAAAAATGCCTGAGTTCGTCGATCACGCCGTTCCGCTGATCGAGGCCGAATACCCCGGCACGAAGGCGGTCGGTTTTGGTCACCTGGGCGATGGCAACATCCATTTTCACGTGCTGGCCCCAGCAGGAACCGATGGCCCGGTCTGGCAGCAGGGGCAGGGCAAGGCGATAAGTCGCAGAGTGCACGATCTGGTAACCGATTGGGGTGGTTCGATTTCCGCCGAACACGGCATCGGCCAGCTAAAGCGCGACGAACTGGCGCGGCTGGCCGACCCGGTGGCGCTGACCATGCTGCGCAGCGTGAAGCACGCACTGGACCCCGAAGGCCTGCTAAACCCCGGAAAGCTGGTCTGAGATCCCGTCCCGCAGTGTGACAGGCATGTTGCAGGTGGCCTTGCGGGCAACGCGGCGCTCCCCTAAACGGCCTCTTCCCGCCGAAGCCAGAGCGACGGCGACATGTTTCGACGGAGAGTGATTCCATGGCCAGCGTGGCGCCCAGCCTGCCCCTGTTCTACAACGACCTGACGCCGCTCAACACGCGCGATCACGCCACGTGGCGCGCACGCGGGGCCGACAAGGCGCCCTGGCTGGCCGGCCAGCACGCCGTACCGCTGACCGTGGAGGAATTCCCGCAGGCCGGCCGTCATTACCCGATCATCTTCGCTTCGGGCGACAACCCGGTGCCGCTGGCGCTGATGGGCCTGAACGAAGGCGTGAACGTGTTCGTCGATGACGAAGGCACCGTGGTTCCCGGCACCTACCTGCCCGCGTATGCGCGCCGTTACCCGTTCATGCTGGCGAAGCTTCAGCCGAACTCGGACGAGCTTTCGCTGTGCTTCGATCCTTCGAGCGGCCTGATCGGCGCATTCGAGGATGGCGAAGCGCTGTTCGACGGCGACCAGCCGGCCGAAACCGTCAAGGCGGCGCTCACCTTCTGCGAGCAGTTCGAACAGGCAGGCCAGCGCACGCAGGCCTTCATCGACGAACTGCGCAAGCATGACCTGCTGATGGAAGGCGAAGTCTCGATCCAGCCGGGCGATGGCGGCCAGCCCTTCGTCTATCGCGGTTTCCAGATGATCAATCAGGAAAAGCTGCGCGAGATTCGCGGCGACGTCCTGCGCGGCTGGGCCCAGAGCGGCCTGCTGCCGCTGCTGTATGCCCACCTGTTCTCGCTGGAACTGATCAGCCAGATCTTCGGCAAGCAGGCCGATCAGGGCAAGGGCCCGGCACCGCAAGCGGCTGCCTGAACAAGTTTCGCCATAACGGCGGAATAGCAAAAGGTCGGGCGGCGCAAATGCGCTGTTTCCCGGCCTTTTTGCTGTCTGGCACATGAACAAAAGGTTTTGTGTGGTTCACGCGATTCTTGTTGCACCATTGCAACCGTGCCACTATTTTGAATTTGTTGCTGCGGCGCTCCCCTCATGGCCCGTGGTAACTGGTGCACTTCGTGCACCTCCTCCCTGAACCTTGGCCACCTGGAGCTTGTCTCCAGGTGGTTTTTTCTTGGATGGGCCGAATTATTCGGCAGCCGCCCGCCATTGGCGCTGTTCGCGGCCGATTTCGGCAACGTCGGCGGCGATCGTGCGTACCAGACCGGTGACCAGATCGACCATCGAGTCAAAGCCAGGCCCGGGCTCCGCCAGCCGCGAATCGAGATAGCACTGGCGATCAATCTCCAGCTGCAGGCAGTGGATGCCCGCGACTCGCCGGGCATGGCGTTCAAGCACATAGCCGCCGGCATAGGGGCGATTATGCGCCGCGAGCCGCCCAGATGCCGACAGGAACGAGAAAACCGACGCCACCAAAGCCCCATCGCACGCCGCACCAAAGCGATCGCCGATCACGAATTCGGGCGACCGCTCGCCGCTGCGCGCAGGCAGGGGCGGCATCGAATGCAGGTCTATCAGCAGCGCCGCGCCCCATCGGTCGCGCACCTGCCCCAGCGTTTCAGCCAGCGTCGCGTGATAGGGTTCGTGCACGCCGGCGATGCGATCCTCCAACTCGGAATGGTCGAGCAGACGGTTCCACAATTCGCCCAGTCCCGGCAGTCGGCGCGGCACCAACCCCAGCCCGCTGCGCGCGCGCCGGACAAACCCGCCATTGCGTGAGGCGCGAGAGCCGCGTGACGATGCATCGGGCGGTGGGCCAACCATCTCCCAATCCACGTCGTCGGTGGCGCGGTTCAGATCGATCATCGCGCGCGGCGCGTTGGCGAGAAGGATTGAGGCGCCCGTCCGTCGCGCGACTTCCAGCCCGATCAGATCGACATAGCGGTCTTCAAGGCGCGGCGCGGCGAAGGCCGGATGGCGCATCCGGTCGAGCAGGCTGGTGGCATAGGCGCGCCCGGCATGGGGCACTGCCAGCACGACGGGAATCGACGAAGGCTCCGTGCGATGGAGCACCCATGCCGGCAGCCCGGCATGCCCCGGAATGCGGCCGCCTTCGGTCACCACCGCTGTCCCCGCGGCCGAATCGGCCCGAGGACTTACAGTTGCCCTGTCCTGCCCGCCCGGCGAATCGCCGGGCCGATCGCCCGCATGTCGCATGGTCGTCACGCTGCCGTCGATTCGTCCTTCTGTCAAAGTGCGTTACGACCAAGTTTGCGGCAGAATCTTAACCCGCTGCGGTGTAAGCCACGCATCACCGCCGCGCCGCGCGGCCCGACTCTCGCGAAGGTGACCATGATCCGCATCCTGCTGGCCGAAGACGAAGAAGCCATGCGCACCTATCTTGCCCGTGCGCTGGAAAATGCGGGCTATGATGTGGTTGCCGTAGATCGCGGCACAGCCGCGCTGCCGTGGCTGGAACGCGAACGGTTCGACCTGCTTTTGTCCGACATCGTGATGCCGGAAATGGACGGCATCGAACTGGCGCAGCGTTGCGCCGATGTCAGCCCCGGGACGAAAGTGATGTTCATCACCGGCTTTGCCGCGGTGACGCTGAAGGCAAACCGCGAAGCGCCGCAGGCGCGCGTGCTGTCCAAGCCTTTCCACCTGCGCGATCTGGTGCTGGA
>JBDLVU010000129.1:0-7533 GCA_039804665.1 Pseudomonadota bacterium | reverse complement strand
GACCGCGCGGCTGCTCAGCGCCGCGATGTGCCTCGTCTCCGCGTGGCTGGGCTGGCTGCTGCACCGCGCGGAAGAAGATCACCCGGGCGAAATCGGCCACAGCTTCGATTGATCCGCGGCGACCAAGGCCAAGGCCTGCCTCAGGCGATGAACGCCATCACCGCCATGAAGCACGCGCAATAGGCGATCAGGAAGTCCTTCACGTCCTGAAGCCCGATGTGCTTCCAGTCCACTTCGCGTGACCGGACTTCCAGCGTTTCGCGTTCCATCGCGGCTTCCACTTCGGGTTCGTACACCGGCAGCGGGCGCAGGACATGCGCCGGCAGCGTGCGGCGGAAAGGATGGCCGGCCAGCGCCGGATCGAGCGTGGGGAGCGTGAACATGGCACTGGTCTTAACGCTTTGTTGACCATTATGGCACCCGGCGCGGCGTGGTTTTTGCCAGATGCTCCGGCTTGGGACAGGTCGGCGCGCCAAACGAAAAAAGGCCGCCCCTTTCCGGGACGGCCCCATTCATTTCGCCAAGGCGACTGTGTCAGACATCGTCGCCCAGCGCGCCCTTGACCTTGCCGGCAGCGTTCTGCGCCTCGCCCTTCAGCGATTGCGCGGCGCCTTCGGCCTTCAGCTTCGGGTTGTCGGTGGCATCGCCCGCAGCCTGCTTGGCGTCGCCAGCGATCTTGTTACCCAGGCCCTTGGCCCGATCGGTGAGTTCACCCATGACGTATCTCCTTGAGCCAGCGCGCAAAAATCTGTGCGCCTCTTGGCTCAAACTACGCCGCGCGGGTCAGACGGTTCCCCCGGCCATCTCCAGCAGCAACGCCCACTCGGTCGGCCGCACCGATGACACGGACAGGCGCGAAAGCCGGATCAGATCCATTTCCGCCAGCGCCTCGGTCGCCTTGATTTCAGCCAGCGTCACCGGCCGCGCCAGCTTCGCCACAGGCTTCACCTTCACCGCCGCCCACTTGGCTTCGGGGTCGGTCGGATCGGTCAGCCCGCCCACGCTGATCGTCGCCACGCCCACGATCTCCTTGCCGATGTTGGAATGGTAGAAGAACGCAAGGTCGCCCGGCTGCATCGTGCGCAGGTTGCGCGCGGCCAGATGGTTGCGCACCCCGTCCCACGTGCCCTCGCCCTCGGCCACAAGGTCGTCATAACTGTAGACATCGGGTTCCGACTTCATCAGCCACAGCTGGCGGCCTGCGGTGTCGGTCACGTCGATTTTGCTCATGGAACCCCCGGGCGAATCCGTTATGCCCGCCCGATAGCCCACCTGCGCACAGGAATACCATGCCGCTTTCCACGCTCCCCGTGCTTTCCCTGAAATCCGACCCCGCGACGCTGGCGCAGGCGCTGGGCGACAGCTTTCGCACCTTCGGCTTTGCGATGGTGAGCGACCATGGGCTGGACGCTGCCCGCGTGGCCCATGCGTGGGACCTGACCCGCGCCTTCTTCGCCCTGCCCGACGAGGAAAAGCGCCGCTGGCACGTGACCGGCGGCGCCGGTGCGCGCGGCTACACCCCCTTCGGCCGCGAGATCGCCAAGGGCGCGAAAGTCCATGACCTAAAGGAATTCTGGCACGTGGGGCGCGATCTGCCGCCAGGCCATCCGCTGCTTTCCCCCTCGATGCCCGCCAACGTCTGGCCCGCCCGGCCCGAAGGCTTCCGCGAAACCTTCACCGCGCTCTATGCCGATTTCGAGCGCGTCGGCGCGCGCATCCTGTCGCACATCGCGGTGTGGCTGGGTCTGGACGCGCACTGGTTCGATCCCGCCATTGCCGACGGCAATTCGGTGCTGCGCCTGCTGCACTATCCGCCTATCGCCGACGCCCCCGAAGGCGCTGTGCGGGCGGGCGCGCATGAGGACATCAACCTCATCACGCTGTTGCTGGGGGCAGAGGAAGCCGGCCTTGAACTGCTGACGCGCGAAGGTGAATGGATCGCCGTGTCCCCGCCCGAAGGCGCGCTGGTGGTCAACATCGGCGACATGCTGCAACGCCTGACCAACCATGTGCTGCCCAGCACCACGCACCGCGTCCGCAACCCGGCAGGCCCGCGCGCCGCGTTCAGCCGCTATTCGATGCCGTTCTTCCTGCATCTGCGCAGCGATTTCGCGTTCCACACGCTGCCGGGCTGCATCAGCGCGGAAAACCCGGACCGCTACCCCATATCGATCACCGCCGACGATTACCTGCAACAGCGCCTGCGCGAAATCGGCCTGAAGGGCTGATTACTGGGGTTTTTCCACCGGCATCACGTTGTATTTGCGCACTTCGTCCTGGCTCAGGCAATATCGCGTAGACTTGTTCGCCGCGCTCGCCACGGCCTGCTGCTTGTACATCACCTCGGTCAACAGCTTGCGACTGATGCCCATGCGGATCAGGAAGTCGTTGTCCTCGCTTGCCAGCAGCGCGCTCGATTGCTCGATCTCGCCGATCAGGCGCGTCGTCTCCTCGGTGCCTTCCTCCACCGAAAGCTCGATGGTGTCGCGGTCGCCGGTGTGCGTGAACATGTGGACCATGAACACGCCGCCGGGGTCCACGAACCGCCGGTCCCCGCCCATGAACACGAAGTTGCACGCCGAAAAGCAGGTCCACCCCGCCGGAATCCGCGTGACCATGCCGGGATAGGACCGGATCACCTTGCCCGCCGCGTTGCCCGCGCGCGCATCGCCCCCGCGCGATTTGATCCAGACTTCCTCTATCCGCTCGTCCGCATCCAGCGCGGCCTTCAGCCGCCCCGGCAACCCCGCATCGATGATCCCGTCGGCGATCAGCACGTGTTTGCCCGCCTTCACCGCCGGGGTCAGCGTGATCGCCCTTGCCTGCCCCCAATCGGGCTTGGCCGGGC
This sequence comes from Pseudomonadota bacterium, assembly GCA_039804665.1. Classification (GTDB taxonomy): domain Bacteria; phylum Pseudomonadota; class Alphaproteobacteria; order Sphingomonadales; family Sphingomonadaceae; genus Novosphingobium. The sequence continues at coordinate 4,685 of JBDLVU010000129.1, read as the reverse complement.
AGCTCGGGTTATCCTTGTCCATCGCCGCCGGAGGCGCCGCGCCCACGCACAGCAAGGCTGCAAAAGCCAACGCGCGCCGCATCAGACCTGACCGCATTATGCCTGCAACGCGTAGCGCGCCTGTCCGGGCTTGCGGCACATGCGCTTGTCAGCGGTGGTCTCCTCGCCCGCCACGATGATCACGTCGGTCACGGTGATGCACTGCATCCCGCCCACCTCGTGATCGTTGCGCGCCACCACGGTAGACGTGCCCGACACGTTTTCGCGCGTTTCCGACGTCCATGACGATGAACTGCCCACTTCGGGCGGCTTCGTGCCGGTGTCGCCGCGCGTGGCCTCAATGGTGGCCTGCGCGGCCTGTTTCTGCTCGGCCGGGTCCAGTTTGCAGGCGATGGCGTTGGTCAGCGTATCGGCGACCTCCGCCGTCGGGAAATAGCTGGATACCCCGGCCGAACTCGCCGCGCGGCCCAGCCCCTGACTGAGGAACCCGCCCAGCACCGACGATCCTTGCGACTTGCTCTTGCCCTTGGGGCACCCGTCGCTGCTCTTTTCGGAGGAGGAAGACGACGACGCGCTGGGGAACGAGGGCAGGCTGAACCCGCCAAACTGCGCCTGCGCCGCCTGCGCAACCAGTGCCAACGCGGCAGCGGCGGCTATCGGGGCGGAGCGGGAAAGAGGCATTGGCATCGAATCATCCCTGACAGCACACGCGGGCCGCATGGAGCGCCCGTTCACGTGGTGGCGGCGTTGCGCCCGATGACCCTATAGCCGCGAGACCTACGTCCCGGTGTGACGGTCGTCAATCACGGCCAGGACCAAAGCGAGGCGTCCGTCGCGCGCGAAAGGCGTCCAGACCCTCGGCAAAGGCGGCGCCATCGAAAGCCGCGTCAAACGCCGAATCGAACGCGGCGTCCGGCCCGCCCGCGCGCACCATCGCCTTCAGGCTGGCGATGCTACCCGGCGCATTGGCGGCGATCTGTTCGGCAAGCGCGGCGCCACGCGCCGCCGCATCCTCTGCCAGGCATTCCACCAGCCCGATCCGCGCCGCCTCTGCCCCGTCGATGCGCTCCGCGGCAAACAGCAGCCGCGATGCCTGTCCGCGCCCGACCAGCGCCACCAGCCGGCCTACGTCCTCCTGCGGATAGGTGATGCCAAGCTTTGCCGGGGTAATCGCAAACACCGCGCCGGGCGTGGCCACGCGCATGTCGCACGCCAGCGCCAGCGCCACGCCCGCGCCAAAGCAATCGCCCTCCACCAGCGCGATGGTCGCCAGCGGCAGTGCGGCCAGCGGCTCCATCGCGGCGCGCATCGCTTCGCGGAACGGCGCGCGGCGTTCGGGATGGTCGGCCAGCCCGGCAATCTCGCGCAGGTCCGATCCCGAACAGAACATGCGCGGATCGATGGAGCGGAGAATCAACGCGCGGGCATCGGATGCCGCCACCTGCTCAACCGCATCGGCCAGCGCCTGCCAGCCGGCCAGCGGCAACGCATTGCGCGTGGCGGGCGAATCGAGCGTGATGGTGGCGATGGCGCCATCAATGGAAACGGCGATCATGGGCAAAGGTCCGCAAGCGTTGATATGCGCCGGCCATGGCGAAAGCCGGTGCCTGCAACAAGCTGGTTTGTGCGGAAGGGGTGAAAATGGTGGAGCCTAGCGGGATCGAACCGCTGACCTCCTGCATGCCATGCAGGCGCTCTCCCAGCTGAGCTAAGGCCCCACATTTTCACTGCAATCGCCCTGGGAGGCGATGCGTTCCGGCGGTGTTTCGCGCCGGGAGCCGGGCCTTTAGGAGAGGCTCCGGAAGCTGGCAAGACAAAAAATTCGCCCGCCCGAATTTTTTGGACGAGGCCGTGCGCCATGCGCCCGGCCTCGTCCCGAACCGTCAGATTTCTTCGTCTTCGCCGTCGCGCGCGGCCACACCCAGGTCGTCGTCGCCGCCAAGGTCCACGTCGTTGTCGGGCGAATCGCCGTCCTCGTCGATATCGAGATCCTCGTCCGCCAGATCGACGTCGGGATCGGCCTCGACCTTCTCCTTCTGGATCTCTTCATAGGGGATCGGCTGCTTCGACTTGAGCACCGGCTCCGGGTGCCAGGCATACTTGCACTCGACGCAGGTGACCGGGTCGGCGTTGCCGAGGTCATAGAAGCGGGTGCCGCACTTCGGGCAGCTATGCTTGGCGCCCCATTCAGGCTTGACCATGAAAGTTCCTCAAGTCTTGCCCGGGAGGAAGGTCGCCGGGCGAAAAGTCCGCACGCTTGATGGGTCCGCGTCGCTGCGGAATCAAGAGAGCGCGCGCCTTGCCATAGGCGCGTGGCGCTGTCAAAAGCCGCGCGAATTTCCGAACCTTCTCGTCCTGAAAGACCCGCCGCCTTGTCGTCGCACGATTCCGCCTCTGCCACCCCGCGCCGCTTCACCGCCTCCGGCCCGCTGACGGGGCGCATCCGCGTGCCGGGCGACAAGTCGATCAGCCACCGCTCGATCATGCTGGGCGCGCTCGCGGTCGGGCGCACGCGCGTTACCGGCCTGCTCGAAGGCGAAGACGTGCTTTCCACCGCCGCCGCGATGCGCGCGATGGGCGCCACGATCGAACGGCACGAAACCGGCGAATGGACCGTGGATGGCGTGGGCGTGGGCGGTTTGCTCCAGCCGCAACAGGCGCTGGACATGGGCAATTCGGGCACCTCCACGCGCCTGCTGATGGGCCTTGTCGCCAGCCATCCGATCACCGCCACGTTCGTCGGCGATGCCAGCCTGTCAAAGCGGCCGATGGGCCGGGTGATCGATCCGCTGTCGCAGATGGGCGCGGATTTCACCGCTTCGCCCGGCGGCCGCCTGCCGCTCACGCTGCGCGGCACGTTCCCCGCCGTGCCGATTTCGTACCGCCTGCCGGTCGCCTCGGCGCAGGTAAAAAGCGCGATCCTGCTCGCAGGGCTCAACACGCCGGGCGTCACCACCGTAATCGAACCCGTGCCCACGCGCGATCATTCCGAACGGATGTTGCGCGGCTTTGGCGCCGATCTGCAGGTCGATGTCGAATCGGACGGCACCCGCGTGATCCGCATCGCCGGCGAAGCGGAGCTGAAGCCGCAGGTGATCGAGGTTCCGGGCGATCCGTCGTCCGCCGCGTTCTTCGTCGTTGCCGCGCTGCTGGTGCCCGGCTCCGATCTGGTGATCGAGAACGTCGGGTTGAACCCCACGCGCGCCGCGCTGTTCGACGTGCTGCGCCAGATGGGCGGGCAGATCGAGGAAGTGGACCGGCGCGACGTGGGCGGCGAACCTGTGGCGGACTTGCGCGTGCGCGCCTCAACGCTCACCGGCATCGCGGTCGATCCGGCGGTCGTGCCCAGCATGGTCGATGAATTCCCCGTGCTGTTCGTGGCCGCCGCGCTGGCGCAGGGACGCACCATCACCACCGGCCTTGAAGAACTGCGCGTCAAGGAAAGCGACCGCATCGCGGTGATGCGCGCCGCGCTGGAACTGGCGGGCGCGACCGTCACCGAAACGGAAGACGGCCTGATCATCGACGGCACCGGCGGCGATCCGCTGCCCGGCACGGCCGATGGCGCGGCGGTTGCCACCCACCTCGACCACCGCATCGCCATGAGCATGGCCGTCGCCGGCCTCGCCAGCCGCGCCGGCGTGGAAGTGGACGACACCCGCCCCATCGCCACCAGCTTCCCGGTGTTCGAATCACTGCTCGCCACCGCCACCGCCACCGCCACTGGGCACGCATGAACGAGACGCTGGCCAATATCTGCGGCTTCATCGGCATGGGGTGCATCATCTTCGCCTATGCCTATGGCACGCGCAAGACGCCGGCCAATCCGTTCGTCCAGCATGGCGTGAACCTTGCCGGCGCGGCGCTGCTCACGGTGTCGTTGCTGGTCAACATGAACCCCGCCAGCTTCGTGCTGGAATTCTTCTGGGCCGCCATCGCCATCTGGGGGCTGGTGCGGGCCTTCCGCGAACGGAGCGCGCGCCCATGATCATCGCCGTCGACGGCCCCACCGCATCGGGCAAGGGCACCATCGCCCGCGCGCTGGCCGCGCATTTCGGCGTGCCGCACCTCGATACCGGGCTGCTGTATCGCGCGGTCGGGCGGCAGGTGTTCCTTGATGGCGGCAACCCGGACGATCCGGTCGACGCCCTTGCCGCCACCAGCTTTCCCGAAGGATTGCTATCCGATCCGGAACTGCGCAGCGAAGGCACCGGCGGCCTTGCCAGCCGAGTCTCGATCCACCCGGCGGTGCGCGCTGCCCTGCTGGAACGCCAGCAGGCCTTTGCCGCGCAGCCCGGCGGCGCGGTGCTGGACGGGCGCGACATCGCCACGGTGATCGCCCCGCAGGCCGAGGCCAAGTTGTTCGTTACAGCCAGCGTGCCGGCGCGCGCCCAGCGCCGGTTTCTGGAGATGCAGGCGCGGGGCGAGGACGTGACGCGCGCGGAAATCGAGGCCGATCTTGCCGCGCGCGATGAACGCGATCGCACCCGTGCCACCGCGCCACTGGTGCAGGCAGAGGGTGCCGCGCTGCTCGATACCTCGGACCTTGGCCCCGCCGAAGCTGTGGCCGCCGCGATCGCTCTCGTAGAGGGGCAGTTGCGGGCCAGATCGATCTAGACCCCCTTTAGGTCGGTTTAGGTCGATCTCAACTTTCGTGGACGAGATCGGCCAGCGCGTCGCGTTGC
>JBDLVU010000128.1:0-7611 GCA_039804665.1 Pseudomonadota bacterium | reverse complement strand
CACCGCATCGCCGACCGTCTGACCCAAGCCGCCGGTCTGGTGATCGTCCTGTGCGTTGTCCGCAACGACGCTGATCAGCGCCGACAGACCCACCGCGCCTGCAAGACGCACCGAAAGGTTCCCGAATGAACCGGCCGTCACCGCCTGGCTGGCCACCGGCTGATACGTGGCGCCGGTATCGAGCGACTGGTCGATAAACAGCGTGCCGGCCACGTCGGCAAAGGCGGTGGCGTTGAAGAACGCATATTGCGCGCTGCTGTTGGCACGGCCGGTGCCGGTGAACGTGCCCGCCGCCGCCAGCGCGGTGGTGCTGTCGGTGTAGCCGGTGCCGGTGTTGACCGAACCGCTGACCGACACACTGCCGATCGAGGACGATCCGGCGGCGAGCGTGACCCCGGTGTTGGGCGCGGCCTGCTGCTTCTGGTTCAACACGACGGTGACGGTGCCGCTGCCATAGGTGGACACGCGCGCCCGGACAAAAGCCGCCGACGAGGTGAAGGCGTAAATGCCCGCTGCCGTGGTGGTGAGCACCGGCGCCGTGTTGGCCGCGGCCGCCGAAATGACCGGCAGCGCCACCCAGGTGGCATTGTCGTTCGACTGTTCATAGGTGATCGTGCAGGTCGTGCCAGCGCTGGTCACCTGAAACGAACCGCCCATGTACGTCGTGTTGCTGGCGGAAACGACCGTGCTGGCAGAGGTGACGCTGCCGCTGATGGCGGCGGCTTCGTTGCAGACGCGATAGATCGCGGAAAGCCAGCCGGTAAGGCCGGTGCCGCCAGCGGGCATGGCCGTGCCGGTGATCGCCACGCCGGAAGGTTCGAGGTTGGCGGTATCGCTGGCCGGGACAACCGAGAGACTGCCCACGGCGGTCTTTACCCCGATGGTCGAGGGCAGCTGGCCCGAAAGCGTTGTGAGCGTGGCACCCATTGCGGTCTGGTTCGCGGCCGTCGCAGCGCCAGCGGGCAACGGCAGGCTGGCGGCGGTAACGGCCAGCGCGCTGGAATCGCTCGCCAACGTCACCGGCAGGCTTTGCGCCATCGTCTTCTGGCCGAGCGAGCCGGGCAGCTTGGACAGCAGGCGCTTGGTCAAGGCGATCAGCGTGAAGGTGCCGGTATCGCTGGTGGCGACCGCATCGGCGGGGTCGCCGACCGGATCGGCGCCGCCACCGCCACCGACGCCGCCGATGACCGTGACCGGCAGCGGCGAGGACGCGCTGACGGGCTGGGCCGTGTTATCCGGATTGGCAAAAACCACTGCGGACGCAGAGGTGAAACTGGCAGGAAAAAGAATGGGGGGATTGGCCATAGGGAGATCTCCATTGCACGTCCTTTGCCGGGACGGCGCGATGGAAATAACCTAATAGGTTTGTGTAGGACAGTTTTATATCCAATAACGCTATTCCGCAAGCACTCCACCTTGCGAGACGATCCGTGCATGACCGCCGATCCACGCGGTCTGCCCCTCTCGTGCAACTATCACCCGCCCCGCCGCGCCGGTGCAGCGCCCTTGCGCCGCGCGATAGGAACCGTCCGAAAAACCGTTTTCAAACAGATATATCGCAACCGAAGCATTAAGGCTGCCGGTAACCGGGTCCTCCACCAGCCGGCCTTCGGCATTGGCGAAGAACGCGCGCAGTTCGAACGCCGCCTCGCCGCCGGGCGGGCATGGGCCGACGAGGCCGATGTCGGTCGGCACCGGGGCGTGGGAGACCGGGCGGGCGGCCAGCACCGCGTCGGCACTGCGCAAATGAAGCAAGTGCCAACCCGGTCCGTTGCAGGCGTGCACCGCACCGATCACGTCCGCCTCGGCCACGCCGGCAATGCGGATCGCCTCGGCCCGTTCCCGCGCCGACAGCGGGCCGGACCGCAGCAGCGGCGGGGCGCGAAAGGCCAGATCCGCTCCATCGATGCGCACATCGACCAGCCCGATGCCGCATTCCTGCACGACGGTGCCCGCTGCACGCGGCACCCCGCCCGCTGCCAGCCAGGCGCGCGCCGAACCCAGCGTGGGATGCCCGGCAAAGGGCAGTTCGCCCGCCGGATAGAAGATGCGCACGCGATAGTCCGCCGCCGGATCGGTGGGCGGCAACAGGAAGGTCGTTTCCGAAAAGCCGAGCCAGCGCGTGAGCGCCAGCATGCGGGCATCGTCCAGCCCCTCCCCGCCGCGCACGACCGCAAGCGGATTGCCCGACAGCGGGCCTGAAGCGAACACATCGACGAGATCGAGCTGCATGATCGCATGCCTAGGCAGGCCCCGACCGAGCGGCAAGCGCCCATTTTCAAACGCCTCATCGCTCCTGCACGCCGCCCTGTCGCGGAACGAGCCACCGGGTGGCGCGTTCATCTGAGGTTGGGGATCAAGCCGCACATTGCACCGTTGCAGGGCCGCGAATTGCCCGATCCCGTTCCTTTACAGGGAGAATCCCGATGAAGAAGACCATCATCGCCGCCGTGCTGGCGGCCGTTGCCATCCCCGCCGCCCCGGCGCTTGCCGATCCGCCGCCGTGGGCGCCAGCGCACGGACGCCGCGCACACGAGGCGGAACAGCAGCAGCGCTATTACGCCAATTCGTACGACCGCTATGGCCGCTACCGCGATCCGCGCCCGATTTCGCGCGATGACCGCGTGTGGCGCGGGCGCGACGGGCGCTATTACTGCAAGCGCGGCAACGGCACGACCGGGCTGATCATCGGTGCGGGCGTCGGCGCGCTGCTCGGCCGCTCGATCGACAACAGTGGCGACCGCGCGCTGGGCACGATCCTGGGCGCGGCCGGCGGTGGCCTGCTGGGCCGCGAGATCGACCGGGGCGGCCTGCGCTGCCGCTGATCCGCACCGTTATTGAATAAGGACGCACGGCTTGCGGGAACGCGGGCCGTGCATCTACGTTTTGCACCGGGGGGCACCCGGCCGGGAGGAAACGCCATGTCCATGCTTCTGCTGAATGCCGCGCTGAAACGACTGGTCCGCCACGGCACGCTGACGGTGACCGAGGCGAGCGGGCGGACGCACCGCTATGGCACCGCGACACCGGGGTGGCCCGACATGGGACTGCGCCTGACCGACAAGGGCGTGCCCGGCACGATCGCGCGCAACCCCAGCCTGGGCATGGCCGAATGCTTCATGGATGGCCGCGTGATCATCGAAGGCGGCGACATCATGGACTTCGTCTCCTTCATCCGCCGCAACAACCCGTGGGACAGCGGCCGCGACCTCGACAACCCCGGCCTGCTCGGCCGGCTGCGGTTGGCCATCATCGGCCGGTTGGACCAGATCAACCGCCGCCGATCTTCGCGCCGCAACGTGGCGCACCACTATGATCTCGATGACCGGCTCTATGACCTGTTTCTCGATTCCAACCGTCAGTATTCCTGCGCCTATTGGCCAAACGGGGTGACCACGCTGGAAGAGGCGCAGGTAGCCAAGATGGACCACATCGCGGCCAAGCTGGCACTGAAGCCGGGGATGCGGGTGCTGGATATCGGCTGCGGCTGGGGCGGGCTGGCGCTGCACCTGCACCGCACCACCGGCGTGGAGGTGCACGGCATTTCGCTCAGCACCGAACAGATCGGCTACGCCCGCGAATGGGCCAACCGCGAAGGCGTGTCCGGCCGCGTCACCTTCGGCCTGACCGACTATCGCGACATGGAGGGCAAGTTCGACCGCATCGTGTCGGTCGGCATGTTCGAACACGTCGGCGTGCCGCAGTTCAGCACATTCTTCCACAAGTGCCACGACCTGCTGGCGGCCGAAGGGGTGATGCTGCTGCACACCATCGGCCGCGCCGGCCCGCCGACCGTGACCGACGATTTCACGCGCAAGTACATCTTCCCCGGCGGCTACATCCCCTCGCTCAGCGAAACGATGGAGGCGCTGGAACCCAAGAAGCTGATGCTGGCCGATTGCGAGATCCTGCGCCGGCACTACGGCATGACGCTGCGCGAATGGTATCGCCGCTGCGTGGCCGAGGAAGCGCGGATCATCGAGCTGTTCGACGCGCGCTTTTATCGCATGTGGTTGTATTATCTGGCGGGCGCGGCGACCGCGTTCGAACACGGCGATCTCGTCAACTTCCAGCTCCAGCTGGTGCGCGACCGCGATGCCGTGCCGATCACGCGCGATTACATCGGCCACGAGGAAAGGCGGTATGCCGCCGCGCGCAGCGATCCGGCGAACGTGGTGCCCCTTCGCGGCCAATCGGCCTGACCGGAGAAATCACGTCGCGGGCGCGCTCCTGCGCTCGCGCCGGTGGTCGAGCACCGTGCCCCACGCCATGATAACCATGGCGGGCAGCGCCCATAGCGCGGACATGTTGGCAAGAAAGCGATAGCGCAGGCCGATCTCGCTCATCGCCAGCAACTGGTTGGCAATTGCGAGCGTCTGGAAACCGGCGAACCAGACGGGCCAAAATCTGTCGGACCGCAGTGCCAGAACCCAGACGACAGCAAGGATGGCCCAGTCCGATGCAAAGGCCGCCGCCGTACCCATTTCCACTTTGCCCGTGAGCTGTTGCGCAAGCGTGCTGATCATCGAGCTGCCCAGAAGCAGCAGGGCGAACGCTCGCTCGGCCCTGCGACCGAAAGCGAGCGCCACCACGGAATTACTGGCGACGATCAGCCAGAAAAGCGCAAAAACCGCGAGGCTGATCGTCACCATTCGATCAGAACGCCGGAACGCCTTCGGGGCCGGGAACCGCGTCCCGCGCCGGCGAAAGTGTCATGTACAGGCCGTTGGGGCAACCAAACGCGGTTTCGGCGAGGTTGCTGTGCTTGAGCAGGCGGTTCATCTCCCGCACCGAAGCGGCGATGCGCGAACGGCCTTCGACCAGCGCGTTCAGGCCGCCGGCCAGTTCGGCCAGCGCCGGCTGGGTCAGCGGCATGGCCAGCTTGCTCTCGCTGCTCGCCTCGATGAAGCTGGTCGCCAGGCGCATCTGCTGCAACAGCGCGCGATCGATCATTCCGCCCATTTCCTGGGCATCGCCAGCAACGAGGCGGGCGGACGATTCACGAAGATTGATCATGGACTTGCTCCGATCTTGTGGGAGGAGTTCGGCACCAGGGACCATGATTATACAAGTCAGATAGCCAGCTTCAGGAAAAAGATCAAACCAAGAACAAACGAAGCAGCCGCAGATGTCACCATTGTCGCAACGATCATCACCTGCCCGATCGCGAAAAGCCTTTCCTTCATCGAAAGGGAATTGCGAATCCCCCCCAAAGTGGGGATCGCCACCCTGAAGTAGGATTGGCTGTCGGAACTTTCCGTCACGGCTGCGGCCTCACCCACCACTTCGGCGGTGGTCGCCGATTCGCGATAATCGAGATACCAGCGGCCGATGGCGGCGCGGCTGGAGAAACCGAACAGGTGCATGGCGCTGGCCACGTGGTTGTCCACCGTGGAGGGCGATATGCCGAGTTCGCGCGCGATCTCCTTTGAACTGAACCCGCGTGCCACCAGCGCGATGCAATCGGACTGACGCTGCGTCAGCCGGACAGCGGTCGTATTGTCGGACGAATTTTCCAGAACGGACACCATGATGGTTCCATTCTTGCACCGTGGCTTTCCCGCTGCACCCCCAAGTGCGACCAATTTGGCATTCACATCCGGATCGGAGATTTGTCGCGAAACGAAAATCACCGCATCGGACCAATGTTTCCCGGATCATCAATGTTTCCGGAGGCCATCTCCGCCAAATTGGCCAGAATATCCATCCGATCTCCAGCAAACTGGAGATGACCTTAGGCAATCTCCATGGCCCTCTAGGCACCCAAGTCCAATGCGTTTTGGAGAGAATCAATGTCTTACTGGCTTTCGCGAAAGGCGGATTGGCCATAGCTCCGGAGGGGTGCCAAGGGCGTGGGTAGTCCTGGCATCTGCTATCCGTCGGGGAATCCATATCCTCGACCCGCCGACCCTGATGCAGCTCCGTTTGTTGGAGGTGCATTCGCGAACGGGAAATGAGTCAAGTGGTCGCACGATAAGCCAGCGCCGAAAAACGGCGTCCCCTGCTGCCCCCCTTGCCGGACGTCCGCGCGGGTTCGCTGTTCCGCGGGACCTAAACCTCTGGCAGGGGGCCGGAAGGGCTTATGTGTTTCATGCCTGAAGCGGCCCATGCCCATGGGCCGTACGGCAACGGGCGCATCCCAATGCGCGCCGCGTTGCCGGGATAGGTTGCACCCCCGGCGCGTGCCTGTTACGCGCGCCCCGCGAAATTCAGGCGCGAAATTCACGGGAGTCGCCCATGTCCGATATCAAGCGTGTCGTCCTCGCCTACTCCGGCGGGCTCGATACCTCCGTCATCCTCAAGTGGCTTCAGGTCACCTACAACTGCGAAGTGGTGACCTTCACCGCCGATCTCGGCCAGGGCGAGGAACTGACCCCGGCGCGCGAAAAGGCCGTGATGATGGGCGTGAAGCCCGAGCACATCTACATCGACGACCTGCGCGAGGAATTCGTGCGCGACTTCGTGTTCCCGATGATGCGCGCCAATGCCCGCTATGAAGGCGATTACCTGCTCGGCACCTCGATCGCACGGCCGCTGATCTCCAAGCGCCTGATCGAGATCGCCCGCGAGACCGGCGCCGACGCCGTCGCCCACGGTGCCACCGGCAAGGGCAACGACCAGGTCCGCTTCGAACTCTCCGCCTATGCGCTCGACCCTTCGATCAAGGTGATCGCGCCGTGGCGCGAATGGGACCTGACCAGCCGTACCGCGCTGATCGCGTGGGCCGAACAGCACCAGATCCCCGTGCCCAAGGACAAGCGCGGCGAAAGCCCGTTCAGCACCGACGCCAACCTTCTGCACACCTCGTCGGAAGGCAAGGTTCTGGAAGATCCGTGGCAGGAAACGCCGGACTACGTCTATTCGCGCACGGTGAACCCGGAAGACGCGCCAGACGCGCCCGAATACATCACTATCGACTTTGAAAAGGGCGATGGCGTGGCGCTGAACGGCGTGGGCATGAGCCCCGCCACGCTGCTGACCGCGCTGAATGAACTGGGCCGCAAGCACGGCATCGGCCGGCTGGACCTCGTCGAGAACCGCTTCGTGGGCATGAAGAGCCGCGGCATGTACGAAACGCCGGGCGGCGAAATCTATGCCCGCGCGCATCGCGGCATCGAATCCATCACGCTCGACCGGGGTGCCGCGCACCTCAAGGACGAGCTGATGCCCAAGTATGCCGAGCTGATCTACAACGGCTTCTGGTTCGCGCCCGAGCGCGAGATGCTGCAGGCCGCGATCGACCACAGCCAGGAACGCGTGAACGGCACCGTGCGGCTGAAGCTCTACAAGGGCAGCGCTTCGGTGGTCGGCCGCAAGTCGCCCGACAGCCTCTATTCCGAACGCCACGTCACCTTCGAGGACGATGCCGGCGCTTATGACCAGAAGGACGCGGCCGGGTTCATCCGGCTGAATGCCCTCCGGTTGCGCCTCTTGGCGCAGAGAGACCGATAAGCGCCGTCTTCGGTTGCTGGCGCAGCGCGACCGCCTCACGCAGTCCAAGGGTTTCGATACGCCTTCCTATCATGAATAAAACAAGCTGCATTTACGTGGCCGGACACCGGGGCATGGTGGGATCGGCCGTGGTGCGCCGCCTGTGCGCCGACCTGCGCC
>JBDLVU010000127.1:0-7706 GCA_039804665.1 Pseudomonadota bacterium | reverse complement strand
TCAGCGTGGGCATGCGCTGCACGCCGGCCATGCCAAGGCGCCGGATGGCCGAGGGAATGCGGCCGGGAATGCCGAACAGGCGGGTCAGCACGTCGGTGGCGCCCGCGACCATGAAGGTATCGACCGCGCGCCAGCGTTCATAGCGCGCGAGCAGTTGCGCATCGCCCACATCCAGCCCCAGCCTCATGCCATCGGCCAGCACTTCCACCAGCGCGGCCACATCGCGCAGGCCAACGTTGAGGCCTTGACCCGCGATGGGATGCATCCCGTGCGCGGCATCGCCCACCAGCGCGAGGCGGGTGTCGACGATCCTGGCCGTGTGGTGAAAATTGAGAGGGTAGGACGAACGCGGGCTGGCAAGTTCGATCTTGCCGAAGATGCCGTTCATCCGCTTTTCAACTTCGGACAGGAACGCGCGATCCGGCAACGCCAGAACGCCGGACGCATCCTTTTCCGCCACGGTCCACACCAGCGCGGAACGGTGGCGGCCTTCATCGTCCAGCAGCGGCAGAAGCGCGAAAGGGCCTGCGGGATAGAAGATTTCCCACGCCACATTGTCGTGCGGCTTTTCGTGATAAAGCCCGGTGATGATGGCGCGGTGGCCATAATCCCAGCGCGCAGGCGTGAAGCCGGCCTCGTCGCGCGTCGGGCTTTGCCGCCCTTCAGCAGCGACCAGCAAACGGCCCTTGAGAACCGCGCCGTCTTCCAGCGTCACGGTCACGCCATGCGCGTCGCGTTCACGCGTGGCGACGCGGGCATTGGTCAGAAAGGTGATCGCCTGTTCGCGCGCGGCGGCGGCATACATCGCGATGCGCAGGTCGCGGTTGGCATACATGCGGCCGAGCGCCGCTTCGCCTTCCCCATTGTCCGCGCCGGGGCGGAAATCGATGCGGCCGGGCTTCATTCCATCGGTGACCGCGATCGAATCGATGGGGCAACCCTTGGCGGCGAGGTCTTCGCCCATGCCAAGGTTGACGTAGAGGTTCCAGCTGGCGGTGGAGATCGCCGAGGCGCGGCCATCAAACCCCTGGGCGGTTTGCGCAGCGGGATCGGAACTGTCGACCACCACGCTTGAAATGCCTTCGCGCGCAAGGCCGATGGCGGTGGTCATGCCGACCAGCCCGCCACCGATGATCAGAACGTCCGCAGTATGGCTTTGCGTCAAGGCTTGGCTCCACAGGTCGTGCCCGGTCCGGCATCGAGATCGAGGCACCTTCCATCGAAAGTCCCCTCCGGCACATTGAGGCCGATCAATGCGGCGAGAGTGGGGGCAATGTCCACCGTTTCAATCGCGCTGGGCTGTTCGAAGCCCGTCATCCCGGCCCGCCAGAACAGGATCGGCACGCGGCGGTCATAATCCCAGGGCGATCCGTGGGTGGCCACGATGCCCGGCGCAGGGCGCGGGATCGGCACCACGCCGCGCTTCAGCAGCACGAGGAAATCGCCCGAGCGCGGCGCATAGAAAGAAGCCCGCGCGCGCTGGAGCAGCGTCCACGTTTCGGGCGAACCGGCGGGCATCGGCGCGGCGGCGATTTCGTCGGCCGCGAACACGGCGGCCACCTGATCGTTGCCCGTCAGTTGCGCCTTCACCGCCGCGATCACCCGCGCCTTGTCCATGGCGGGCAGGTCACGCCGGATCCAGTAATCGCCAAACGCGCCGTCGGACAGGATCAGGCCCTTGGGCTCCAGCCCCAGCTGCGTCCCCACGGCGGTGGAAAGCGCATCGGGCTGCAGCGCGGCACCCACGCGCGCGGCCTGCGGCAGGCCCTGTTCGCGCAGGCGTTCGGGCAGGTCGAACCCGCCGTGATCCGCCGTCAGAACCACCGCATAATCGATGTGGCGCTGGTCCAGTGCCTTGAAGAAATCGCCCAGCGCAAGATCGAGCTGTTGCATCTGGATGCACATCTCGGCGCCTTCGGTGCCGGTGGCGTGGCCGATATAGTCTGTGGCCGAAAGGCTGACCGCCAGCACATCGGGCGCCGCCTGCTGGCCAAGCTTCATCGAATCGACGAGTTCGGTCGCCAGGTCGAGCGTGGCGCGGTCGAGCCGGGGCGAAGCGCGGAATGCGTTGGCGTCACCCGCCTTCAGCCCAAAACGGCCGGTTCCCACGCTGAATGCCCCGCCGCTGGTGTCGGTCGCCGGGCTGAGGCTGCCCACGCTGGGCGCGGGCGCGGCATCGCCGCCCAGCGGGATCGCGCGATCCATCCCCGCGCACCATGCCGGCAGCGGCATGGCGGGGGCGCCAGCGTCCAGCACCTTGGCCAGCGCGGCGTTCTCGGCCTGCGCCTGCGGGGCAAGCGAGCGGCCTTCAAGCGTGGTGAAGCCCTTGCCCTTCCACCAATAGACCTGATCGATCTGATGACCGCCCATCATCAACGCGGCGCGATCCTTGCCCGATACGGCCACGTTGCGGCTGGCCGGCCAATGCTGCTTCACCCGTTCGCCCAGCGTCGGGACCAGCAGGTGCGAGACCGAGGCAACATAGTCCTTGGGATCGGCAGCGGCCTGCGTTTCGTCTTCCGCGCAATAGACGGTCTTCTTGGCGCGACCCACGGACTGGTCGATCCAGGTATTGGCGATGATGCCGGTGTGCGCCGGGCGCATGCCGGTAAGGATGGTCGAATGGCCGGGGCAAGTCTCGGTGGCGGCGTGGCTCTGGTAGCCCGCAGGGAACACCCCGCCCGTCGCCAGCCGCGCAAGACCGCCGGTGTAGTGCGAGCGGTATTGCGCGAAGAGATCGGCCGAGAACTGGTCGACCGCAATCGCGACGACAAGGCGCGGCGAGCCCTTCGGCGCAACCTGCGCCGGCGCTTGCACCGCCTGCGGTTTGCGCGGAGCAGCCTGTGCGGTTGCTATCGGAAGTGCCAGCGTGGCGAGCAGGAGGGTGCCAAAGGCGATGGGGGTGCGACGGATCGACATGAAAGGCCTGTGCTCCTTGGGGCCGTGCGCTGGACTTGACCTTGCCGCCCCAGTAAGCGGCTGATGGCCCTGTCGCACATCGGGTGCAAGAGGGGCCAAAGGGCAGGCCATGCGCGTGAAGGGTACTCAAGTTCCCGGAATTGCAGTGTTTCGCACCATAGCCGCAATTGTGACGGCGGCATTGCTGGCACTGCTTTTTTCCGCACCATCGCACGCACAAGGGGCATCGCCGCACATCCGCGCTTCGCTGCTGGCCGAACGGCCGGGCCGGCCGGGCGAAACGGTGATGCTGGCGCTGCTGATGCAGCCGGACAAGGGCTGGCACGGATACTGGCAGAATCCGGGGGATGCCGGCCTGCCGCCCACGCTCGACTGGACGCTGCCCGAGGACGCGAAAGTTGGCACCATGCGGTTTCCCGTGCCGCAGACGCTGCTCGTTTCCGGCCTGATGAACCACGTGTACGAACACGATTTCGCGGTGCTGATCCCGTTCACGCTGCCTGCCGATGCCACGCCCGGCACCACCGTTCCGATCAGCGCGAAGGCGCAATGGCTGGCCTGCACCGAATCGATCTGCGTGCCCGAACAGGCGGAGCTTGCAGGCAGCGTTACCGTGGGCAGCGGCCCGGCAGACCCGCGCTTTGCCGCATGGCACGCCGCGCTGCCCGCTCCGCTCGACCGGCCGGGCACGTTCACCGCGACCTCCAGCGGCTGGCGGCTGGCGATCCCGTTTCCCGCCACCGCAAAAGTGGAGGCACCGCACTTCTTCGTCAGCGCCGAAGGGCTGGTGGACTATGCCGCGCCGCAAGCCTTCCGCCGCAACGGTGACACGCTGATCGTGGACCTGCCCCGCGCCAAGGTGCCTTCGGCCGAACAGCCGACGATGCTGGCGGGCGTCCTTTCGCTGGGCGGCGATGCGGGCGGTATCCAGCTTGTGGCGCGCGCAGGACCGGTGCCCGATGGTGGCACGCCGATTGCCGGCGGCGGCGCGACCTTCAGCCTTGCCACGTTATGGCTCGCGGTGCTGGGCGCGCTGGCAGGGGGCCTTGTGCTCAACGTGATGCCCTGCGTGTTTCCGATCCTCAGCCTGAAGGCGCTGGCGCTGGCGCGCGGCAATGCGGAAAACGCGCATCACGAGGCGCTGGCGTATACCGCAGGCGTGGCGCTGGCCTGCCTTGGCCTTGGCGCCGCGATGCTGGGCTTGCGCGCAGCGGGCGAACAGGTGGGCTGGGCTTTCCAGTTGCAGGACCCCGGCGTGGTGGCGGTGCTGTTGCTGCTGGCGGTGGCGATCGCCGCTAACTTTGCAGGGCTGTTCGAACTGCCCGGCCTTTCGCTTGAGCGGGGCGCGGGCAGCATGGGCGCGTTCGGCACCGGGCTTCTGGCGGCGTTCATCGCCACGCCCTGCACGGGGCCGTTCATGGCAGCGGCAATGGGCGCGGCGCTGGTGCTGCCGGCATGGGCGGCGCTGGCGGTGTTCGCCGCGCTGGGCGTAGGCCTTGCGCTGCCGTTCCTGTTGCTGGGCTTCGTCCCCGCGCTGCGCCGCCTGCTGCCCAGGCCCGGCGCATGGATGCAGACCTTCCGCCACGTCATGGCCGTGCCGATGGCGCTGACCGTCCTCGCGCTCGGCTGGCTCAGCTGGCGGCTGGGCGGCGACCGCTACCTCGCCTGCCTTGCCGCCATCGCGGTGCTGTTCGCAAGCGCGCTGGCCGCCATCGGCGTGACGCAGCGCAAGGGCCAGCGGGTGACCTTGCTGGCCGCCATCGCAACGCTGATCGCAATCGGCGGCGTGATCGGCCTGCCCCCCGCATCAGGGGAGAAGACCGACGGATCGAGCCTCCCCGGCGCCCGCCCCTATTCCGCCGCCGCGCTGGCGCAGGCGCGGGGCTCCGGCAAACCGGTGTTCCTCTATTTCACCGCCGACTGGTGCCTTTCGTGCAAGGTGAACGAAGGCGTGGCGATCGAAACCGACGCCACCCGCGATGCCTTTGCCAAGGCGGGCGTTCAGGTTCTGGTAGGCGACTGGACGCGGCGCGATGCCGCAATCACCGCGTTCCTTGAAACGCAGGGCGCGGCCGGCGTGCCGCTATACCTGTGGTATCCAGCCGGCGCCGCCACCCCGCAAAAACTGCCGCAGGTGCTGACGCCCGATACGCTGCCCGCGCTCGCCTCGGCGCGTTAGAACCTGTTGTCGCGCGGGAAGCCTGTCGGCGGCAGCCGGCCGGCGGCACCGCGCGCCACCTTCCACATCATCAGGTCCTTTTCGGTCCGCGTGCGGCCGGTATCGCCACCCATCGCCCACGAAAGGCCGTCTTCCAGCTTCAGCGTGATCGCGTCGGACAGCCCCCCATCCTTGTAGCGCTGCAAGGTCACGCCCTGCCCCTTGCCCAGCACCGGCACTTCATTGAGCGCAAAGATCACCAGCTTGCGGTTCTCGCCCACCACGGCCACGTGATCGTGCTCGGGCGCGATTTCGCGCACCACCTGCAATTTGACGCCGGGCTTGGTCGAAACCACGCCGCGCCCCTTGCGGGTTTCGGCCAGCAGTTCATCCATCTCGGCGGCAAAGCCACGCCCGGTGTTCGCGGCCAGCAGCAGCTGGCCCTTGGGCTTGTAGGTCACCACGCTGACGATGTGCGCATCCGAATCGATGTCCACCATCGTACGGATCGGTTCGCCAAAGCCGCGCGCGCCGGGCAGCTTGTCGGCCCCCACGGTGTAGAACCGGCCATTGTCCACCGCCACCAGCAGCTTGTCGGTGGTTTGCGCGTGAAAGGCGAAGGCCGGGCCATCGCCTTCCTTGAACTTGAAATCCCCGTCCAGCGGCAGATGCCCCTTGGCCGCGCGCACCCACCCGCGCTGCGAAAGGATCACCGTCACCGGCTCCTTCTCGATCATCGCGTCCATGTTGAATTCGCGCGTCGGCGCGGCTTCGGCCAGCGTGGTGCGGCGGCGGCCGAGATCGGTATCCTCGGCATATTCCTTGCGCAGCGATGCCAGGTCGCGCTTCAGCCGGGTGCGCTGGCGCGCCGGGCTGTCGAGCAGCTTCTGCAATTCGTCCTGTTCGGCCAGCAGCGCGTCGCGCTCCTTGCGCAGTTCCATTTCCTCAAGCTTGCGCAAGGACCGCAGCCGCATGTTGAGGATCGCCTCGGCCTGCCGGTCGGTCAGGTCGAACTCGGCCATCATGATCGGCTTGGGCTCGTCCTCGGTCCGGATGATCTCGATGATCCGGTCGAGGTTGAGGTAGGCGATGATATAGCCTTCGAGCAGTTCGAGCCGGCCCGCGATCTTTTCCAGCCGGTGGCGCGAACGGCGCAGCAGGATGTCGATCTGGCTGATCACCCATTCCTGCAACAACAGCTTCAGCCCCAGCACGCCCGGCGTGCGATGCGCATCCAGCACGTTGAGGTTGAGGCCGAAGCGCGTTTCAAGATCGGTCAGGCGAAACAGCGATTCCTTGAGCAGGTCGGGATCGACATTGCGGCTCTTGGGCACCAGCACGATGCGGATCTGCTCGTCGCTCTCGTCGCGCACGTCTTCCAGAATCGGCAGCTTCTTGTCCGCGATCAGCGCGGCGATCTGTTCGATCAGCTTGCCCTTGGGCACCTGATAGGGAATTTCCGAGACGACCAGCTGCCACTGGCCGCTGCCCAGCTTCTCGATGCCGCTTTCTTCCCACGCCCCCGCTTCGTCGCGGCCCGTGGAAAAGCGCCCGCGCACGCGGATCGCGCCCTTGCCGCTTTCATACGCGGCCGAAATCGCCGCCGCGCTGTCCACCACCACGCCGCCGGTGGCGAAGTCCGGCCCGTGGAACACCTCCATCAGCTGCGCATGTTCCACCGCCGGATTGTCGATCAGCAGCAGCGTGGCATCCACGATCTCGGCCACGTTGTGGCTGGGAATGTTGGTGGCCATGCCCACGGCGATGCCGCTGGATCCGTTGGCAAGCAGATTGGGGAACAGGCCGGGGAAGATTTCCGGCTCTTCCTCTTCCCCGTTGTAGGTCGGGTGGAAATCCACCGTGCCTTCGTCCAGCCCCGCCATCAGGCGGATCGCGGTCTTCGTCAGGCGCGCTTCGGTATAGCGATAGGCCGCCGCGTTATCGCCATCGATATTGCCAAAGTTGCCCTGCCCTTCGACCAGCGGATAGCGCAGCGCAAAATCCTGCGCGAGGCGGACCATCGCGTCATAGACCGAGGCATCGCCATGCGGGTGATACTTGCCGATCACGTCGCCCACCACGCGCGCCGATTTCTTGAACGCGCCGGTCGGGTCCAGCTTCAACTGGCGCATGGCCCACAACAGCCGGCGGTGCACCGGCTTCAACCCGTCGCGCAGGTCCGGCAGCGACCGCGCGGTGATCGTGCTGAGCGCATAGACCAGATATCGTTCCGACAGCGCGGAATCGAACGGGGCATCGACGATTGCGTCGAACGGATCGGGTTCTGTGGTGTAAGTCGGCATGGCCGGAACGTCCTAGCAACCTGGCGAGCCGTGGGGAACCTCCGGAACTGTCACATCCACCGCTCATTGTCGCGCCGGACGGTCCTTTTTTCCTCCCACCCGGAGATTCGTCATGGCCAAGCGCGTGCTCATTCTCGCAACCGACGGTTTCGAACAGTCCGAACTGATCGAACCGAAGAAAATCCTGGAGGCCGCCGGCATCGAAACGGTCGTCGCCAGCCCCAAGTCCGGCAGCATCAAGGGCTGGAATCACGGCGAGTGGGGCGAAAGCGTCACCGTCGACATGGCGCTCGATGATGTCGAATCGGATGAATTCGATGCGCTGC
>JBDLVU010000126.1:0-7754 GCA_039804665.1 Pseudomonadota bacterium | reverse complement strand
CCTTGCGGCACCGGCCCGCTCCCCCGCGCCTGAACGTTTTTGGGCTACCCATTCAGGGTACTCTCGTGGGTGGCCGGGCGGGGGAGCGGGCCGGTACCGCAAGGCTTCCACGGATGTGGAAGCCGCACCTGACAAAATTGACATACATCAAGTTGTTGCGAATGACTTGCAAATGGCGCGCGGCTATGGCAGCGCCGGAGGCGTGACGCTTGACCAGATCCCCCTTGGCGCCCCGGCGCGGATTACCGCGATCGATTGGGACGCGCTCGTGCCCGAAGAGGCGCAGCGTCTGCGCGCGCTGGGGCTGGATGAAGGCGCGCGGGTGACGCTGGCCTATCGCGGCGTGTTTTTCACGCGTGATCCGCTGGCGGTGGAGATCGGGCGGATGACCGTGGCGCTGCGCCGCGTCCATGCGCGGGCGATGACGGTCGAGATGCTGGCAGAGGTGGCGGCATGACGCGTGGGCCGTGCGTTGCCGCGCTGGTCGGCAATCCGAATGCGGGCAAGAGCGCGCTGTTCAACGCGCTGACCGGCGCGCGGCAGAAGATCGCCAATTATCCCGGCGTGACCGTGGAGCGCAAGGCGGGCCGCCTGTTGCTGCCCAGTGGCGAGCCGATGGAACTGGTCGATCTGCCCGGCTCCTATGGCCTCAACGCGACGAGTCCCGACGAGGAAGTGACCCGCAAGGTCATCATGGGCGAACAGCACGGGCAGGTGCAGCCCGACGTGCTGGTGATCGTGCTCGATTCGTCGAACCTCGAACAACATCTGGTGTTCGCGCAGGAAGTGCTTGAACTTGGGCGGCCCACCGTGGTCGCGCTCAACATGGTCGACCTGGCTGAACGCGATGGGCTGGTGCTCGATCCGGCGGCGCTTTCCGCCGCGCTGGGCGTGCCGGTGATCCCCACCGTGGCCGTGCGTCGGCGGGGGTTGATCGAGCTGGCGCAGGCCGTGGCCGATGCGCGCGACCGCGTGGGCGATGCGGTGCCGGTGCATCGGCCGCACGTGATGCTGCCCGAACGGCGGATGCTGGCGCATGAAATGGCGCACGCCGCGATCCTTTCGGAAACGCGCAAGCACCGCATTCACGCGCGCATGGATAAGGTGCTGCTGCACCCGATGGCCGGGCCGCCGATCCTGTTTGCGCTGCTGTTCGTGGTGTTCCAGGCGGTGTTCAGCTGGGCCACGCCGTTTCAGGACGCGCTCGATGGCGCGATGACCGCGCTGGGCAACATGGTGCGTGGGGCGCTGGCGCCGTCGCTGGCGCGCGACCTGCTGACCGATGGCGTGATCGCCGGCGTGGGGTCGGTGGTGGTGTTCCTGCCGCAGATCCTGATCCTGTTCTTCTTCATCCTGACGATGGAGGCGACCGGATACATGGCCCGTGCCGCGTTCCTGATGGACCGGCTGATGGCGGGCGTGGGCCTTTCGGGCCGCAGCTTCATTCCGTTGCTGTCGAGCTTTGCCTGCGCGGTGCCGGGCATCATGTCCACGCGCAGCATCACGGACCCCAAGGACCGGCTGACCACGATCCTGATCGCGCCGATGATGACCTGTTCGGCGCGGCTGCCCGTGTATGCGGTGATCATCGCCGCGTTCATTCCCAACCGGCAGGTGGGGCCGATGGGCCTGAAGTTGATGGGCCTGCAGGGGCTTGTGCTGTTTGCGCTGTATGTGGCGGGGATCGTGGGGGCGATGGTGGTGGCGCTGGTGCTGCGCCGCTCGGTGACGAAGGGCGCGGCGTCGGGCTTCATCATGGAACTGCCCAAGTACCAGCTGCCCACGGTGAAGGATCTGGCGCTCGGCCTGTTCCAGCGCGCGTGGATATTCCTGCGCCGCGCGGGCACGATGATCTTTACCGTCACCGTGGCGCTGTGGCTGCTGCTGAACTTTCCGCGTGCCGAAGCCGGGCAGGATCAGGTCAACGCCTCGATCGCCGGGCACATCGCCAATGGCCTTGCCGTGGTGATCGAACCCATAGGCTTCAACCGCGATATTGCGCTGGCGCTGATCCCGGCGATGGCCGCGCGCGAAGTGGCGGTCAGCTCGCTGGCGACGACCTATGCCGTGGGCGCCAGCGACGATGCGGCGCAGGCCACCGGCCTTGCGGCGCAGCTGAAAAGCCACTGGAGCCTTGCCACCGCGCTGGCGTTTCTTGCATGGTTCGTGTTTGCGCCGCAGTGCATGTCGACCATCGCCGTCACACGGCGCGAAACCAACGGCTGGAAGTGGCCGGGCTTTATGCTCGGGTATCTGTTCGCGCTGGCCTACGTGTTTGCCGGCGCGACATACTGGATCGCGGTGGCGCTGGGCTTGGGATAACTGGTCGCTCCCGGCTTGAGGTCGGGCGCCGCGCCGCTTACCGAAACCTCTCTTCTTTCAGGGATGCGATTCGATGGCAGGCAGCGTCAACAAGGTCATTCTGGTCGGCAATCTCGGCGCCGATCCCGAAGTGAAATCTTTCCAGAACGGCGGAAAGGTTTGCAACCTGCGCATCGCCACTTCGGAATCGTGGAAGGACCGCAACACCGGCGACCGCCAGGAACGCACAGAATGGCACAGCGTGGCGATCTTTTCCGAAGGTCTGGCGGGCGTGGCCGAACGCTTTCTGCGCAAGGGCAGCAAGGTCTACATCGAAGGCCAGCTGCGCACCCGCAAGTGGCAGGACCAGAGCGGCAATGACCGTTATTCCACCGAAGTCGTGCTGCAAGGCCCCGGCGCGGTGCTGACCATGCTGGACGGCGCGCCCGGTGGCGGCGGTGCCGGCGGCGGTGGCGGCTTTGGCGGCGGCCAGCGTTCGGGCGGCGGCGGCGGCTTTGGCGGTGGTTCGCAGGGCGGCGGCGGCGGCGGTGGCGGTGGCGGCTTTGGCGGCGGCGCACCCAGCGGCGGCTTCGGCAACGATCTGGACGACGACATTCCGTTCTGATCGGGGGCTGTCGATCCGGAATTCATGACCCTTCCTCCCACGCGGAGGAAGGGTTTTTCATGTGCCGCGCGTATCGCCGTAAAGGTGGATGTGCAGGCGGTCGGTAAAGCGCCAGCCGTGGTCGAGCGCCGCGTCGGACAGCCAGCGCGACCGTTCGCGCAAGGTCATGCTGTCGGTGCCTTCGGGCATCACGAACAGGCGTTCGGGCACGATGCCGTGCGCCTGTTGCAGGGCTTCGATTTCCGCAAGATCGCCGGGCGTGGCGACCACGAACTTGAAGAAGGCGCGCGGTTCCTGCGCCCATGCGGCAAGGCGTTCGGGGATTAGCGCGAGATCGGCGGGGTTGCCCGAATGCGCCAGCTTGGGGCTGACGTTGTACTGGTCCACGAGCGCGTCGAGGCCGGCGTGCGGGGCCACGCTGCCGTTGGTCTCGATCTCCACGTGCAAGGCGGGGCGTGCGGCTTTCAGCAGCGCCACCAGCCGTGCCAGCGCCGCGCCTTGCAGCAACGGTTCGCCCCCGGTGATGACCAGCCGGTCCTGCGGATAGGCCAGCAGACGGGCGGCGACGTCGTCCTCGGCCAGCGTCAACTGGTTGTCGCCGCGTTCGAACGCGGTGCCATCGCGGTGGGGGCGATTGTCGCCCGTGAAGCGCCATGTATAGGCGGTGTCGCACCACGTGCAGGCAAGGTTGCAGCGCGACAGGCGCACGAACAGGCTCGGCCGCCCGGCGCTGGGGCCTTCGCCTTGCAGGGAGGCGAAGATTTCCGGTTCGCCGGGCGTGGTGGTGGCGAGGGCGAGGGTCATGCGGGCCCCGTGTCGCGCGTGGCATTAGCTGACGCTGGCCTGCGGCTCGACAGGTTCAGGCTGAGCGGGAACTGGATCTGAACCAGTCTCCGCTCGTGCAGGGCCTGTCGAAGCGCGCGGGCTGCCATCACCCCAGCCGTTGCAACGCCGCGCCGAGGCGGGTGGCTTCGGCGCTGTGGTGGGCGTGGTCGGCGCGGGCCTTTTCGATGGCTTCGGGCTTGGCCTTTTCCACGAAGGCGGGGTTGTTCAGCCGGCCTTCGAGGCTCTTGGCTTCCTTTTGGGAAACCGCGAGGGCCTTTTCCAGACGGGCCTTTTCGGCGGCGATGTCCACCACGCCTTCCAGCGGAACGACGATGTTGGCGTCGCCCGCGCCCACCTGCATCGCGGCGCCTGCCGGTGCCGCTTCAAAGCGGATGCCGTTCAGGCGGGCGAGGCGTTCGATGGCGGCGGGGTTCGCCTCGATGATCGCGCGCGTGGCCGCGCTGGGATCGGGCAGGAAGGCATCGAGCTTTGCGCCCGGCGCGATGCCGAGCTCGTTCTTGGCGGTGCGCATGTTGGAAACGAGCGCGATCAGCCATTCGACCTCGCGTTTCGCCGCCGGATCGACCGAGGCGGCAGGCGCGGGCCATTGCGCCACGATCAGGTCGCCGGTCCGCTCCCCCAGCGCGTGCCAGAGTTCCTCGGTCACGAACGGCATGAACGGGTGGAGCATGACGAGGATCTGGTCGAGCACCCAGCCGGCGACGGCCTTGGTCTCGGCGTCGAAATTGCCCTTCACCAGTTCGATGTACCAGTCGCAGAACTGGTCCCAGACGAAGTGGTAGATGGCGTTGGCGGCGGCGTCGAAGCGCAGGTCGGCCATTGCCTGATCGAGCGCGGCGACGGTGTCCACGACCTCGCCGATGATCCACTTGTTCACCGCGCTGGTGGCGGCGGGGGCCGCGACGCTGGTGCTGCCGGTGATGCCGTTCGACTGGCAGAAGCGCGCGGCGTTCCATAGCTTCGTGGCGAAGTTGCGATAGCCCTCGACGCGCTTTTCATCCATTTTTACGTCGCGGCCCTGGCTTTCCATGGCGCACATGAAGAAGCGCAGCGCGTCGGCGCCGTACTGGTCGATCAGGCCCAGCGGATCGACCACGTTGCCCTTGGACTTGGACATCTTCTGGCCGTCGGCCGCGCGGACAAGGCCGTGGAGGTAAAGCCGCTTCCACGGCACTTCCTTCATGAAATGGATGCCCTGCATGGCCATGCGCGCATCCCAGAAGAACAGGATGTCGAAGCCCGAAACCAGCAGGTCGTTGGGATAGTGCTTCTTGAGCAGCGGCGCGTCCGAGCCATCTGGTTCATTGGCCGGCCAGCCGAGCGTGGCGAAGGGCCAGAGCGCGGAGGAGAACCACGTGTCGAGCACGTCCTCGTCGCGGGTCAGCGCCTTGTTGCCGGCCAGCGCCTGCGCATCTTCCTCGGTCTCGGCAACGTAGACGCTGCCGTCCTCGGCATACCACGCGGGGATGCGGTGGCCCCACCACAGCTGGCGCGAGACGCACCACGGCTGGATGTTTTCCATCCAGTTGAAGAAGGTCTTTTCCCACGTCTTGGGCACGATCTCGATCTGGCCGGAGCGCACCGCTTCGAGCGGGGCCTTGGCCAGCGTTTCGGCGTCGACGTACCACTGGTCGGTCAGCCAGGGTTCGATCACCACGCCGCCGCGGTCGCCATAGGGCGTCTGGATGGTGCGCGGCTCGAAGTCGGCGGCAACTTCGTTGCCTTCCTTGTCCTTCGTCACGTGCGGGATGAGGAAGCCGGCTTCCTTCATCCGTTCCACGACGAGCTTGCGCGCGTCGAAGCGGTCCATTCCGATATATTCGGACGGAACGAGGCCGTCGGCGGTCTGGACCACCTTTGCTTCGGCATCGAACATGTTGAGCATGTCGGACGCCTTGATCCCGGCGCGCTTGCCCACTTCGAAGTCGTTGAAATCATGGCCCGGCGTGATCTTCACCGCGCCCGAACCGAGTTCAGGATCGGCGTGCTCGTCGGCCACCACGCGGAAGCGGCGGCCGGTGAGGGGCTGGAGGATCTCCTTGCCGATCACTGCCTGATAGCGGGGGTCTTCGGGGTGCACGGCCACGGCCATGTCGGCCAGCATCGTTTCGGGGCGCGTGGTGGCAACCTCGATAAAGTCCAGCCCGTCCGCACGGCGCACGCCATCGGCCAGCGGGTACTTGAAGTGCCAGAAGCCGCCCTGCGTCTCGCGCGTTTCCACCTCAAGGTCGGAAATCGCGGTCTTCAGCTTGGGGTCCCAGTTCACCAGCCGCTTGTCGCGGTAGATCAGGCCCTGTTTGTGCAGGTCCACGAACACCTTCACCACGGCGCGGGTGAAGTGCGGGTCCATGGTGAACTGTTCGCGGCTCCAGTCCATCGAACAGCCCAGCCGGCGCAGCTGGCCGGTGATGGTGCCCCCGCTCTCGGCCTTCCATTCCCACACTTTGTCGATGAAGGCTTCGCGCGAATAGTTGGTGCGCTTGTCGCCCTTCGCCTCCATCTGGCGTTCGACGACCATCTGCGTGGCGATCCCGGCGTGGTCGGTGCCCACCACCCACAGCGCGTCCTTGCCCTTCAGGCGTTCATGCCGGATCACCACGTCCTGCAACGTGTTGTCCAGCGCGTGGCCGATGTGGAGCGACCCGGTGACGTTTGGCGGCGGGTTCACGATGGTGAATGGTTCCGCATCGGGGCGCTCGGGCCGGAACAGGCTGTTCTTCTCCCAATGCGCATACCAGCGCGCCTCGATGGCGGCCGGTTCGAAGGTCTTGGCGAGTTCTGCTGGATTCTGCTCGGTCATGGCGCCGGGCCATGCCATTGCACGCGCATGGCTGCAACCGCGAAGGCCATTGCACGCGCATGGCCGCAACCATTTGCGGGATACGCAAGGCATCGCTGTGCGTTATGTCGCTCGCCATGCACTTGTCGCCCCGCCTTTTCTGCCGCATGAAGCGGGCCTGATGCGGGCACTTGCCGATTTCACGATAGATGGGGGTACGCTGAAGCTCAGCGGCCCGATGACCGTGGCCTCGCTGGGGGTGGTCGATCCACGCCTGCGCGCCATCGATGAAGCGGTGTCCAGGATCGATCTGGCCGGCGTGACACGGATCGACACGGTGGGCGCGTGGACCGCGTGGAACCTGTCGCAGCGCCTGAATGCCGAGATCGTTTCGTGCAGCCCCGAGGCGGAGCGCCTGATCGGCGCGATCAGCAAGGCCGATGATAACCGCGTGCCGGTGCAGGCGCCGCGCCTGCCGGTGTTCGAACGCGTGCCCGAGCAGATCGGCAATACCATGATCGGGTTGGCGCACGGCGCCTTGCAGGTGGTCGGTTTCCTGGGGCAGGCGGTGCTGGCGCTGGGCACGCTGATCGCGCACCCTTCGCGCTTTCGCGGCAAGGCGCTGGTCCACCAGATGGAACTGGTCGGGGTCAATGCGCTTGGCATCATCGGGTTGATGAGCTTCCTTGTCGGCATCGTGATTGCGCAGCAGGGCGCGGTGCAGCTGCGCCAGTTCGGCGCGGAAATCTATACGGTCAACCTTGTCGGCCGGCTGACCTTGCGCGAACTGGGCATCCTGATGACCGCGATCATGGTCGCGGGCCGTTCGGGCAGCGCGTTTTCCGCACAGCTCGGCACCATGAAGCTGACCGAGGAAGTGGACGCGATGCGCACCATCGGCGTTTCGCCGATGGAAGCGCTGGTGATCCCCCGCATCGTGGCGACGATGGCGATGATGCCGTTGCTGGGCGTCTATTCCGCCGCGCTGGGCATCGTTGGCGGGGCGTTCCTCGCCTCGGTTTCGCTGGGCATTCCCTTTTTCACCTTCCTTGCCCGCATCCAGGAAGTGGTGCCGGTACACGATGTGTGGGTGGGGCTGATCAAGGGGCCGGTGTTCGGCCTGATCGTGGCCGTGGCGGGCTGCTACCAAGGCATGCAGGTGAAGGCCAATGCCGAGGAAGTGGGCACGCGCACCACGGCGGC
>JBDLVU010000125.1:0-7771 GCA_039804665.1 Pseudomonadota bacterium | reverse complement strand
CGGCCTTCAACTTCAACAACCCGCAAATTGCCGATGGCTTCACCAACACCTCATCGGTGCTGCCGCCCGCCAACGCGCACAGCTTTACCAACCCCGATGGCACGGCCGGTTCGTGGAACGCCTCGGACCTCGTCCATTCGCGCACGCTGTCGTTCGGCGCCACGTGGGATCATGATTTCGGCGGCGGCATCAAGGTTCAGAACCGCGCCCGCTACACCGAAAACAAGTCGAACTGGAGCACCGGCGGACTGATCTTCCCGCTCACGCTCGACGACTTTTTCCTGTCGCTGCTCACCGGCACGGTCGGCATGCCCGGCACCACCACCTACAAGGTGCGCGGCACCGATCAGGTCGCGGCGCAGGTCTTCTCGTTCAGCGGGTTCGATCACACCGTCACCACCAACAACCTGCCCAACCAGCAGATCCTGCAGAACGGCGTCCTGTCGCAGCTCGCGCTCAGCCAGGCGTTCCGTTCGCGCACCTTCCAGGACCAGTTCACGCTCAGCGCGTCGCTCGGCAACCACAGCCTCGCCGCCGGCGCCTATTTCAGCCATTCCAGCCTGCGCCAGCGCGGCGGGGCGGCGGGTCTCGGCGTCTCGGCGCTCGCGCCCAGCCCGCAGGTCTACGATATCACGCAGACCCTGCCCGATGGCACCGTGCTGAAGATCACCGATCCCTCGGGCTTCGCCAACCAGGGTGGCGGCATCCTTGATGGCGATGGCTATGGCGGCACGCAGCGCCAGTTCTCGTTCTTCGCGGGCGACGAATGGCAGGTTACCGACAAGCTGTCGGTCGATGGCGGCGTGCGCTATGAAAACATCAAGTACGACATCTACAACCTCACCCTCGCCGGTCCGGGGCCGGTCAACGGCGGCGCGGGCTACGATGGCGATCCGCTGACCGCGTGGGACAACTTCGCCCAGACCTACGGCGCCACCACCTACACCAAGCGCAAGTTCAGCTACTGGAACTTCACCGGCTCGGTGAACTATCAGTTCACCAACCAGTTCCAGGCCTATGCGCGCTACACGCGCGGCAAGAAGGCGCCCGATTTCCGCACCATTGCCGATATCGACACGCCCGATGAAATCGCCACGCTGTACCCCACGCCGCAGGTGATCACGCAGGTTGAAGTGGGCCTGAAGCTGCGCACCGACCACGCCCGCGTCGCGCTGTTCCCGTTCTACTCGAAGCTGTCGAACGTCGGTTCGCCGCAAACGTTCTCGAACGCCAACGGCACGCTCTACGTGCGCACCACGTTCGGCCAGATCGAAACCTACGGCGTCGAACTCGATGCGGACGCGGATTTCGGCTCGCTGCTGAACGTGCGCACCGCGATCACCGTGCAGAATCCGAAGGCCTCGCAGTTCGGCCTGTGGCTCGCCAACGCCAACGGCCCGGACGACGATACCTTCGTCGCCACGCCCAAGGGGGACGCGGACAACAACCCGAAGTTCCTGTCGCGCACCACCGCCACGCTGCACCCGATGGAAGGGCTGGAAGTCTTCGTCACGCACAGCTTCACCGGAAAGCGCGCCGCCAACCGTGCCAACGCATGGTACCTGCCCGGCTTCCACTCGGTGGATTTCGGCACGTCCTACAGCTTCGGTCCGCAGCGCCGCTTCCAGATTCAGGCGAACGTCAACAACGTGTTCAACCAGTTCGGCATCATGTCGTGGGCGCGTTCGGGCGGCTTCCTCAGCTCGCTCGACCGGCAGGGCCTGACCAAGGCCGATGTGCAGGCGAACCCGAACCAGCTGATCAACATCGTTCCGGTCCAGCCGCGGTCGTTCTGGATCACCGGCACGATGAAGTTCTGATCGATACTCCCCGGATGGCCGGCCTCCCTCGGCCGGCCCATCCTCTCCTCCCTCGCGCCCCGGCCCCACGCGGACCGGGGCGTTTCCTTGCGCGTTGCCCCTTGGGGCAAGTACGTATAATTTCGATGGCAGGATTTTTGCCCTCGCACCGCTAGTCTTCCCGCCAAGGAGACCGAATTGCGCTGCCCTGACCGATCCCCTGACGAAGCCGGGCGTTTGCGCGCGCTGGCCGAATACCGGATCGATCCGGAGCGCGGCCTGCCCAGCCTTGATGGCATCGTGGCGATGGCGGCGCGCCTGTTCGATTGCCCGGCGGCGGCGGTCAACATGGTCGGCGATGCGCAGGTCTTCCTCGCCTCCAGCATCGGCATCGGCGATTTCGACCACGCGCGCGACATCAGCTTCTGCGCGCACGCCATGTTGCAAGACGATATCATGGTGATCGAGGACGCCGCGCTCGACCCGCGCTTTCACGACAACCCGCTCGTCACCGGCGGCGTCATCCGCTTCTACGCCGGCATTGCCCTGCGCGCGCCATCTGGCCATGCGCTCGGCGCGCTTTGCGTCATCGACCCGCACCCGCACCCCGGCTTTTCCGCGCAGGAACGCGGCCACCTCCAGTCTCTCGCCCGTCTTGTGGCCGACAAGATGGAGCTGCGCCGCCTCGAAGTCGCGCTTCCCACGCATGCCCATGCCTCGCCCGTGGCGATCGTCACCTGCGATGCCGATGGCGGCGCGCTGTCATGCAATCCGGCCGCCGCCACGCTGTTCGGCTGGCCGCCGGAAACCCTTGCCACCATCCCGCTCGACCGCCTCGTCGCCCCTGCGGATCGCCCGCTGGTGCGCAGCCTGCTGCACCGTGCGCACGATGGCACGGTGCCCTTGCTCGATGGCACCCCCGTTCAGGCGCTGCGCCACGATGGCACCGCCTTTCCGGCCGAACTGCACTGGTCGCACTGGCACGAAGGCGAAGCCCTGCGCTTCGGCGTGATCGTCCACGATCTGGGTGCAAGCCCGCCCGCCGCCGAAACGCTGGACCTGCTTGCCCGCCACGACAGCCTCACCGGCCTGCCCAATCGCGATTCCCTGATCGAGCACCTTGCCGGGCGTCTTGGCAGCGACCAGCCGACCGGCCTGATCGTGGTCGATCTCGCCGGTTTTGCCGAAGCCAACAACACGCTGGGCCACGCCGCGGGCGACGATGTCCTGCGCCAGGTAGCCACGCGACTGGCGGAAACCTGCCGGCCAGAAACCTCCCAGCCTGTAACCTCCCTGCCCGACACCTTCGTCGCGCGGTTGGGCGGCGATGCCTTCGCTGCGGTCCTGCCCCATGGCGATCCACTGGCGCTGGGCGGCATCGCCCGCGCCATCGTCGCCGCGCTGGCCGCGCCCTTGCTGGCCAGCGGCCACGAAATCGCGCTCGGCAGCCATTGCGGCATCGCCATCGCGCCCGATCACGCCACCCGCGCCGAAGACCTGCTCGACAACGCCGAGCTTGCGCTGATGCAAGCCCGCGCCACCGGCCGGGGCGAAACCGCGCTGTTCCTGCCGCAGATGCGCGCAGAGGCCGTCGCCCGCCGCCTGTTCGAGGCGGAACTGCACCACGCCCTGCGCCTTGGCCAGTTCACCCTGTTCTACCAGCCGCAGTTCGCGCTGGACAGCGGCGCGCTCACCGGTGCCGAGGCGCTGATCCGCTGGAACCACCTGCAGCGCGGCCTGCTGGAACCCGCCGCCTTCCTCCCCGCGCTCGAAGCCAGCAGCCTGGCCGAAGCCACCGGGTGCTGGGTGCTTGATGCCGCGTGCCGGCAGGCCGCCATCTGGCGCCGCGCCCACCCCGATTTCACGGTCAGCGTGAACCTGTCCGCCTCGCAACTGCGCCGGGGCAACCTGTGCGCGGTCGTGGCGGGCACGCTTGCCAGCCACGGCCTGCCGCCGCAGGCGCTGGAG
Organism: Pseudomonadota bacterium; assembly: GCA_039804665.1. Taxonomy (GTDB): domain Bacteria; phylum Pseudomonadota; class Alphaproteobacteria; order Sphingomonadales; family Sphingomonadaceae; genus Novosphingobium. Next base: position 4,004 of record JBDLVU010000125.1, on the reverse strand, counting down.
CTCGAACTCACCGAAAACATCGCGCTGGCGCAGCACGACCATGTGCTGGCCCAGTTGCACGATCTGCGCGCGCTCGGGGTGCGGTTGTCATTCGACGATTTCGGCACCGGGTTCGCCTCGCTGAACCTGCTGCGCCATTTCCCGGTGCACGCGATCAAGATCGATCGCGGCTTCGTGCAGGACATGCAGGGCTCGGACCGCGACCGCGCGATCGTTACCGGGCTTATCCGCATGGCGCGCGACCTCTCGCTGGAAGTCATTGCCGAAGGCGTGGAAAGTGCCACCGCTGCGCAGTTCCTGCGCCGCCACGGCTGCGCCAAGGCGCAAGGCTATTACTTCGGTGAACCCCGCGCGCCCGGCCCGTTCGTAGAACGCCACCTCGCGCTCGCCGCCCCCTTGCGCACCCGCGCCTGACCTCGCACGCAAAACCCGGAAACGCGAAAAGGCGAGGCGCACGAAGCACCTCGCCTTCCCGTGGAGGCTGGCCGGGAGGGCGTTCCGGCCAGTTTTACCGATAAGCTTACTTCAGCAGCGACAGCACGTTCTGCTGCGCCTGATTGGCCTGCGCGATCATCGCGGTCGATGCCTGGCTCAGGATCTGCGCCTTGGCCATCGCGGTGGTTTCGGCCGAATAGTCGGTGTCCAGGATGCGGCTGCGCGCGTCCGAAAGGTTGGTCACGTTGTCGGTCAGGTTGTTGATGACCGATTCCAGCCGGTTTTGGCCCGCGCCATATTCCGCGCGCGCCACGCTGATGGCATCGAGCGCGGTGTTGATGTTGTCCATCGTGGTTCCGGCCAGCGAAGGCGTGGTCACGTCCAGCGCCTGCGTCAGCGCAAGCGGGTCGTAGGCGGTCAGCCCGCTGCCGAACAGCGCCGATCCGTCCATAGCCTTGCTGCGAAGGTCCACGGTGTCGCTGGTGTTGCTGCCGGTCTGGATGGTGAACACGGCATCGTCCGATCCATCGGCGGCGGGCGTCGTGCCAACCACGGTGAACAGCGAATTGCCGTTGAACTGGGTCTTGCCCAGAACATCGCTGACCTGCTGCGTCAGGTTCGAAACTTCGGCCTGCATCGAGGTGCGGTCCGCGGGCGAATAGGTGTCCGACTTCGCCTGAATGGCCAGTTCGCGGATGCGCTGCAGCATCGCGGTCACTTCGTTCAGCGCGCCGTCGGCGGTCTGCGCAAACGAGATGCCGTCGTTGGCGTTGCGGATGCCCTGATTCATGCCCTTGATCTGCGAGGTCATGGTGGTGGTGATGGCAAGGCCCGCCGCATCGTCCTTGGCGCCGTTGATGCGCTTGCCGGTCGAAAGGCGTTCCATTGCGATCCCGGCCTGCTTGGCCGCACTGTTAGACGCGTTCGCGGCGCGAATGGCCGCGATATTGGTGTTGATAACTGCCATGTCCCATTCTCCACTATGGGTTCCGGACGGGAATCCGGTACATGTTCCCGAGAGGCCAGAACGGCAGCCGCGCGCACGGATTAAGGGCGCCGCTCCCGTCCTTGCGAAATTTCGGCGAAACGAACCCCGCTCGCCCGCAGCCTGCCCACGCACATGGGCCAGCTCCCGCCCCAACCACCTTGCCCCCCGTTCCGTTTTCGTTCACTGCTCGGCCCATGCCCGCGCTGCCCATCCCCGCGATTCACGCCAGTCACGGCGGTTGCTGGCTGCGCGAGGAGCGCGCGCCCCTGCCCATGTCCACGCGCCCCGTGGGCAAGGGCGAGGCGATCATGGCCACGTCCGATACCCCGCTGCTGATGCTCAACGCGCCGTTGATCGCCAGCCGGCTGGGCTATCCGGACCTGTCCGGTCTCGATCTCCTCGAACTTTACGCCTTCATCCATCCCGCCCGCTTCGTGGTGCCCACGCCAAAGGGGCTGGCCCACGCGCTCGGCCTGCCCGAACCCACCACCGACGATGCCGTGCCCCGCTTTTTGCAAGAGGCGGCGGGCGCCCTGCTCGATACCTGCGCCAGTCCCGATTGGCCTGAACGCGAAGGCGCGTGGACCTCGCTGCAATCGCTGGTGCGCCTGCGCTGGCACTGGGCCACGCTGCTTGGCCCCCGCATCGCGCGGCCGGATCGCGCGGAAAAGTGGCTGTTCACCCGCCTGCCCGAATGGGAGGAAGCCACCGACCGGCCGCAGCCGGCGCAAATCACGCTTCCCGCGCAAGACATCGCCGAACGCCTGCGCGTGCTCACCGGCGCCGATGCCGAGGAACGCCCCGCCCAGCGCGCCTTCGCAGCAGAGGCCGGCCACGTTTTCGACCCCCGCCGGCAGCAGCGCCAGCCGCACGTGGTGCTGGCGCAGGCGGGCACCGGCACCGGCAAGACCTTCGGCTACCTCGCCCCCGCCTCGCTGTGGGCAGAACGCAGCGGCGGCACGGTGTGGGTCTCCACCTATACCAAGGCGCTGCAACGCCAGCTCCGCCGCGAAAGCCGCCGCGCCTTTCCCGAACTGAAGGATGGCAAGCCCCCGGTCGTGGTGCGCAAGGGGCGCGAAAACTACCTGTGCCTGCTCAATCTGGAAGACGCGCTGCAAGGCGGATTTCAGGGGCGCCCCGCGATCATGGCGCAACTCGTCGCACGCTGGGCTGCCTATAGCCAGGACGGCGACATGATCGGCGGCGATCTGCCCGGCTGGCTCGGCACGCTGTTTCGCAAACGCGGTATCGCCGCGCTCACCGACCAGCGCGGCGAATGCGTCTATGCCGGCTGCCCGCATTACCGGAAGTGCTTCATCGAACGCGCCGCCCGCGCCAGCGCGGAGGCCGATCTCGTCATCGCCAACCATGCGCTCGTCATGGTCAACGCCGCGCGTGGCCGCGATGTGGCGCAGCGCCCCACCCGCATCGTCTTCGACGAAGGCCATCACGTGTTCGAGGCCGCCGATTCCACCTTTGCCGCCGCGCTCACCGGGGCCGAGGCCATCGAACTGCGCCGCTGGGTGATCGGCCCCGAAGGCAAGAGCCGGGGCCGCCGCCGGGGCCTGTCCGCCCGCCTTGCCGATGTCGCCAGTTATGACGAGGAAGGCGCCCGCGCCATCGAACGCGCGCGCGAAGCGGCAGAGGCGCTGCCCGGCGAAGGCTGGCTCGCCCGCGTGGTCGAAGGCACGCCCTCGGGCCCGCTCGAAGACCTGCTCGCCGCCACCCGCGCCATCGTCCACGCCCGCGATGAAAGCGGTGGGCAAGAAGCAGGCTATGGCCTCGAAACCGAAGCCGCGCAGCTTGATGGTCCCTTTGTCGAAGTCGCCGGGAATGCGCAGGCCGCATTGGAAGCGCTGCGCCAGCCGCTGATGAAGCTCGGCGCGCGATTGGAAGCCTTGGTGCAAGACGGGCCTGACTGGCTGGACGGCCCTGCCCGCGCCCGGATCGAAGGCGCACGCGGCGCCATACAGTGGCGTTGCGACCTGTTGTCTGGCTGGATCGGCCTGCTTGCCCGGCTGGGCGGACCAGCCGATCCCGATTACGTCGATTGGCTTAGCGTCGAACGCTCGGAAGGGCGCGAATGGGATTTCGGGCTGCATCGCCACCATCTCGATCCCATGAAGCCTTTCGCCGAAGTCGTGCTCGCCCCCGCACACGGCGTGATGATGACCAGCGCTACGCTGTGCGATCGCACCGGCTCGGAAGGCAGCGACTGGGACAGCGCCATCGCGCGCAGCGGCGCCCCGCACCTTGAAGTCGCGCCCCGGCTGTTCGCGGCGGAAAGCCCGTTCGATTATGCCGCGCAGGCCGAAGTCCTCATCGTCACCGACGTGCCCAAGGGCGATATTCCCGCGCTCGCCGGCGCTTATGCCCGGTTGATCGAGGCTTCGGGCGGCGGCGCGCTCGGCCTGTTCACCGCCATCCGCCGTCTGCGCGCGGTCTATGGCCGCATTGCCGATCGGCTGGCGCGCGGCGGGCTGCCGTTGTTTGCGCAGCATGTCGATCCCATCGACACCGGCACGCTGGTCGATATCTTCCGCGACGATCCGCGCGCCAGCCTGCTGGGCACCGACGCCTT
>JBDLVU010000124.1:0-7866 GCA_039804665.1 Pseudomonadota bacterium | reverse complement strand
CCGACCTGTTGTGGATCGAAACCGAAAAGCCGCACATCGGCCAGATCGGCGGCATGGTCAGCCGCATCCGCGAAGTGATCCCGAACGCCAAGCTGGTCTATAACAACAGCCCCAGCTTCAACTGGACGCTGAACTTCCGCCAGCAGGTTTACGATGCCTGGGTCGAAGCGGGCCGTGATGTTTCTGCCTATGACCGGGCGAAGCTGATGAGCGTGGACTATGACGGCACCGAGCTGGGCATCGAAGCCGACGAACGCATCCGCACCTTCCAGCGCGATGCGGCGGCACAGGCCGGCATCTTCCACCACCTGATCACGCTGCCGACCTACCACACGGCCGCGCTCAGCACCGACAACCTCGCCAAGGAATACTTCGGCGAACAGGGCATGCTCGGCTACGTCAAGGGCGTGCAGCGTCAGGAAATCCGCCAGGGTATCGCCTGCGTGAAGCACCAGAACATGTCGGGTTCCGACATCGGTGACGATCACAAGGAATACTTCGCCGGTGAAGCCGCGCTGAAGGCCGGCGGCGCCGCCAACACGATGAACCAGTTCGCTGCTTAAGTAACACCCCATTCGCGGCAATCACGCCCCGAAGGACCAAAGGAGATAGACCATGTCTGAACCGGCACGCGCCCGCGCGGTCCTCTCGACCGAGGACTTCAAGCTGATCCGCGAAGCAGTACTGCACTATCTGAAGGTGATCGAGGACCAGCCCGAATCGGTGAAGTTCTCGCACCTCTATCACCGGCTTGGCAGCGCTCTCGGGCGCTGACCCTCAACGGAACTTTCCTGGGGAGGAAAGCGGAGCCCGCGGCGTGGAAACACGGCGCGGGCTCTTTTCGTGTGCGATGAAGGCGAACTTGTCGGCGCTTCAATTTTTCTGAAGCGACACGTTTCAACTGTTTTGGTAGACAAATCTTGCCCGGCGCGAATCCTCTCCCGCTTTTCCGCGCCGGGCCGCGGCTTTTGATGGATGCCAGCTTGCTCCGCGTCACCAACGGCTAAAGCGCATGGACCTGGGCGACCGCGCCAGTTCGTGTTCCGGATCAAGGAGAACCGACATGCCGCGTACCCAGTCCCCGCAACAGCTGCCCCGCATCCCCCAACCGCGCCTGCCGCACCCATCGTGGCGGCTGGGCGGGGAACCGCCCGCGCAGAAAGAGGCCTTGTCCGCCAACGATTTCTGGAAAAGGCTGGGGATCTGACACTTTCCCCGATTGATTTTTACCACCCGAGCCGACCACGGTAGAGCCTCATGAAGACCGCCCTCATCATCCGCCACGTGCCCTACGAAGGCGTTGCCGGATTCCGCCAGCCGATCGAGCAGGCGGGCTATGACGTCGATCGCATCGATGTGAGCGACCCGGCGTTTTCCACGCTCGACCTGCGCGCGCCCGACCTGCTGATCATGATGGGCGGCCCGATGGGGGTTTACGAGCACGAGGCGCACCCGTGGATTCGCTGCCAGCTGCGCCGGCTGGCGCAACGGCTTGAGGCGGACCGGCCGACGCTGGGCGTGTGCTTTGGCGCGCAGATGATGGCGGCGGCGCTGGGCGGTGAAGTTCATCCAGGCCCGGCCAAGGAAGTGGGCTTTCACCCGGTGACCATCCACGACACCGATGGCCCGCTGCGCCATGTGCAGGACGTGCCGGTGCTGCACTGGCATGGAGACACCTTCACGCTGCCGGACAATGTCGAACTGCTCGCCTCAAGCCACGTCTACGACCACCAGGCCTTCCGGCGGGGGCGCAATCTGCTGGCGCTGCAATTCCATGCCGAGATGGGCGAAGACCCGCGCTTCGACGCGTGGATCGAACAATCGCCCGGCGATGTCGCGGCGGTGGGCCACACGCCCGACAGCCTGCGCGCGGCGCACGAAGCCCATGGCGCGCGTGCCGTGGCGGCGGGCAGGGCGATGATCGGGGAATGGCTGGAAGGGCTGGGCTAAAGCGCGTTCCTCCACCCTGCCATCTGCACCAGCGCCTGTTCCAGCAGCGCGGGCGGCTTGCAGTGGCACAGGCGGACGATGTGGCGCGGCCCCGGGCCTTCCCACAACGCCGACACCGGGATCGAGGCGACGCGCGCTTCGGCCACCATGCGGTCGCTGAAGGTCCGGTCGTCCAGCGCGATGCCCGTTGCGGCAAGGTCGATGCATGTGAACCACGTGGCGACGCCGGGCAGCACGGCAAAGCCCGCTTCGGCCAGCCCCTTGTTCAGCACGCGGCGCGATTCGGCCCAGCGCGCGTGCAATTCGCCGGTCACGGTATCGTCGGCCAGCGCTTCGGCCACTGCCCATTGCAGCATCGGCGGGGTGGTGAAGGTGAGGAACTGGTGCGCCCGCGTGGTCACGCGCGCCAGTTCCGGCGCGGCGACCATCCAGCCGATCTTGCAGCCCGTGGCGCCGAAGATCTTGCCCGCCGATCCGATCTTCACCGTCCGCGCGGCCATGCCCGGCAGCGCCAGCAGCGAAGCGTGCGCCCGGCCGTCGAAGCGCACCGTCTCCCACACCTCGTCGCAGATGGCGAAAAGGTCGTGAGTCACGCACAAGTCGGCCAGCATGGCGAGGTCAGCGGGGCTGGCGACCGATCCCGCCGGATTGAGCGGGTCATTGAGAATCAGCGCGCGCGTGCGGGGGCTGATCGCCGCCTCGATCCGCGCGCGGTCATAGGCCCAGCCGGGCGCCGCCAGATCGACGAACACCGGCACCGCGCCCGCGCGCCGCACCAGCGGGGCATAGGCATCGTAGGCCGGCTGGAACAACAGCACTTCGTCGCCCGGGCTGACGAGCGCAAGGATCGCGGCGGCCAGAGCCTCCGTAGCGCCCGAGGTGACGATCACGTGGTCGCGCGTCAGGTCGAGGCCCTGCGTGCGGCCATAAAACGCCGCGACCGCATCGCGCAGTTCCGGCACGCCGGGCGACGGCGGGTATTGCTGCGAACGGTCGGCCATCGCGCGCGTGACGGCTGCCGACAGCGCCGGATGCGGCGGATCGTCGGGGAAGCCTTGCCCCAGATTGATCGCGCCGGTTTCGCGGCACAGCGCGGACATGTGTTCAAAGATCGTGGCCGGCATCGCGGCATAGAGCGGGTTGGGCGTAGGCATCGCGTGGCACCCTAGCCGTCGTGGCGCGCGGCGGGAAGATCAGCCGTCGCGCCACCAGCGCGGGTCCTGCTTTAGCCGCCGGATCGCCTTGCGCGCGGCGCGGACATGATGCGCGCGGTGCCCGGGGCCGGGCATCAGCGCCTCGTGCAGCAAGGCTGCCATTCCTGCCGCCGCGATGGCATCGCCATCGGTTCCGGGTTCGGGCGGGGGGGTATCGATGTCGTGCACCGCGCCAAGGTGGTCCTGCACCCGCGCCAGCCCTTTGGCGAACCGTGCCCGCGCTTTCGCATGGTGGGCAAAGGCATCGCCCAGCGCTTCGGTGGCATAGCGCAGCGTCTTTGCCCGCTTGCGCAAGGCGTGCAGGTCCTCGGGCGGCAGCCGGTCGATGTGCCGTGCGGCGTGGCGGATTTGCCGCCACCAGCGGTCGAGCCGCTTTGCCGCCATCGTCACCAGCGGCGCCGGGGCGGATGGCGCACGGGTTTCGATCCAGCGGGCCAGCGACAGCAGCAGGCGCTGGAACGATGTCCCTGCCAGCAAGGGCCGCACTGCCGCGAGCAGCGCGGCGCGGCGTCCGGCCAGATGCGCGCGCAGCGCTGCGGGCGCATCGGCCACGCGCGCGATCGTCACGTCGCAATCGCGCAAGGCGCCCAGCGTCACCGAAACGGCCTTCAGCTCCGCGCGCAGCACCGCCAGATCGTCATCCGCCCATGCCTTTGGCAGCAGGCCAAGCCCGGTGCGCAGCCGCCGCAGCGCCACGCGCAGGTCGTGCACCGCATCGGCGTTGCCGTCAGCGATGACCGGCTGCGCCAGCGCGCGGACCCGGTCCACCGCCTGCCACAGCAACTGCGACAGGCCCTGCGCCAGATCGACGCCGGGATGCAGTGGCGGATGGTCGCCAGCGGGTCCGGTCCACGCCAGTTCCGGCCCTACCGGCAGCGCCAGCGCCAGGTCGATCACATCGGCCGGCCGCCCTTCGACCAGTGTCAGTGCCAAATGCCCGGCTTCGGGTGCGGGATCGAACGTCACGGCGATTGCCGACAGGCCATGGCGCACGGGTCCCGGGCCGGCCAGTGCCGGATGATCGGCCAGCGCGATCTGCATCGCGGGGCTGGCGGTCAGCGTGATTCCGGTCGTGCGCATCGCGCCCCCCTTGTCAGGCGGGCACGATACCACGGCTGTGCCGCGCAGACGAAGCGTTCAGATTTCCCACACCAGCGGCAACGTGTTGCACGCGCCCACCGCGCCGCCGCGCATGGTCACGCGCTTTTCGGGATCGAGCCGGACCAGCGGCATCCCTTGCGTCCATTCCCGCAGAAAGGCGATCACTTCCATGCGCGCCAGCCCCGCGCCCACGCAGCGGTGCGCGCCCGCGCCCAGCGTGGTGTTGCGTACGGGATTGCTGCCGCGTTCGAAGTCCACCTTTTCCGGCTCGTCAAAGCAGGCCGGGTCAAGGTTGTGCAGCGTGCTGGCCAGATAGACGATGTCGCCCTTGCGGATCGTCACGCCGTCCACCTCGATGTCTTCCACCGCGTTGCGGCCCACGTTCGCCACCGGATAACGGCGCATCAGCTCGTCCGCGGCCTGCGGGATCAGCTCGGGCCGGTCGCGCAGCAGCGCCTGATCCTGCGGGAAGCGGGCAAAGTGCAGGCCGATCATGCCCACCATCGCCACCACCGTGTCCAGCCCGCCGAACAGCAGGTTGCGGCACATCCGCCGCGCCTCGTCCACGGTCCATGCGCGGTCGCCCACCTTTTCCTTGAAGATGCGGCTGAACAGGTCATCGCCCGGGTTGGCCATGCGCTCTGCGATATAGGGCGCAAGGTATTCGTCGGCCGCATCGCGCAGCTGTTCCACCGTCATCGACCCGTCCGGCCGGGTCAGCTGCGCGCCCAGCGGGCGCAACCGCGCGCGGTCTTCCACCGGCACGTCGATCAGCGTCAGGAAGATGTGCAGCGGCAGGATTTCGGCGAATTCGGCCATGAAATCGCAATGGCCCTTCGGCCGGATGTCCGCGATCAGCTCGCGCGCCACGTCCACCACCTTTGGCTCCAGCGCCACGATGAAGCGCGATGCCATCGCCCGCATGATCGCGGTGCGGGTGTCGTGGTGTTCCTTGCCGTCCTGTTGCAGCGGGATGAAGTCCATCACCTCGCCAAGGCCGGGGGTGACGGTCAGCACCTTGCTGGAAAGCCGCACGTTGTCGGCCCACAACTGGCGCACCAGTTCGCCCGATGTGGCGATCCAGTGGCCGTGGTTGGCGGTGGTCCACACCAGCGCGGGGCCGCCCTGAAGCGTTTTCCACCCGCCGTGATAATCCACCTCGCCACCGGGCGGGGCGAACAGGTCGAAATCGACCACGCGGTCTGCGGGCACATGGCCCGGAATGGATGCTGCCGTTGCCATGTGCCTTCAGTCCTCTTTCAGGTGCCCCCTCTTGCGGGAGGTCTCAGCCCAGCTTGCGCAGCGGCTCGGTGCCGTCCCAGTCCTTGCCGGCGTCCTTGATCATCTGGAAGATCGCGTCGGCGCCGGTCATGTTCTGGAGCAATTCGATCACGCCCCCCGGGCCTGCGCCCGGATCGACATAGATCACCGCGCCATCCGCGCCGACATTGCCTTCGACAAGGATTTCGGCTCCCGCCTCGGCACAGGCCGCGCGGGCTTCCTCGATGGAGTCCACGAAGATGCAGATGTGGTGCAGCTGGTCGGTCACCGCGTATTCGCCGGTATAGATCGACGGTTCGCGGTTTTCCGGGCGGATCAGCTCGATCTGCACATCGCCCCAATAGGCGATGGCGATGGAGAACTTCGCATCCGTGGGCACGCCTTTGTAGCGGCATTCACCCAGCTGGATGTTCTCCATGATGTAGAACGGGCCGACCCCCATCGTCTGGGTCCAGTACGTCACCGCAGCATCGAAATCCTGCGGCAGATAGGCCAGCTGGCCCACCGGGCCAAGTTGGTGGATCTTGCGTGTCATGCAAACAGACCTTCCGGTGCTTCCAGCAGGCCCTTCAGCGTTTGCAGGAACTGCGCGCCCAGCGCGCCGTCGATGGCGCGATGGTCCACCGACATGGTGAACTGGATGCGGCTTTCGAACGCTATGTCACCGTTCGGCGCTTCCACCGCCACGCGGTTCACCCCGCCCACGGCCAGGATCGCGCCCTGCGGCGGGTTGATGATCGCGTCGAACTGCTCGATCCCGAACATGCCGAGGTTGGAGACGGAGAACGTGCCGCCGTCCATGTCCTCGTAACCCAGCTTGCCCGCCTGCGCCTTGTCGATCAGCGCACGGGTGGTGGCCGCGATCTGCGCGATGTGCATGCGGTCGGCCTGCCGGACGATCGGCGTCACCAGACCCTTGGGGCTGGCAACCGCAATGGCGACGTCCGCATGCGGGAAGGCATGCACGCTGTCGCCATGCACCTGCACGTTGACCGCGGGGTGCTTCACCAGCGCAACCGCCACCGCCTTCACGATGTAGTCGTTGATCGATGCCTTGGTGCCGAGCACGAGGTTGGCCGTCTTGCGCAGCGCCATCAGCTCGTCCACCGACGCGGAGACGCGCAGGTAGAAGTGCGGGATGGTCTGCTTGGCCTCGGTCAGCCGGCGCGCCACGACCTTGCGGATCTTGTCGAACGGCTGGACTTCGGGCTGGTTGGCCACCAGTTCGAACGGCGCACCGAACGACACCGCACCGGCGGGCGCGGCCGGCTTCATCAGCGCCAGCACGTCGGCCTTGCTGATGCGGCCACGTGGACCGGTGCCGGCAATGGCCGAAAGGTCGATTCCATGCTGCGCGGCAAGGCGCCGCGCGAGCGGGGAGGCGAACACGTTGGTGTCCTCCACCAGCGCCGCCGTGCCCTTGTAGCTGGCGGCGCGATCCGGCTGGAGCGCCTGATAGACGTCCTGATAGGTGATGCGCCCGTTGCGGCCCGACCCCGTGATGGGATCGATGTTCACGCCTTCGGCTTCGGCCAGCTTGAGCGCTTCGGGGCTGATCGGGCGGTTGGTCACGATCTTGATCGGCTGGCGTGCCGGGGCCGCAGCCGCAGGGGCCGCAGCGGCGGCTGCCGCCGGTGCCGGGGCAGGCGCCGCGCCGCCGCCGGTCTTGGCTGCAACCGAGGTCTCTGCCGGCTTGAACCCGGCGATGAAGGCTTCAACCTCCTCGTCGGTGGCGTCCGCGTCGGCAAACACGCCCAGCAGCGCGCCAACCGGATGGGCTTCCTCGCCAGCGGGCACGAGCAGGCGCTTGAGCACCGCGTCGTATTCCGCCTCCACCTCGTTGGTGATCTTGGCGGTCTCGATCAGGCAGAGAGTCTGGCCCTTCTTGAAGGCCTCGCCTTCCTTGACCATCCATTCGGCGATGGTGCCCTCGGTCATTTCGATGCCCCACTTGGGCATGCAGAACGGGCGGATATCGGCCATGAAAGCGCTCCTCAGCGGTAGCCCAGAACCTTGCGCACCGCCGCTTCGATCTTATCGACCGAGGGGAGGTAGGCAGATTCCAGCTCACGCGCGAACGGGATGGGGGTATGCGGCGGATTCACCGACAGCGGCGGCGCCTTCAGGCTGGCAAAGGCCTTTTCAGCAACCATCGCGCAGATGTCGGCGCCAAGGCTGCAACGCGGCGGGGCTTCGTCGACAACGATCAGGCGGCCGGTCACTTCGACCGAATCGAGGATTGCTTCCTCGTCGATCGGGCTGGTCGTGCGCAGGTCGATCACGTCGCAACCGATGCCTTCGGCAGCCAGCTTGTCGGCCA
>JBDLVU010000123.1:0-12403 GCA_039804665.1 Pseudomonadota bacterium | reverse complement strand
CAGCCCGGGCTTGTCAGGCATGCGGGGCAGGGCGGGGTTGTCGCCCATCATGAACACCGTTTTCGGATTCAGCCGGGCGAGCAGTTCCATTTCGTTGTCCACCGCGCCGGTGCCGCGCCAGCCCACGGGCGAGGGGTAGATCAGCCGTTCGCGGCCTTCCTGCGGATATGGACTTTGGTCTTGCGTGGCGTCGGCGGTCATCGTCGTGGCTCTCCCGTTGAGAGGATGGCTATGCGCTGCGCGGCGTCGGCTCAAGCCCCGGGAGTGAAATCCTGGCGTGCACAAAAGTCGCCAAGCTGTCCCTTTGCCCGGTTAGGCCGGGGCAACGCCCCGAGATTCGACCGCTGTGCGGCCGGACGGGGATTGCGCAAGGAGGGACCGCCATGACGCATATCTTCAAGTTCGATACGACCACTGACCCCATCCAGATGTTCGAAATGCACGACGGCACATTCGAGCAGGACACGCTGAAGAAGAACCAGACGCTGCGCTATGACGCGGCGGCGCACACGGTGACGCTGACGACCACGTTCGACAGCTATGTAAAGGCGCGCGTGTTCGTGCAGACGCCCGATGCCACCGACGATGCCTCGTTCTACCAGCATTCGACCGTCACGTTCACCACGCTGGACGGCAAGGTGATCAACGATCCTTCGAGCGAGGACGACGGCGCGATCCCGGGCGATCAGGATGGCGATGGCAACGATGACGACTTCGTGGCCGGCGCGGGCGGCAAGGACGTGCTGCACGGCGGCGGGGGCGACGACCACCTGAGCGGCGGCGCCGGGGCCGACATCCTGCACGGTGACAGCGGCAACGACGATCTGCTGGGCGGTGCGGGCAAGGACGTGCTCGACGGCGGGGCTGGCGACGATTCGCTGGTGGGCGATACCGCCGACGACATCCTTGACGGCGGCACCGGGGACGACATTCTGGACGGCGGCGCCGGCAACGACAAGATGTTCGGCGGCACCGGCAGCGACGATCTGATCGGTGGCCTGAACGCCGACATGCTCGATGGCGGCACGGGCAACGACAACCTGCTGGGCGAGGCGGGCGATGATCGCCTGTTCGGTGGCGATGGCGTGGACACGCTGTCGGGCGGCGCGGGCAACGATGCGCTGAACGGCGGCGCGGGTGATGATGCGCTGAACGGTGGCGACGGTAACGACCTGGCGCGCGGCGACGATGGCGCCGACACGATCCACGGCAATGCCGGCAGCGACAAGCTGGTCGGCGGGCTGGGCAACGACACGCTGTTCGGCGACGACGGCGATGACGCGGCCGATGGCGGCGAAGGCAACGACGTGCTGCTGGGCGGCGCGGGCAAGGACGATCTGAAGGGCGGCAAGGGCGACGATACGTTTCTGGCCGGCAGCGACGCGGGCAACGATGCGTTCGGCGGCGGCGACGGTACTGACACGGTCGATTATGGCGCAGCTGGGGCGGGTATGACCATCGACCTTGGCATCGGGATTGCGAATGCCACGACGACGGACGCCGGCACGGGCATCGACAAGCTGAACGGGATCGAGAACGCGATCGGCAGCGCGTTTGCCGATGTGCTGATCGGCAGCAAGGGCGCGAACGCGCTTTCGGGTGGCGATGGCGACGACAGGATCAGCGGCGGAAAGGGCGCGGATACTCTGACCGGCGGCGCAGGCGCGGATGTCTTCGCCTATGTCGAGGTGAAGGATTCGGCGCCGGGCCGCGCCGACCACATCACCGATTTCACCGCCGGGCAGGACCGCATCGACCTTTCCGCGATCGACGCGGTGAAGGGCGGCGCGGACAATGCCTTTGCCTTTTCTGCCACCGCGCCGGTGAGCGGGCAGGCGGCGGGCGTGGTGTGGTTCGATGCGACCAGCCACACGCTTTTTGCCAGCATCAACGGCGATGCGGCGCCCGAACTGGCGATCGTGCTTGACGGCGTGAGCACGCTGAGCGCGGCCGACCTGGTGCTGTGATGGTGGCGGGCCGGCGGGGTGATCCTGCCGGCCCGCGCCCTGTCGCGCCTTAGTTGAAGGTTTCGCCCGCCTCGGCCTTGCGGCGGAGCAACGGGGCGACCGGAAGCCCATGCTTTTCCAGCCCGGCAACGACGGTGCCGAGCCCGATATGGTCGGCCCAGAACATCGGGCCGCCGGTCCATGCCGGCCAGCCATAGCCGTTGAGCCACACCGTATCGATGTCGCTGGCGCGCTGGGCGATGCCTTCGTCAAGGATCAGCGCGCCTTCGCTGATCATCGGATAGAGCAGGCGTTCGCGGATTTCGTCCTTGTCGATGGCGCGCTGCGGCTTTCCTTCCTTTGCGGCCCACTGCGCGATCAGCGCCTTGGTCTCGTCAGACGGCGTGCGCTGGCGGGCGTCGTCGTAGTCGTAGAAACCCTTCTTCGTCTTCTGGCCCCAGCGGCCGGCGGCGCACAGCGCATCGCGCAGGGATTCGATACGCGCAGGGTCACGGTGCCAGCCGATGTCCAGCCCGGCGAGGTCCGCCATCTGGAACGGCCCCATCGGGAAGCCGAATTCAAGCAGCGCGTCGTCCACGTCCCAGTAGTTCGCGCCTTCCATGATCAGCGCGTTGGCCTGTTGCTGGCGCGGGCTGAGCATGCGGTTGCCGATGAAGCCATGGCACACGCCCGAGACGACCGGCACCTTGCCGATCCTGACCGCCAGCGCCATCACCGTGGCAAGCTGCGCCTTGCCCGTGGCCTTGCCGCGCACGACCTCCAGCAGCTTCATCACGTTGGCGGGCGAGAAGAAGTGCGTGCCCAGCACCGCTTCGGGGCGGCTGGTGACGGCGGCGATTTCGTCCACGTCGAGATAGCTGGTGTTGCTGGCAAGGATCGCGCCCGGCTTTGCAACCGCATCAAGCCGGCGGAACACGTCCTTCTTGACGTCCATGTTCTCGTACACCGCCTCGATCACCATGTCGGCCTCGGCCAGCGCGCCGAAATCGAGCGTGGGGGTGAGCCGCGCCATCGCGGCTTCGGCAAGGGCGGCGTCCATCTTGCCGCGCTTGACGGTGTTTTCGTAGTTGCGGCGCATGGTGGCCACGCCCCGGTCGAGCGCTTCCTGCGTCATTTCCACGATGGTGACGGGAATCCCGGCGGTAAGGAAGTTCATGGTGATGCCCCCGCCCATGGTGCCAGCGCCGATCACGCCGACGCGGGCGATGGGCAGCAGTGCGGTATCGGCGGGAATGTCGTCGACATGCGCGGCCGCCACGCGGGCGGCGTCGATATGGTCCTTGGCGCCGGGAATGGGGTCAGACATGGGGCTCTCCTTCGTTGTGTTTTCAGGCGCGGCTGGCGGCCAGCGCGGCGTAGATCAGAGTCTTGAGCTGGGGGCGCAGCGAATAGGCCATCGACGGGAACAGCTGTGACATGAACACCATGTGCAGGCCTTCCACGGGATCGACGAAGAACTGCGTGCCGAAGATGCCGCTCCAGAAGAATTCGCCCGCGTTGCCCGGCACCAGCGTGCGCGCGGGATCCAGCGTCACGCCAAAGCCGAGGCCGAAGCCCGTGCCGGCGTTTTCGGGATCGGTGAACAGCCCGCCCGCAACCGAGGGCAGGTCCGCGTCGCCGGGCAGGTGGTTCTGCGTCATCAGGCGCAGCGTTGCCGGGCTGACCAGCGTTGCGCCATCGGCCGCGCCGCGCCCTGCGAGCATCCGGCAGAAGCGGTGGTAATCCTCCACCGTCGAGAGCATACCGCCGCCGCCGCTTTCAAAGCGGGGCTGACGCCGCGTGCCCGAGGTTTCGGCCGCGTCGATCAGTTTTGGCGGGGCGGCCGGCACGTGCATCCACGCATCGGAGAGGCGGTCTGCCTTGTCATCGGGGCACCAGAAGCCGGTGTCCGCCATGCCCAGCGGCTGGCAGATGCGCGTGCGCAGGAAATCGCCAAGGCTCATGCCCGAAACGCGCGACACGACCACGCCCAGCACATCGACGCCGACCGAATAATTCCATCTCGAACCCGGAGAAAACTCCAGCGGCAGGCTGGCCAGTTCGGCGATGAAATGATCGTTGCCGGCAAGGCTGGGGTGCCCGTCGAGCCGCGCCTTGCGATAGGCGGCATCGAGCGCGGTGCGGTTCTGGATGCCGTAAGTGAGGCCGGACATGTGCGTGAGCAGATCGACCATGCGCATCTCGGCCGCAGCCGGCGCATGGTCGAACGGCGCTTCGCCGCCGCCGGCATAGACGCCCAGCCCGGCGAATTCGGGGATGACGCCGGTGACCGGGTCGGACAGGGAAACCTTGCCTTCTTCCACCAGCATCATGAACGCCAGCGAGACCATCGGCTTGGTCATCGAGGCGATGCGGCAGATCGTGCGGGTGGTCATCGGCGTGCCATCCGCGCGCGCGGAGCCGAGCGCGGCGCGCCACACCGGCTGGCCATCGCGCGCGATCAGGATTGCGGCGCCGGGCACGTGGCCGGGGGCAACGTGGCGTTCGCCAAGCCACGCGGCGATATGCTCCCCCGAACACCGCCACGGATTGCAACCCGCGCATGACTTCGATTCCGTCGGTGTTCCACATTCTCAAGGTCTCGCTGTCAAAGCCGCCAGCCATGTGGTTCGACGCGGTTTCCAGCAGCCACCAGCCATCGCGGGTGGAGGGCGCATCGCCCAGCAGGGTGAAGGCCCAGTTGATCGAACTGATCGGACCCTGCCGTTCCATCGCGCGGATCGCGCCGGGGGGCAGGGTATCGCCCACCGCAACCAGTTCGCCGATCGGGTCCAGCCCATTGCGTTCGCGCAGGCGGACCCAGCGGCGCAGCGTGGCGGGCGGGGCTTCGTCGCGGTTGCCGCCGTGGCGGATGTCGAAACGGTCTATGAACGCGGGGCGCTGCACGCCGAAATCGAGCGGGGCGCAGCCGTCGGGATCGGAAGGCTGCGACAGGCGGGGGGCAGCGACCGCGCCGTTGCCGGGCCGCGCGCTGCCGAACAGCCAGACCGCGCGGTGAACCACTTCGCCGGCGCAGCGCAGGGATGTTTCCACGTGGGTTACACTGCGACCGGCCCGCAGGACGTTCGCCTCAAGATCGAGCGTGTCGCCGACCGGGCCGACGAACGTGACCTGCGCGCCCCGCAATGGGGGCAGGCCGGGCAGCAGCAAGCGCGCGCCGGCATGCGCGAGAAAGGACGAGGCGCCGCCATACATCGTCCGGCCCTGCATCCAGCCGTCCGCGCCGTGAAGGTGCAACCGCGCATCGCCCGTCCGTTCAAACGCGTCTGCCAACTGGATGAGCGGGCGCGGTCCATCGGTTGCGGGAGAACCTGCGGCGGGGGAACTGGCTGGCGTGGCAGGGATCATCGATGCTCCGGCGCGGGCGTAGAGTGCTGGTGTTTAGCCGTTTGATTAACGAACGGCTAGGCCAAGTTTGAAGCGAGAGGGGCGCTGCGTGCGGGAAAATCGGCGCGATCGTTTGCGCGTCTGTCGCATCCATTGTGGATGTTGCGTGTGCGTTCATGGCGTGGGTGCCAGTGTTCCGAGTCGGCGGCGATTGGTTCGCATGGAGCCCTAAAGCGCGCCGGGAATGAAACCGATGCGGACCGGCTTTGTAGCGTTAAGCAACGGTAACGTAACGATTTCGTGAAATATCCAATAAATTCAAAATGGATAGTGGGTGCCAATGCGGATCACCGTTTGTCGCGCACCGGGATGCGCTTCTGCGAAATGAAGGCCTTCGCGCCAGCAATATTGGATTGAATGGTTATCGGAATTACACTATGTATTGTTACGTAAACCGCATTGCTGGAGTTCAGGTCCATGTCCGTCATCAAGTCGATCGCCGCTGGCGCCGCGCTTCTTTCGCTTGGCTTCGCCACGGCGGCACAGGCGGCCGAGACCCGTTCTTCCTCGCACCTTTCGCGCGCCAAGGCCCGCCCGGCGCTGAAGCGCAGCGCGGCTTCGGTCGATGAAAACGCCAGCGCGGCGGTGGGCACTCTGCCGCTGGTCGTTGGCGGCCTGGTGATTGCCGGTGGCGTGACCGCAGCGATCGCCAGCAACAACAACAACAATAACAATAACAGCGATTCGCCGGGTACCTGACAGGTCCAGCCCGCGTTTCTGTTTGCCAAGGACCCCGCTGGCTTGCCGGCGGGGTCTTTTGCTGTGTGGCGCGCCGGGCGGCAGCGTCGGGCGGCCCGGGCGCCCTTTCGGATTTTCGGTGCGAACACGTTTTCGGGTGGACAGCGCGCGCGAACGGCGGTCTTGGCGCAATCGTGCCTGTTGCGCTGTCGGTGCTACGCCTTCAGCCGTGATGGCCGCTATCGCAGGAGGGTTTCGTGGGTGATCGCCTGAACGGCAAGGTCGCGGTCGTCACCGGTGCCGGCAACGGCATCGGGCAGGGCATTGCGCAGATGTTCCGCGCCGAAGGGGCAACTGTCATCACACTGGACCTGGCCGGGGCGGACCACGCCATCGACCTGCTCGACGAAATCGCGGTGCAGGCCCTGTTCGCGCGCATCGGTGCCGAACATGGGCGGATCGATATTCTTGTCAACGCGGCGGCCTTTGCCGTGTTCGGATGGATCGAACAGCTCAGCTACGCCGACTGGAAGCGCACGCTGTCGGGCGAACTGGACATCGTGTTCCTGCCCACGCAAGCAGCATGGCCGTTCCTGAAAGCAAGCGGTGCGGCAGCGATCGTAAACTTCGCCAGCGCCAATGCGCGCCACGCGCTGGAAGGTTCGGCGGCGTTGGCGCATTGCGCGGGCAAGGGCGGGGTGCAGGCAATGACCCGGCAACTGGCGATGGAGGGCGCTGCGCACAACATCCGCGCCAACACCATCGCGCCGGGCTTTATCCGCACCGCTGCAACCGACCGCCACCTGGCCGCCGATCCCGCCTTCGAACGGCAGGTGCTGGCCAAGAACATGCTGAAGCTGCTGGGCGAACCGCACGATATCGCCTTTGCTGCAACTTGGCTCGCCAGTGACGAGGCGCGCTACGTGACCGGCGCGGATATCCCGGTGGATGCGGGGGCCACTGCCTGGTAGCGGCGGGCGCCGATGATTAGACGCCCGCGATCAGATGCCCGTGATCAGGCGCCGGGCAGCGCGGCGATGGCGCGCTCTGCGGCCGTGGCCTCGGTGATCAACAGGCGCAGGGCTTTCGCGGTATCGTCCAGCAGGCCCTTGCCGATCGGGCGTTCGCCGTTGATGAAGCGCCGGATGGCACGTTCGTCGATGCCCAGCCGGCGCGAGGCGGTCGTGGTGCCGCCCAGCACCTGGATGCAATGGGCAAAGTGGTCACGTGCATCTTCGGCTGTGAACGGCGTGGTCATTGTTTCCCCATGTGCTGCAACTGGCGCTGTTGTCGTTGGCGGTCCGCGCGTCAAGGCGCTTTGGGCGGCGGCGTCGTGCCAGTCGCACGGTTGCGCAAGGCGGCGCGCAGCGCGATACAGCGCGTGATGAAGAAGCGCCGCCGATACCTGACCGCGACGATGCCCGATGGTTACGTCAAGACCATCGGCCCCACCACGGACCTGTTCACGCATTACTGGCGCATCGTGGCCGAGCTCGAAAACGGCAAGACCGAGGTCTTCTGGGGTCACACCCGCTCGCTTGCCGAAGCCCGCCGCAAGCGTGCGCCCGCCGACGAAGCCGCCAGAATGCGCGGCTGGAAACGTTTCGCCTTCGAAATCGCTGAACTGGTCGAAACACCTGCCCCGGACGCTTAGCGCGACCGGCGCCCGCAGCGGTTCCGGGCGAGCTGCGCCGGGGTGCGCGGGCAAAAAGCGTGGCGGTGGGAGAGAGCTTGCGGACGAACTCTCTCATCGAAGGGCATCTAATCAGGCAGTGAGCCTGCGAAAGGTTGCGGTCGGCAATTGCGGAAAGGCAATCGCAAGAGGCCTATGCGGCCTCCTTCCGATGCACCCTCTGCTTCAGAACTGATAGGCCGGACGGATCCCTGTCGAGCAGCAGCAGGGCACTCATCACCGCATGACTGACAACCACGTCACCGCTCTCGTACTTCTGGAAGGCGTTGGGCCCGCCCCCGATCAGGCGGCCAGCATCCTTCTGGGTGAGATGCAGGCGCTTCCTGATCCGACGCACCGCCTCGGGATCGAGCAAGCCCTCCACCTGGGCCTTGAGCCGGTTCAGAGCCCGATCGGAAACCTTCATGTCGTCACCGGTGTGAATGCTCTCGTCGCTTGCATCACAATACCAGCCGGGCATGTCGAAGGTGGACTCGTGCCCCTTGTAGGTGATGGTCATCGGCCGAACGTCACGGAACATCGGCTGGCCCGTTTCCGGGCAGGTGGGGTTAGTCATTGCCCTTCTCCTTGAACGACAGAAGCAAAAACTCGGTCACGGCATCGGCCGTGAATTTGACGTACAAAGCCCCCTGTTCCGAGGGAACGTGGTAGACATCCTGCCAGACCCGATGATCAGCAAAGGATGTCATGGACTTGTAAAAATGGCGTCGCTCGATCGTCTGGATGGTTGCAACGATCTCGCTTCGGCCAAAACCAAGCGAAGCCGCTCCTCTCAGAGCGGAACCTGTGACATTGAGCTTCTCGACCGTCGAGAAAACGGCTTTGACCGCTTCAATGTCATAGGTCGGCTTTCGCTTCTCGGTCATTGCTCTTGATAACACCACTGTGGTGTTTTTTCAAGAGGGCCGATTCCGCGGTGCTGTCAGTCTAACCGCAACTTGTCTCCAATTCGCAGAGCTAGCGCAGATCGAGCACAGCTTCAGGCGACGAGCGACTGCCACTCGGCCAGTGCGGCCGAGCGACGAAGCTTGTAAGTCTGACGATCGACGAGATGGCGTTCCTGAGAAAAGTGGTTGTGGAAGGAGGCATGCACTGATGCGAACTTTTGCAGCGATTTCATCCGCCTGAAACGCTGCATCGCGCGCTCTCGTCGTCGAAACGGGAGATGGCTGTTCTCCGCTCGATTGTTGAGCCAGCGGCCCACCTCGCGTCTGTCGAGATTGCCCAGTTCCCGCATCGCTGCAGGGTAGCTCCGCATCCCATCGGTAACGATTGATTCCGCCCGCCCATGCCTCTTCAGCGCCTTCTTCAAGAAGGCCAAAGCTGCCGCTTTGTCGCGCTTTTTCGTGACATAGCTCTCAAGAACCTCACCCTCGTGATCAACAGCACGCCATAGATAATGGCGTTCGCCATTGATCTTCACAAACACCTCATCGAGGTGCCAGCGCCAATGCCTGAAACCGCGCATCCGGCTCACCCGCTGGCGCCGGATTTCAGATGCGAACATTGGCCCGAACCGGTTCCACCAGAACCGCACCGTCTCGTGACAAACGTCAATCCCGCGTTCGAACAGCAGGTCCTCCACATTGCGCAACGATAATGGAAACCGCACATACATCATTACCGCAAGGCGGATGATCTCGGGCGAAGAGTTAAAGTACCGAAACGGATTCGCGGATCTGCTCATCCACCCGATTTACCGCCCTCACCCTCGACCGGCAATTTTGCTCTGACAATGCCTGTCAGTCTAATGCGAACCGCTCTCCACTGGATGCAATGATCCTCAACTTTGCAATTCTTTAGTTCACAAGGTTTTGCCACTCGACCAGTGCGGCCGAGCGTCGAAGCTTGAATGTGGTTCGGTCGACGAGGTGGCGTTCCTGGGAAAAGTGGTTGTGGAAGGAAGCATGGACTGAAGCAAATTTCTGTAGGGACTTCATTTGCCGAAATCGCAGCATCGCCCGTTCTCGTCGTCGAAAGGGGAGGTGGCTGTTTTCAGCTCGGTTGTTTAGCCAGCGTCCCATCTCCCGCCGCTCTACATTGCCCAGTTCCTTCATGGCGGCAGGGTAGGAGCGTAGTCCATCAGTAACGATTTCTTCTGCCTGTCCATGGCGTTTCATGGCTTTCTTCAGAAAGCGTAAAGCTGCGGATTTGTCGCGTTTCCGAGTGACGTAGCTTTCCAGAACCTCACCCTCGTGGTCTACAGCACGCCATAAATAAACCATCTCGCCGTTGAGTTTGACGTACATCTCATCAAGGTGCCAACGCCAGTGTTTGAAGCCGCGCATCCGGTTTACCCGCTGGCGCCGGATGTCTGCAGCAAACAGTGGACCAAACCTGTTCCACCACAGCCTCACCGTCTCGTGACACACGTCGATGCCGCGCTCGAATAGTAGGTCTTCAACGTTTCGCAGCGACAACGGAAAGCGGACATACAGCATCACCGCGAGACGGATGATCTCCGGTGACGAGTTGAAATAGCGGAAGGGACTGGCGGATTTGCGGCGTCGAGACATGACGCCGCTTAGCCTTCAAACGCCCTCGCTACCAGCAGGTGCATTTGCTTTGACAGTGCCCTTCGCGGCGCTGGGATTTTCGGAAGCGGAAGCGGACGCCGCCGCCGGCGACGCCTGACACGAGCGGCCCGGCGCGGCGGCAAGACCCCGCCCGCGCGGGCCGATCAGATCATGCCCAGGCGTTGCGCCGTCCGCGCCAGCGGGATCAGCAGATCGCGGATGATGAGCTGCTGCTTGGTGGGCCAGGAGACGGGCCGGACCTCTTCCAGCGGGAAGGGCATCGCGTCCGGATCGTCCTTGGCCAGCCCTTCGGCCAGCAGCATGCCCATCAGCGGCGCCATGACATTGCCCCAGGCATTGAAGAACATCAGCCCATACACGCCATCGGCCATCCGGAACGCGCCGGGGAACTGGGCATCGCGCATGGCCACGCGGCCGGTCCAGTAGGTTTCCAGCTCGACCGGGAACTCGCGGGTTTCCGGCCAGGTTTTGTGCAGCCACGCCAGCTGCATCCGGAAGTGCCAGGCCGCGTCGTGCTCTCCTCCGCGCCGGGGGATCGACGACAGGATCAGGCGATTGTGGCGATCGCGGACCATCGGGTTGAGATCGATCGGGGCCTGCGCGAAGGTGCCGCCGCCCGGCATCACGATGTCCACCAGCTCGCTTGGCAGGGGGCGGGTGGTGAGGGCGTAGGCGGTCAGCGGGTAGAACGCGCGCTGGAAGGCCGGTTCGATCCCGCCGGGGTAGGCCGCGGTGCAGAACACCACCCGATCAGCGGTGATGCTGCCGTTGGCGGTGCGCACGCGCCAGCCGCCCGCCGCGCGTTCCAGCGACAGGGCTTCGCTGTTGCCATAGACCTGCGCGCCGAGCCGGGCCGCCACTTCGATCATGCCGTTGGTCAGCAGGTAGGGATTGACCCGTCCGCCATCGGGAAACAGCACCCCGTGCGAATAGACATCGGTGCCAAGCCGCGCGCGCATCTCCTCGGGCGCAAGCGGGACAAGGCGCTGGATCCCGGCCCGTTCCAGAAACATGTGCTGCCGCGTGAAGGCTTCCTGGGCCTTCGCGGTCTTCATGCCGTTGACATAGCCCGATCGCACGGCGTCGCAATCGATGCCGTGCCGGGCCGCCAGGTCGAAGGGAATGGTCAGGTGCTGGCGGAACAGTTCAAGGAAGCGCTTGCCGCCATCCGGAAAGCTTTGCAGCACTTCAATCTCGCGCAGGGCCGGCAGAACGTGGCCGGCGTTGCGGCCGGATGCCCCCCAGCCGGGTTGCCGCGCCTCCAGCACGGCCACGGCCACGCCCGCCTCGGCCAGGTGAAGCGCCAGCGAGGAACCCGCAAGGCCGCTGCCGATCACGAGCACCCCGGTCGTCCAGTCCCCTTCCAGGGCGGGCCACTGACGGGCGGTGCCCTGAGGCCGGGTCCACCCGCTGAGGCTGACAGGCACCTCCCCGCGTTCGAAATCGGCTTTCTGGCTCATCGTTGTATCTACCCTTCCCCGCTGATCGCAGGCTTTGGCTGGACCCGGCACCACAGGGCGCCAACGGACGCGGCGGCAAGCAGCCCCGCGAATAATATGAAAGCATCGCGATAGTCACCGGCGGCATCGCGCAGCCAGCCGGTCAGACCGGGCGCCAGCGCGCCGACGAAGCCGTTCACCGTGAACACGATCCCCAGCAGCGCCGCAAACTGCGCGCCGCCGACGATATCACGCAGCAGCAACGATCCGGCCTGGGCCGGCAACCCCGCGACCCCGCCCCACACCAGGACGAACGCGGCGGTGACGATGGCGCCCCAGACGCCGGGCATGCCCACGCCGACCAGCGCCAGCGTTCCCCCCGCCTGCGCCAGAATGATCAGCGGGAACAATACCCGTGCGGGAATGCGATCGGACGCATAGCCGCCGATCAGCAGGCCGGGCAGGCTCATGAAATTGGTGAGGCTGTAGAGCGTCACGGCGCGGGACGACGGAATCCCGCGATCCTGAAGAAAGGCAACGATGTTAAACAGCACCCCGTTCATGCACAGCTGGCTGAGCGTGAGGACGAGGGTCAGGACCCAGAACGCCGGAAGCCGCAAGGCCTGCCCACGCTCGAGCCCGGACAGGTGCGGCGCGTCGGTGGAGGATCGCGGGGCGGAGGCCTCGGGCGCGGCCGGCGGC
>JBDLVU010000122.1:0-7940 GCA_039804665.1 Pseudomonadota bacterium | reverse complement strand
CGGCCCTGTTCACCAGCCCGGGCGGCTTCGACAGCGCATCAGTCGTTGCGGGAAGACGTGATACCGACCAGCCGCCCGGGCCCCTTCGTCAATGGAGGGCAGGCGATTGCCGGGCGGGGCGGGGAGGCCTTCGGGCAGCCCTATCATCACGTCCTCCCGGAGGTGTTCGACGGGCCGAACGGAACCCTGCTGCGGCTTGGCGCGATTGCGCTGATCGCGGTGTTCCTGATCCTGGTCGTGATGGGCGGGCTGGCGATGTTTTCGCAGCTTTCCCAGATGGTCGATCGCTAGGGCGCGATCGACCGCACGGACCGGTTCTTCCGGTCGGCTCCTCCGCTTCGTGACTGACGGGACCGGCGTCCCTCACGCCGGTGGGAGAGCAACGATGAACAAGGCCATGACCACTGATATCGCCCAATTGCGCATTACCCGCGATCTGCAGGACGCGGAAAAGGCGCTGGACGAAGCGCTGATCCGTCAGGCGCGGCTGCTGACCACGCTGGTCAGCGCGCGCCGCGAAACCGGCGTTGCCCCTTTCGTGGGGCAGGATGCGCTGATGCGTCTCGTCAAAAGCCAGCAGTCGACGCTGGATGCAGGCGGCGAACTTGCCCGCGTGCACGGCCGGCTGAACCAGATCGCGGTGGAACACAACGGCGGCAACGATGCCTGCCCGTCGACCGCGCAAGCCGCCTCGCCCGCTGTCGCGCTGGCCACCGCCGCGTGATCGATGACGCGGCGCTCAACGGATGTTGCTGATGCATGATGCTGTCACTTTGGATCCCGCGCATTGTGCTGTTCGCCACCGTGCTGTTCGCGGCCCGCAAGGGGGACGAACCGGAACGGCTGGTGGCGGGCGTGCTGCTTGCAACCTTTCTGCTGGATGTGGCCAATCACAGCCTGTTTGGCGATCCGGGTTGGTTTGCGGTGAACCCCGGCCATCTGGTGATCGATGGCTGGGCGTTCATCGTGCTGCTGTGGGTGGCGCTGCGCGCCAATCGCGGCTGGCCGCTTTGGGTCAGCGCCTCGCAGGTGCTGGTCGTGCTGGGCCACGTGGCCAAGCTGTGGGACATGAACGTGGTGCGCAAGGCGTACTGGGCCATGACGCAGATGCCATTCGTGTTCCAGCTGGCCGTGCTGGCGCTGGGCACGATCGCCCATGCCGGGCGGCAACGCAGGATCGGCTGGTATCACCCGTGGCGCCCGGAACTTCCGGCCCGCCTTGCAACAGGAGGAGCGCATGACCGTGCGCGCAATCGCCTCGACCCGGCGCAAGGGCCGCGCCATCCGCGCGGCTGAGGCACCGCTGGCCGAAACCCGCATCAATGGTGAGCCCGTGCCCGATGGCCCGCGCGGCCAGATGGCGCTGGCGCTGGCGCGGGAATTCTATGTCGGCCGCCGCCGGCGTGGGCGCTTTCTCAGCGCCGACCTGTTTGGCGAGCCGACCTGGGACATCCTGCTCGATCTGTATGTCGCCTCGCGCGAGAACCGGCGCGTGCCGACGACCAGCGCTTGCATCGGCGCCCATGTGCCCCCGACCACCGCGTTGCGCTGGCTGCGCATCCTGGAATCACGCGGGCTGGTCGAGCGGGAGGACGATGGCCGGGATGGCCGGCGCACGTTCGTGCGGCTGACGCCGCGCGGCCTCGCCGCGATGGATGGATTCCTGCAGAGCACGATTACGGCGCTGCAGCTGGCGATCGGCGACGCTTTTCGTGATCCCGTAGAGGATGACGAAGGGTTGGCGCAGGCCGCCCAATAACCCCAAGGCGCTTCGCAAGCGCCGGGATCGGAGGGGGGGGGCATTCACACCCCCGCACCCCCCTGAAGATCATTGCCTCAATATCGGGCTTGCTTACCGATAACGGCACTTGCGGCGGTTCTTGCGGGCGATTTCATGCCCGGCCACGCCGCCGGCGACCGCGCCCAGAACCGTGCCGGTGGTGCCGCCCGCAATCACATTGCCCAGCACCGCGCCGCCGACGCCGCCAACGATGGCGCCCTGCGTCTTGGTCAGGCGCTTGCAGCCGCGCGCCTCGGCCGGGGCGGCGCCGATCGTCGCCAGCGCCGCAACCGCAGCCAGACCCATCGAAAAACGCTTCATCGAAAAACGCTGCATTCATCCCTCCTCGTCCGGACCCTGCGCCGGGAACCCGCGCGCAAGACTAGCACGCGGATTGCAGCAACGCCCTGCGGTCGATCGGGTTCCCTGCACGCAGCGGCGCGGGCGGCCGTGCGGCGTCGCCGAATGCGCGCTGCTGGGCGACAAAGCTGCGGTGGAGCGGAACCCTTTGGGATCAAAGGGGGGGGCTTCAGGCGGCGGGGGCGAGCCCGCCGACCGGCTGGCGCGTGGGAAGCGCGCGGGACGGCAGTAACGGGGCTGCCGGAATACGCCGCCGGAAGGTGGCGCGGTCCCAGTCCCCCACGGGGATGCGCGGCACCGCCAGCGGATCGACCCCGGGCCGCACCGTGGCGCGGGAAATCGTCACGCCCACGTCGAACCCGGCATCGTGCACGTCGCGGATCGCCGCCGGGTCGCACAGGCCATAGGGGTAGGCGAAGGCCGAGGGATTGCGTCCCGTCAGCTCGCGGCAGCGTCGCTGGCTGTCGCGGATTTCCTGCCGGCGTTCCGTCGCGCCCAGCCCCGTCAGGCGGGTGTGGTTCACGGTGTGCGCGCCGATATCAAGCAGCGATCCGTGCAGCCCGGCCACCTCCTGGTCGGCAAGCAGCGCGAATTCCGGCCGCATGCCGAGGTCACAGCCCAGCAAATCCGCCAGACGCGCGATCTCGTCGGCGCGCTGCAGGGGCGTCAGTGCATCGATCAGCCACCACACCGCATCGAGCACCGCCTCGCGCTCGGCCGTGGTCGCGTCGGGGCCAAGACGCCATACGCTGTCCGAACCCGGCACGCGCACTTCCACCGCGCGGGGCAGCGTGCCCTGCCGAAACACGCGCGGCAGTTCGTCCCACCAGAATTCGCGCGTCCCGCCGATATAGCCGGTGGCGAGGAACAGCGTGGCCGGGCATCCGTGGCGTTCCAGCACGGGAAGCCCTTGCGTGACCACGTCACGATAGCCGTCGTCAAAGGTGATTGCGGCAAGCGGGCGGTCGGAGCGCGTGGTCAGTAGGCGCGACAGCGGCACCACCTCGCGCGTGGCGGCCAGTTCCGCCACTTGCGCGGCGAAGTGGTCGGGGCTGACGGACATGGCATCATGGCCGGGCAGGGGGTGGCAGACACGGTGATAGGCCAGCACGATCGGCCTGCGTGCCTCGACCAGCCGGATGCGCTGCCAATCGAGCGCGCCCACGACCTTTGGCAGGAGTGCGAGCATTCCGGTCATCGCCCCGGTCATCGCCGCTCGCACGCGCGGGTGCAGCGCCCGGACGGCGCCACGTGGCAGGATCGGGCGCGCAGCGCGCGCCATGGCACAGCATCTGCCGACATGGCCGGAACAACCCGTTGAACACTGGAACCCGGCGAGGAACACCGGACGGGCCATTCTACCCGCTGTGCGGGTTGTTGCCTATTTTACGACAGTAAAGCGCAAAGCCTAATCTACGTTTATTTCCTTATTTCATATGGAGTTAATAGAGTTCACGTTGGTAAGTTTCGTAAAATAACCATCGATATATCCGGTATGAATGTTCCGGATATTCGGCGGCCGCGCGGCGAACGCCGATCCGCACCGGGGCAGCCCGAACGCGCGCCGGCGAGCGGGCTTTCCTTGACGTTGCGCGCCGATCGGATTAGGGGCGCGACCAACCGAACGGGCCTTTACCGGCCTTGACGGCATACAGAGCTGAACATTGCCGGTGCGCGTGTGGGCCTTGGGTGGCGGATTTCCGCTGTTTCCCCGGGCCTTCCTCCGTTGGACCAGGCGGCGCGAATCGCGTGGCCTGCCTGACGACGCAATCCGTCAAAGTAACCCGGCGGTCCCCGACCCCAGGGTGGAGTGTTTTCGGCTCGCGAAGCGCATGCGGCGGCCCACCGGGTCTCATGTCCGTTTGCGCGGCTGCGGGTTTACGCAAACTCTTCGTCCTTTGGAACGGCACGGCCACAACCAAGGTGAAGAGACCTTCATGCCCACTATCAACCAGCTGATCCGCAAGGGTCGCGTGCCGCAGAAGACCAAGTCCAAGGTCCCTGCGATGGAGCAGAACCCGCAGAAGCGCGGCGTTTGCACCCGCGTTTACACGACCACCCCGAAGAAGCCGAACTCGGCGCTTCGCAAGGTCGCCAAGATCCGCCTGACCAACAGCCGCGAAGTCATTTCGTACATCCCGGGCGAAGGCCACAACCTGCAGGAGCACTCGGTTGTGCTGATCCGCGGCGGCCGTGTGCGCGACCTTCCTGGCGTGCGCTACCACGTGCTGCGCGGCGTGCTTGATACCCAGGGCGTCAAGGACCGCAAGCAGAGCCGCTCGAAGTACGGCGCCAAGCGTCCGAAGTGACGGCCCCTTCAGGCCGTCGTCCCGGCGCAGGCCGGGATTTCCGGCGGCCTTGAGGAACGCTGGATTGGTCACCTTCGCTACCTGCCGAGAACGGTCCCAGCCTTCGCTGGGATGACGGGCTCACCAGGGCAGGGGCAGGGTGGATACAGAAGGAATTCAAGATGTCTCGTCGTCGTCGTCCCGAAAAGCGGGAAATCCTGCCGGATCCCAAGTTCGGTGATCAGACCCTGTCGAAGTTCATGAACAACCTCATGCTCGACGGCAAGAAGTCGGTCGCTGAAACGATCGTCTATGGTGCTCTGGACACCATGCAGACCCGCGCCAAGGCGGACCCGCTGCAGCTGTTCCACGATGCGCTCAACAACGTGAAGCCGCAGATCGAAGTGCGTTCGCGCCGCGTCGGCGGTGCGACCTATCAGGTCCCGGTCGAAGTCCGTCCGGAACGTGCCCAGGCGCTGGCCATCCGCTGGCTGATCACTGCCGCGCGCAACCGTTCGGAAACCACCATGTCGGCCCGCCTGTCGGCCGAACTGCTGGATGCCGCCAACAACCGTGGCAACGCCGTGAAGAAGCGCGAAGACACCCACCGCATGGCCGACGCGAACCGCGCGTTCAGCCACTACCGTTGGTAACAACGGGGTTCCTTTGGACTCCGCTGGTAAGCGTCAAACCGTTTCAGGCCGTCTTTAAACGGTCACGAACGTAACCATATGGGGCGGGCCTGTTCATTCAGGCCCCTCCACACCCAAGGAAATCCACCATGGCCCGCAGCCATCCGCTCGAGCGCTATCGCAACATCGGCATCATGGCGCACATCGACGCCGGTAAGACGACGACGACCGAGCGCATCCTTTACTACACCGGCAAGTCCTACAAGATCGGCGAAGTCCACGACGGCGCCGCCACGATGGACTGGATGGAGCAGGAACAGGAACGCGGCATCACGATCACGTCGGCCGCCACGACCTGCTTCTGGAACGACCACCGCATCAACATCATCGACACCCCCGGGCACGTCGACTTCACCATCGAAGTCGAACGTTCGCTGCGCGTGCTCGATGGTGCGGTTGCGTGCTTCGACGGCGTTGCCGGCGTTGAGCCGCAGTCGGAAACCGTGTGGCGCCAGGCTGACAAGTACGGCGTTCCGCGCATGTGCTTCATCAACAAGCTCGACCGCACTGGTGCGAACTTCAAGTACTGCGTGCAGTCGATCATCGACCGCCTCGGTGCCAAGCCCGCCGTGCTGTACATCCCGATCGGCCTCGAAGCCGATCTCAAGGGTCTGGTGGATCTGGTCCACAACCGCGCGATCATCTGGAAGGACGAATCGCTCGGCGCCGAATTCTTCTATGAAGAGATCCCGGCCGACCTCGCCGACGAAGCCGCGATCTATCGCAGCGAACTGATCGAACTGGTCATCGACCAGGACGACGCCGCGATGGAAGCCTATCTCGAAGGCAACGAGCCTGACGTGGACACGCTGAAGGCGTGCATCCGCAAGGGTACGCTGAACCATTCGTTCGTGCCCGTGGTCTGCGGCTCGGCGTTCAAGAACAAGGGCGTTCAGCCCCTGCTCGACGCTGTCGTCGATTACCTGCCTTCGCCGCTCGACATCGAAGACGTCCAGGGCGTCAAGATGGACAGCAACGAGAAGGACAGCCGTCCCGCACAGGACGACGCACCGTTCAGCGCGCTCGCGTTCAAGGTGATGAACGATCCGTTCGTCGGCTCGCTCACCTTCATCCGCATCTATTCGGGCACGCTCACCAAGGGCACGTACCTGAACTCGGTGAAGGACAAGAAGGAAAAGGTCGGGCGCATGCTCGAAATGCACGCCAACGACCGCAAGGACGTGGACGAGGCATTCGCGGGCGACATCATCGCGCTGGCCGGCATGAAGGAAACCACCACGGGCGACACGCTCTGCGCCGAACGCGCGCCGATCGTGCTTGAACGCATGGAATTCCCCGAGCCGGTTATCGAGCTGTCGGTGGAACCGAAGACCAAGGCCGACCAGGAGAAGATGGGCATCGCGCTCAACCGTCTCTCGGCAGAGGATCCCTCGTTCCGCGTGTCGACCGATCACGAATCGGGCCAGACGATCATCAAGGGGATGGGCGAGCTTCACCTCGACATCATCGTCGATCGCATGCGCCGCGAATTCAAGGTCGAGGCCAATGTCGGCGCGCCGCAGGTGGCGTATCGCGAATACCTCGGCAAGGCTGTGGATCTCGATCACACCCACAAGAAGCAGTCGGGTGGTACGGGTCAGTTCGGCCGCGTGAAGGTCAAGGTCACGCCGGGCGAGCGCGGTTCGGGCTTCGTCTTCAAGGACGAGATCAAGGGTGGTAACATTCCGAAGGAATATATCCCCGCGATTGAAAAGGGCTTCCGTGAGACCGCAGAAACCGGATCGCTGATCGGCTTCCCGATCATCGACTTCGAAGTGCTGCTGTACGACGGTGCCTACCACGACGTCGACTCGTCGGCGCTGGCATTCGAAATCTGTGCCCGTGGCGCGATGCGCGAAGTGGCCCAGAAGTCGGGCATCAAGGTGCTTGAGCCGATCATGAAGGTCGAGGTGGTGACACCTGAGGAATTCATCGGCGACGTCATCGGCGACATCAACAGCCGCCGTGGCCAGATCCAGGGCACCGACAGCCGGGGCAATGCCCAGGTCGTCGAAGCCATGGTCCCGCTGGCGAACATGTTCGGCTACGTGAACCAGCTCCGCTCGTTCACGCAGGGCCGTGCACAGTACTCGATGCAGTTCTCGCACTACGACGAAGTCCCGGCGAACGTCGCGACCGAGTTGAAGTCGAAGCTGGGCTGATTGGGCTGACCTGAGGGGTTCTCCCGAAGGTTCATTCGGAAAGCTTGCCTGATCGAACGGATCAGGCTAGGGGCGGCGCCTGATTCAGCCGGGTGCCACCCCTGCGGATATCACAGACAAACGAAAAGAAGGTTTTGAGCAATGGCCAAGGCTAAGTTTGAGCGGACCAAGCCGCACTGCAACATCGGCACCATCGGTCACGTCGACCACGGCAAGACCACGCTGACCGCTGCGATCACCAAGGTGCTCGCCGAAACGGGCGGCGCCACGTTCACCGACTACGCGAACATCGACAAGGCTCCCGAAGAGCGCGAGCGCGGCATCACGATCTCGACCGCCCACGTGGAATACGAGACCGCCAACCGTCACTACGCGCACGTCGACTGCCCGGGTCACGCCGACTATGTGAAGAACATGATCACCGGTGCCGCCCAGATGGACGGCGCGATCCTGGTCGTGAACGCCGCTGACGGTCCGATGCCGCAGACCCGCGAGCACATCCTGCTTGCCCGCCAGGTCGGCGTGCCGGCGCTGGTCGTGTACATGAACAAGGTCGATCAGGTCGACGACGAGGAAATCCTCGAGCTGGTCGAGCTGGAAGTGCGCGAACTGCTGTCGTCGTACGATTTCCCGGGCGACGATATTCCGATCGTCAAGG
>JBDLVU010000121.1:0-7962 GCA_039804665.1 Pseudomonadota bacterium | reverse complement strand
CGCCGCGTGCGGGGCGATCCCCGAAGGACGCCAGCAGCAACCCGTGCGCCGCTCCACCCAGATCTTCACGCCCCGTCCCGACGCCCGCGCCTGCCTCGCCACGCTGGGCCGGACCAACGCCAGTTTCACCCCCCTGCCCGACCAGTACTTTGGTGCGGGCTGCTCCACGCTCAACACCGTGCGCGTAACCTACCTGCGCAGCGACTATAGCCAGTTGCAGCTGGGCAACCTGGGACCAGTGACCTGCCCGGTGGCGAACACGCTGTCCGGATGGGCGCGGTTCGGGGTGGACCGGGCGGCGCGGCAGATCCTGGGCAGCGGCCTGCGGCGGATCGACACGATGGGCAGCTACAACTGCCGCAACGTGGCCGGCACCGAACGGCGGAGCGCGCACGCCACCGCCAACGCCATCGACGTCGGCGGGTTCACGCTGGAGGACGGGCGCCGGATCGTGGTGCTGCGCGATTGGAACACGGCCGATCCGCAGGTGCGCGCGTTCCTGCGCACGGTGCGCGACAGCGCCTGCAAGCGGTTCGGCACGGTGCTTTCGCCCGATTACAATGCCGCGCACCACGATCACCTGCATCTGGAACCGGGCGGCGCGCGGCCTTTCTGCCGCTGAATGCATTTTTTGTGGAACATCTGGCCCTCCTCATCCGTTAAGGCTCTCTTGCGGATCAGGGAGACATGGATGATCGCGTGGTTCAGGCGGCGCTATCTCGACCTGGTGGGTTCGATCTACATCTACAACGAACATCGCGGCTATACCGCGCTGGACCGCGTGCTGGAGGCAGTGCGCGCACGCAGCCCGGACGACACCGCTCTGATCGCGGCGATCGAACGACACCGCGCGGATGAGCGCAAGCACTACCTGATGTTCCGCCGCTGGTTCGAGCTGCGCGGAGTGATGCCGCTGGCGGTGGACCGTACCTGCGGCCACATCGACCGCTTCGTGGAAATCATGTTCCGCCGGGGCATCGACGCGCTGGACACCCAGGCCGTGGTTGCGCACGAGGAGTTGTTCGAGCGGCTGTGCCGCGTGATCGCGCTAACCGAACGGCGCGGCTACAAGCAGGTGGACGTGCTGTTGAAGCACCCGCTGGTGCGGCATGACCGGGCACTGGTGAAGATCTTCGAGATCATCGAGCGCGACGAGCCCAGCCACTGGGCGCCCTATGAAGGCTGGCTGGCCGCGCACGGCAAACGTCCGCCGCGCTGGTGGGAGCGGGCGATCGACACCTTCATTCATTCGGAGCTGCTGCTGGTAAAGCTGCCGCTGCTGTTCGCCAACCCGTGGCTGGCACGACAGCGCGACTGGGCAGATGCAGGCGAGGTCGTGATCGCCCGCTGATCCGGCTGCCCGAAAGGCAGGGGTCAGGCGGCGACGTCGCCCAGACCAGTGGCCTCGATGCGAAGGCGGACGGCTTCGGCAGCGTGGCGCGCGCCAAGCTTGCCCATCATCTTCATGCGGTGGATTTCCACCGTGCGCGGGCTGATGTCGAGATCGCGGGCAATCGCCTTGTTGCTGCAACCCTCCGCCAGCCGATCGAGCACTTCGCGCTCACGCAAGCTGAGACGGGCGATGCGCTGGCGCGCCTCGGCCGCGCGAGCCCGCTGGACGCGGTGGGTCTCCGCCTCTTGCGCAGCGCGCGAGACGGCTTCGTTCAGCGGGGCGATCTGCTGCGGCACCGCGAGGTAATCGAGCGCGCCGGCCTTGATCGCGCGGACCACCGCAGCGGTATCGGGATTTTCCGAAATGGCGATGACCGGCAGCCATTGCCCGGCGCGCATCATCGCCGAGATCAGCGCGGGAACGCCCTCGCCCGCAGGCTCGTCATGCGCAAGGACCAGACCGCCGCCGGGCGCGTGGGCGAGAAGCTCGTCCGCGTTCGCATATATCTCCGCATGATGACCCGCAGCAAAGGCGAGACGGGCGAGCTGCGCGCGGCGGGCTGAGTCGCCATCGAGGATATGCAGGGTGACACGGTCGATCATGTCATCGACAGAACCATCGATTGCCGAGTCTGCGCCATCCCGGTTAGTTTCATTCCGGACAGAGAGCGAACCCTCAGGAGCGCCACCTACCGCGTTACCCTTAGGGAATTCTGCTCCGGATTGGAGCGGATTGATCGAAACTGCCGGCGAGGCCAAGTTTGTGCGGTCCATGTCCGTAAAACTACGCCTCGACGCTAAGGTTTGCGACTACGGCAAAGCCCTTAACCAAATCGCCGAAATGGTTATCCTTAAGTTAACCATTGGCCGGCGGAACCGGATTGGCGAGGTCCGCCACGTCTTCAAAGCTGTAGGACGGCAGCGAATGGAACGCCTGGCGCAACGCCTCGCTCCAGCCCGAGGAAATCGACCGGAAATAAGCGTCGCTCGCCTGAATGCGCTTGTGATGCAGGGGTTCGAACAGGTCGCGCTCCAGCACCATCAGGTCGAACGGCAGGCCGACCGAAAGGTTCGCCGCCAGCGTGGAATCAAAGCTGACCATCAGCAGCTTGACCGCGTCCTCGAAGCTCATGCTACGGTCGTAGCCGCGCAGCAGGATCGGGCGGCCGTACTTGGTCTCGCCAATCTGGAAGAACGGCGTGTCGAAGTTCGCCTCGATGAAGTTGCCTTCCGGGTAGATCATGAACAGGCGCGGTTCCATGTCCTTGATCTGGCCGGCGACGATGATCGACGCGGTAAAGCGCGGCCCTTCGGACTGCATGCCGGCATCATCCTGCCGGCCTTCGATCACATCGCGCAACAGGCGGCCGACCTGCGTGGCCACCTGGAACATGGTGGGCGCCTCAAGGATTGAGGGACGGCGGTCGCAGGGCGCCTTGTTGCGCTCTTCCAGCTGGCTGATCACGGCCTGCGTGGTGGCGAGGTTGCCTGCGGTCATGATCGAGATCACGCGTTCGCCCGGCACCGACCAGTGAAACATCTTGCGGAACACCGAGATGTTGTCGACGCCGGAATTGGTGCGGGTGTCGCTCATCAGAACGAGCCCCTTGTCCAGCACCATCCCCACGCAATAGGTCATCGTGAATATCCTCGATCGGGCGCGCCCCGGTCTTTGCCGGGCGGCTGCGGCCCCCTTACTGTTCTACTTGCTGCTGTCCAACCGCAAGGGTGACGTGCATCGATTCGTCGTGGTCGCCATACCGCAGGCCGGTTATCGGCGCCGCCTCGCGATAATCGCGGCCGCTGGCAAGGCGAACGTAGCGGGCGTCCGGGCAGATCGCGTTGGAGATGTCGAAGCCGACCCAGCCGAGCCCGTCGACGTGCGCTTCGGCCCAGGCGTGGCCGGCGTCCTGATCGACGCGGTCGTTCATCATCAGGTAGCCCGAGACATAGCGCGCCGGGATCTTGAGCAGGCGGGCGGCTGCGATGAACACGTGCGCGTGGTCCTGGCAAACGCCGTGGCCATAGCCGAGCACGGCCTCCGCATCGGTGGCTGAATCAGTGTGGCCGGTCTGGTAGGTGACCGAACCGAGCACGGCCGCGGACAGGCGGTGCAGCGTGGCGAGACGATCGCCATCGACTTCGAGAGCGCCCACCAGCGCGCGCAGGCGCGGCCCCGGCTGGGTCAGCGGCGTGGACTGGAGGAAGTGCCACAGCGGCAGATAGCCCGCGTGGCGGCCGACGATGCCGGCCTCGTCCGAGGTTTCCACCACGCCTTCGCAGCGGATAGTAACCTCGCGCGCGCCGGGCTCCAGCGAGATCAGGGTGACGCGATTGACGTTCTCGTCATCGTATTCGACCTGCACCCGCGCGCCATCGAGGTGGATGCTCCACGCGGCGATGGCCTGCCCCGGCGCGGTGCGCGGGGTGAGGCGCAGGCGCGTGAGGCCATAGCTGGCCGGACCGGTAAAACGGTAATGCGTGGTATGGTCGATGACGAGGCGCACGGACGTGGCTCCCCTATTCGATGAAGCGGTAGTCGCGCTGAATCTGCTGCGCGAGCCGGGTGTTGGTGGCAAGGAAATCGCCGATGAACTGGTGCAGGCCCTGTTCGAAGATCGTGTCGATGGTCTGGCTGTGCAGCCGCATGTCAGCATCGCGCAGGATGGAATGGGCGCCCACCTCGCTGCCATATTCGCGCGCCAGTTGTTCGAGGTTCGAGCGCAGCTTGCCATAGCAGAACGACAGGCTGCGCGGGAAACGGCCGTCGCAGATCAGGAACTCGGCAATGCCGCGCGCCTCCATCCGGCCGGCATTGAGCCAGCGATAGGCACGTTCGCCCGCGACCGAGCGCAGCACGTTTTCCCACTGCACGTTGTCGAGGCTCGAGCCGACATAGGACAACGAGGGCAGCAGCACGTAGTACTTCACGTCGAGTATCCGCGCGGTGTTGTCCGCGCGTTCGAGGAAGGTGCCGAGGCGCGCGAAATTGTAGATTTCGTTGCGCAGCATGGTGCCTTCCATCGCGCCGCGCACCTGCGTGGCCTGGCGACGGATGGTATCGAGCACGTCGCCCAGCCGTGTTTCATTGACCGGGCGGGCCAGCATCTCGCGCAGGCCCATCCAGTTGTCGTTGACCGTCTCCCACACCTCACGCGTGATGCCGGTGCGCACGGCGCGCGCGTTGGTACGCGCCTGTTCCGCCATCGACAGCACGGAGCCGGGATTGTTCTTGTCACGCAGGATGAAGTTAAACACCTGCGGGCCGTTGTAATCGGGGCCGAACTTCGCCTCGTACCCCGCTTGCAAGCCGAGCGTGACCACGACCGAGCGCCATTCGTCGCTGGCATCGCGGAGATCGCGGGTCAGCGCCATGCGGAAACCGGCCTCGATCAGCCGCGCGGTGTTTTCCGCGCGTTCGAGATAGCGGAACAGCCAGAATATGCCGTTTGCAGAGCGTCCAAGCATCAGTCGTCCAGTACCCAGCTGTCCTTGGTCCCGCCGCCCTGCGACGAATTGACCACGAGCGAACCCTTCTTCAGCGCCACGCGGGTGAGGCCGCCCGGCGTGATGTCGATCCCGTTGGGGCTGACGAGCACGAACGGGCGCAAGTCCACGTGGCGCGGGGCGAGGCCCGCCTTGGTGAAGATCGGCACCGTGGACAGCGAAAGCGTGGGCTGCGCGATGTAGTTGTCGGGCCGCGCGCGCAGCTTGGCCTCGAACGCGGCAATCTCCTTTTTCGAGGAGGTCGGACCGATCAGCATGCCATAGCCGCCCGAACCATGGACTTCCTTGACGACGAGATCGGCAAGGTTGTCGAGCACGTATTTCAGCGCATCGGGTTCGGAACAGCGCCATGTCGGCACGTTCTGCAGGATCGGCTTTTCGCCAGTGTAGAACTCCACGATCTCGGGCATGAAGCTGTAGATCGCCTTGTCGTCCGAAATGCCGGTGCCGGGGGCGTTGGCGATGGTGACGCCGCCCGCCCGGTAGACATCCATGATGCCCGAAACGCCCAGCACGCTATCGGCATTGAAGGTCAGCGGATCGAGGTATTCATCGTCCACCCGGCGATAGATCACATCAACCGGCTGCCACCCGCGCGTGGTGCGCATCGCGATGCGGCCGTTTTCCACGCGCAGGTCGCTGCCTTCGACAAGGTCCGCGCCCATCTGGTCGGCAAGAAAGGCGTGTTCGAAATAGGCCGAATTGTAGATGCCCGGGGTGAGCACCGCGACGGTCGGCTTCGTCCCCGAAAAGGCCGGGGGCGCACAGGCGGCAAGGCTGCGGGCAAGGCGGCGCGGATAATCCGAAACCTCACGCACACGCACCCGGGTGAACAGTTCCGGGAACATCGCCATCATCGTCTCGCGGTTCTCCAGCATGTAGGAGACGCCGGAAGGGGTGCGGGCGTTGTCTTCCAACACCATGAAATCATCCTCGCCTGTGCGGACGAGGTCGATGCCTACGATGTGCGTGTAGACGCCGCCGGGCGGGGTGAAGCCCGCCATCTGCGAGAGGTAGGCAGCGTTGCCCTTGAGCAGGCGTTCGGGCAGGCGGCCCGATCGGACGATTTCCTGCCGGTGATAAAGGTCGTGCAGAAAGGCGTTGAGCGCGCGGACGCGCTGTTCGATCCCGCGCGAAAGCTTGCGCCACTGGTTTGCGGTGATGATGCGCGGCACCGGATCGAACGGGATCAGGCGCTCCTCGGCATCTTCGGCGCCATAGACGTTGAAGGTGATCCCGGTGCGGCGAAAGAAGGCCTCGGCCTCTATCCCCTTGCGACGCAACAAACCGGGCGGTTGCTCCTCAAGCCACTTGCTGTACCCATCGTATGCAGGGCGCACCGCCCCGCTGGCATCAAGCATCTCGTCATAGGACGAGGCTGAGGAGTTGGTCATAGGCGCATCCCGTCAAGACCCTATTGCTTGCACAGCGATCACAGCGGCGCAAGCGCGTATGTTGCACCTGCGAAATAAAGTGTGATCGTTTGCGGCGGATGATGCGCGCGCTCCCGCACCAAACCCTCTCCTCTGAAGGGAGGGGGCTTTGGGGCGTTCAGAGGTCCGCGATCAACGCGGCGACGGTGCGGACAGCTTCGGGGTGGCCGGCGAAGCCGATGTGCGTGCAGCGCAGCGCGATGGCGCGGTCGCGTTCGCCCTTGCGTCCGCACGACGAACGCGGCGCAACGATGCCGTCACGCGCGCTCCACAGCGCCACGGTGGGCACCGGAGGCTTGATGGCCATTTCACGGCCGACAGGAGGATCATCGACCGAATGACCGGCGATCAGCTGATAAGCGCGCCACGCATTGTTAGCGCGGCGGTTGCCGGAAAACGGCGTGCCCATCGTGACGACCATCGCCACCGCTTCGGGATGGCGGCGGGCGACTTCGCGGGCGAAGATGCCGCCAAGGCTCCAGCCGACCAGGACCAGCGGTTCGCCTTCGCGCCGGGCCATCGTGACAACGCGCTGACACAGGCGGTCGAAGCGGTCTCCGCTGGGGCCGAAATTGAAGCCGAGGCCCCAGTCGCTGACCCGGTGGCCGGCGGCCTCCAGCGCGCGGGTGTGCGCCTTCATCCGCACCGGGTGCGTGCCGAATCCGGGCAACAGCATGACCGCGCGCGAACGGACGGCGGGCGGATGCGCCGCATCTGCCGCGCGCTGGGCCAGCCAGTTTTCATACGGCGTGCGCAGTTCCGCCAGCATGCGCGGCAGGCGCGGACCAACGGCGCCGGGCGGTGCGGGTTCAAAGGCGAGCGCATGGCGGCGTGCGATCTCAGCGCTCCACGCGCCGAGTCGCTGGCCAATCTGGCCCAGCGGGTCTGCCCCCGCCTTCAGGAATCCATGCGCCATATCCATCGTCTGCCCGCAGTGGGATCAACCCCACCTGAACGCCAGACTTTTCGGATTGTTTCACATTTGTGTCAAAGAGGGGGCGAAAGTCACCCGTCTTCCTTGCCGGTGCAGTCGCCGGTGCGCTTTGCCGAAAGATGCATGGTCATGGTCATGCCCTGTCCGGTGGGGCCCTCGCCCTCCATCTGCATCGTCGATTCGTAGCTGGCGGGGGTGAAGGTGCCATTCATCGTCATCACCTGCGCGCCGTGCGGGGTCTTGCAGGTCATCTTCGCGTCGATCTGGCCACCGTTCATGCTGAAGTGATCGTAGGTGCAGTTCTGGTCGGCCTGCCCGAAGAACTTGCCGCCGGGCTTTTCCGCCTGCTCCGTGGTCAGGCAGCTGGTGACGGTGCGGCCCTTGCCCATCATCCGCTCCATCATCGTCTTCGCTTCGGGCGGCACGCCGTCCATGTCCATCTTCACGATCTGGATCGCGGTTTCCCATCGGCCGGGCTGGAATTGCGGCGCGCCGCCCGCGTTGGCGGCGGCAACCCTGGCGGCGACTTCGGAGGGCTTTTCGTTGGTCGCTTCGACGGCCTTCTGCTTGCAGGCGGCAAGCGGCAAC
The DNA here is from genome assembly GCA_039804665.1 of Pseudomonadota bacterium. Classification (GTDB taxonomy): domain Bacteria; phylum Pseudomonadota; class Alphaproteobacteria; order Sphingomonadales; family Sphingomonadaceae; genus Novosphingobium. The sequence continues at coordinate 108 of JBDLVU010000121.1, read as the reverse complement.
GTGACGGCGACGAACGCGAGCGGAAGCATGGCAAGACGCATGGCTGTTCCCCTGATGGTGCGGGCCACGGTGGACCCGCGAGGCCAAGGCTAACACCCGGGAGGCGCG
>JBDLVU010000120.1:0-10505 GCA_039804665.1 Pseudomonadota bacterium | reverse complement strand
CGGGAGAGAGGTGACCTACGACCTGCTCTCCACCGAGTCGGTCCAGAACGCGGCGGCATTCAGCGTGGCGCGGCGGTTCAGGAACTGGCTCTTGAAGCCCGCCTCGAACGCATCGACCTTTTCCGGGCGCACGGTCGGATCGGTGATGCTGGCGGGCAGCTGGGTCAGGTTCAGGCCGCCCGACTTGTTGCCGCGCGAATAGGTGCCATAGAGCAGCACATCGGGCGCCACCTTCCAGCTGAGCGAGACGAGGCCCGACAGGCTGTCGTCCTTGAAGCTGGTTTCGTAGAGCGGCACGACCTTGTTGAAGTTCGCGCGGATGCCCAGGATCGCGGTCTGCACTTCGGGCGCGAAGCCGGAAATGTCAGCCGCGTTCGCCACCCACTGCTGGAACGTGCCCTTCTTCTCCTCGTGCGTGAAGCGCAGGCCGGTGGTCAGCGTCAGCGTGGGCGTGATGTGCCAGTCGGTCTGGCCGAAGGCGGCGATGGTCTTCGTCCGCGGCTCGGAATAGGAGTTCACCTCGTAGCCATTGAGCGCGGCGTTGGTGACCGGGGTCGTCGCGCCAAGGAACCACGTCGGCGCCGCCGCGCCATAGCCGGTGGCGCCATAGCCGCGCACCGTCTGCCAGAAATAGTAGGCGCCCACTACGTAATCGAGCGTGTGGTTGCCCTTGCTGGCAAGGCGCAGTTCCTGGCTGAACTGGCGCTGGCGGTTGGCCTGCTGCGCCTTTACGACCACGGGCAGCGAGGTGCTGTCACCGTCGTTCGCCGGGTCCCAGTCCCACCAGCGATAGGCGGTGATCGCGGTCAGCGCGGCGCCGCCCAGATCCCAGTCGAGCTGGCCCGAGACGCCATAACCGGCCATGTTCGCCTGATAGTGGCTGTCCGCCTCGCCCACGCGGTCGAACGCGTTGAAGCTGGGCAGCGTGTAGCCGGGGAAGCGCGCGGCGCGGATGGCGAAGCTGCCCGGAATGGTAACGCCATCGGCATACGTAGTGTGATTGGCCACGAACAGGTTCATCACGTTGTGCTGCGTCTGGCGCGAATAATCGCCGATCACGCGCAGCGACACGTCGCTGCTGGGCGTGAACAGCAACTGCCCGCGCACCGATGCGTTGTAGTAATCCTGCGCGCGGGTGCCGGTGGTCTTGTTGCGGGTAAAGCCGTCGTTCTGGCTGATCGCGCCGGACAGGCGCACCGCCAGCTTGTCGGGCACCAGCCCGGCGCTGGCCGAGGCGCGCACCTGATAGAAGCCGTAATTGCCCACGCTGGCTTCGGCCGAGAGTTCGGGGTCGAAGCTCGGCTTCTTGCTGGTGATGTTGATCACGCCCGACGTGGTGTTCTTGCCGAACAGCGTGCCCTGCGGCCCGCGCAGCACTTCGATGCTCTCAAGGTCGACGAGGTCGAACTGCGAGAGGCCGACGCGGCCGTAATAGACGTTGTCGATGTAGAACCCGACGCCGTTTTCCAGCCCGTCGTTGGTCAGCGCCACGTTGGAGCCGAGGCCGCGAATGTTGATGTTGGTGTTGCGCGGGTTGAAGCTGAACACCTGAAGGCTGGGCACCTGCTGCTGGATCTGGCCGAGCGTGAAATCGCCCCGGCGTTCCAGCGCGGCGGCGCTGACCACCGAAACGGCGAGCGGAATATCCTGCACGTTTTCTTAACGGCGGCGCGAACCGGTGACGATGATCGCCTCGCCTTCATCAGAGGCGGGCGCCAGAGAGGCGTCGGCCGGAGCCGGGGCCGGCGCGGCGGGCGCATCCTCGGCAAAGGCCGGAACGGCGGCGAAAAGGGCAAGCGCACTGGCAGAAGCGCGAAGCGTGAAAGCGGCGGTATGGAAAACGGTCGTCATCGTTCGATCCCTGAACCTTGATTGTCGGGCACGATTCCGGCGACAGGGACGGTGGGCACGCTGACCGGCAGGCCGGGGACGCATGTCTCCGGCTCGACGCCAAACAAGGCGACGATGCTCTGCTGCAGCGACACGGGATACCGGCCCAGATCGCGCAGGTCGGCCTGCGTCAGTCTGTGCATGTAGTCCTCCCGGCGCACGGGGCGCCTGCAGAAGGAACGTGTCTGGGTGGGTGCGGACGCCTTGCGGCCCGACGCATCCCCCTCCGGGATGCTCAGCGGCTCGTCAGGCTGTCCGTCTGCGCGCCTTTATGCGCGCGTCTTGGTCATTCGCATCATGTCACCTCGCGTTTGAGGGGAACACGATGCCTGGCGCTGTCGCCCCAGCATCGCGCGCTTTAGCGGTTGGTAACGCGGAGCAAGCTGCTTCCCGATCAAATGCCGCGGTCCCGGAAAACCCTTGAAACAAGAGGAACGACCTGGACTCCGTTCCCCTCGGGTTAATCTCTACCTATTTGGTTGAATCGAAATGGTCAAGCCATAGCTTTGCTTTACACCGCGCGAGCAGGGCTATCCGGCGCGTGCGTTTTCCGCCTGTCTTGCGCCCCAACGCCGAGCGTTTCGTCGATTGACACCCCTGATACCGAATGATACCGGTCACATCGTAACCCGCCGTACGCAAGGCGGGAAGGGAGTGGGCAATGAGCAAGGCAAGTATCACCCGTGGGCACCACCGCGCCGCAGCCGCGGCGGCATCGCTGCTGGCAATGAGCTGGGCCGGTTGCGCGCAGGCGCAAAACGCGACCGACGCCGCCACCGCAAGCGATCAGGTCGGCGTTCCCGAAATCGTCGTCACCGCGCAGTTCCGGCAGGAAAAGTTGCAGGACACCCCGATCGCCATCACCGCGATCTCTGGCGCCACGCTTGCCGCGCGCAACCAGACCAACCTTGCCCAGATCGCCAACCAGGCCCCGTCGGTCACGCTCAAGTCGCAAAGCGCGGTCTATGGCCCGGCGCTGGGCGCCAACATTCGCGGCATCGGGCAATACGATCCCAACCCCGCGCTGGAACCGGGCGTCGGCCTTTATGTCGACGATGTGTACTACGCCACGCTGACCGGCTCGGTGCTCGACCTGCTCGACCTTGACCGCGTGGAAATCCTGCGCGGGCCGCAAGGCACGCTGGCCGGGCGCAACTCGATCGGCGGCGCGATCAAGCTTTATTCCAAGGCGCCCACCGGTGAAGGCGGCTATGGCTCGGTCACGTATGGCAGCCGCAACCGGCTCGATCTGCGCGCCAGCCTCGATTTCAAGCTGGCCGACAGCCTGTTCGCCCGCGTCTCGGGCGTTTCCAAGCGTCAGAACGGCTATGTCGACCGCATGGACTTCGGCTGCGTCAACCCGCCGGGCAGCGCGCTGAACCCGGCGGTCGGCGGCATCCAGCCGCAACTGCCGGCCGGCTCCAACTGCGTTGTCGCCCGGGACGGCGGCATGAACACGCAGGCCGTGCGCGCGCAGCTGCGCTTCGACAACGGCGGCCCGGTGGAGATCAACCTTTCGGGCGACTATACCCGCGAAGACCGTGGCCCGGCGGGCGAAGTACTGGCCCACGCCAGCAGCGGCGCCACCTGGCTGGGCGGTGCCGACGTGACGGTGCCGTTCGACAACCGCTTCATCTGCGGCCGCTATTGCAACTATGCCAACTACTACGGCGCCGGCGGCGCGTGGACCGGCCCGGTCGCCACTGGCTATCCGGTGGTCGAAACCCGGCTCGATCCCACGTCGCACTTCGAAGGCTGGGGCGTTTCGGGCAAGGTCGACTGGAAGCTGGCCGACCGCTTCAGCCTGACCTCGATCACGGCCTATCGCGCCTATACCTCTGCCTTCGGCAACGACAACGACCTTACCCCGCTGCCCAATTCGGCGCAGCAGGTGAACCTTGATTTCTGGTCGTTCACGCAGGAAATGCGGCTCAACGGCTCGATCGGCAACGCCATCGACTTCACCCTCGGCGGCTTCTACCTCGACCAGCGCACGCTCAGCGGCGCGTTCGAGGACTTGCGCTTTCCACCCTTGCCGCTGCAATTCCAGCAGAACGACCCCGTCGATGCCAGCACCGCCGCCGCGTTTGGCCAGGTGATCCTGAAAGCCACGGACAAGCTGCGCGTGATCGGCGGCGTGCGCTATTCGCACGAAACGAAGACCTACGGCTTCGTTCGCCGCAACCGCGACGGCACGCTGAACCCGTTCATCAATCCGGCGGGCAACCCCATCGACGGGCGCAAGGAAACCTATTCGGGCAACCGTGTCGACTGGCGCGGCACGGTGCAGTACGAATTCACCCCCGATGTCATGGCCTATGCGCAGGTCGCCACCGGCTTCAAGGGCGGCGGCGTCAACCCGCGTCCGTTCTCGGTGTGGCAGGTCGTGCCGTTCCGCCCCGAAACCGTCACCTCGTATGAAGCCGGCCTCAAGACCGAGCTGTTCGATCGCAAGGTGCGGCTGAACCTTGCCGCGTTCCGGTCGGACTACAACGACATCCAGATGACGCTGCTCAGTTGCCCGCAGTTCAGCGATCCCAGCACCACCGCCGACGACAACGGCCCCTGCCAGGTCACCGCCAACGCAGGCGATGCGCGCATCACCGGGTTCGAGGCGGAAACCACCATCCGCCCGGTCGCCGGCCTGACCATCGACGGCGCGTTCAGCTATACGAAGTTCAAGTTCCGCCACATCGATCCGCTGGCGGGCGGCCCCGGCAACCCCTCCGGCCCGCAGCTTAACGATACCGCGCCCTACACGCCCAAGTGGAAGTGGAGCCTTGGCATCGAATACGAAGCGGATCTGGGCAAGGCGGGCTCTATCACCCCGCGTTTCGACGTGGCGTACCAGAGCACGGCGTTCTCGGGCGCGACCAACAGCGAGTATGAACGCATCCCGGGCTACACGATGGCCAACGCACGCCTGACCTGGCGCAACACCGCCCGCGATCTGGAGATCTCGGCCGAGGTTACCAACCTGTTCGACAAGTACTATTTCGAGACCGTGTTCGACAACACCGCCAGCGCGGGCTACGCCACCCAGCAGCCGGGCCGCCCGCGCGAATGGGCGCTGACCGTCCGCAAATCGTTCTAAGGGAACAGCCTTGCAATACAGGCGAGACACTCGGGAAAGCGGCCGCGGGTTCGGCCGCTTTTTCCGTGCGGCGGGCCTGCTCGCGGCACTGGCAGCGGGGCCGGCGTGCGCGGCACAGGCCCCGTGCACCCCGGCCGAGGGGCTTCGCTTCATCTGCGGCACCGGCGCCGCAGAAGAGGTCGTCGCCATTCCGCGCACCCGCTGGCTGATCGCCAGCGGGCTCAACGTCGGCGCGCCCGCGCATCTCACCCTGATCGACACCCGCCGCCAGCGCGCAATGCCGCTGGCGATGACCTTTCCGACACAGGCAAACGCCGCGTCCGATTGCCCCGGCCCGCCCGACCCGGCGCGCTGGTCGATGGACGGGCTGGCGCTTGCCACAGACGGCCGGACGCCCCGCCTGTTCGCCGCCAACCACGGCGATCGGCGCGCGGTGGAGTTCTTCACGCTGGCGCTGCGCCCCGGGCACCTACCGGTGGCGCGCTGGACCGGGTGCGCCACCCTGCCCGCAGGCACGCTGGGCAATGCCATCGCCGCCACCGGCCCGCGCGGCTTCTACCTCACCAGTTTTCACGCGCCCGACGACGATCAGGCCTGGGCACGCATGGCGCGGGGCGAGCCGACCGGCTCGGTCTGGCGCTGGCGGCAGGGCGGCGGATTCACCCGCATCGAAACGGGGCCGATCTCCGGCGCGAATGGCATCGCGCTCTCGCCCGATCATCGCCGGCTTTACGTCAGCGCGTGGAGCGAGCGCGCCGTGCTCGCGCTGGACCTGCGCACCGGAGCGCGGCGGCGGATCGCCCTGCCGTTCCTGCCCGACAACCTGCATCTCGATGCCCGCGGCAGCCTGCTGATCGGCGGGCAGGACACGACCGTCGGCGCCATCGGCGCATGCGGCGCGCAGTGCCCGCAGCCATGGGCGGTGGTGCGGCTCGATCCGCGCACCGGGCGCACCACGCGGCTTGCGCACGGCCCCGGCACGCCGCGCATCAACTACGCCTGCGGCGCACTGCCCGTCGGCCGGCAACTGTACATCACCGTGCGCGGCGATGATCGCATCGCTGCGCTGACGAAAAATGGGACCGATATCAAACGAAACATTTCCCGGTACCATTGAGCGAACAGCGGACAAAAAGCTGCGACTCAACACACTGTATTGACTTATTTTCATTGCACGCCATTCCTCGACGCCCTAATGTGACCGATATCATAGACCACGAAGAGTCGAGGAGGATTGCCATGAGACCCGCCCACACCCACGTGAACCGCCGCCGCCGCGCGCTGGTGCGTTCCGCCGCCGCGGTGGCGCTGCTGGCGCCCGCACTGGCCTTTGCGCAGGATGCCGCACAGGCCCCGCCGGCCGAACCATCGGCCGAAGCCATTATCGTTACCGGGTCGCGCATCGCGCAGACCGGGATGACCGCCCCCACCCCGGTCACCGTCGTCGGTGCCCAGCGGCTGGAACAGCGCGCACAGACCAATGTCGGCGATGCGCTCAACGAACTGCCTTCGTTCCGCGCGCTGGTCACGCCCAACACCCAGCAGGCCGCCGGCGGCAACATCGGCGCGCGCGTGCTCGACCTGCGCGGCCTTGGCGCCACGCGCACGCTGGTGCTGCTTGATGGCAAGCGCTTCGTGCCGTCGACCACGCAGGGCACCATCGACGTCAACCTGATCCCCAGTTCGCTGGTCAGCCGGGTAGAGATCGTCACCGGCGGTGCCTCTGCCGCCTATGGCTCGGATGCGGTTGCGGGCGTCGTCAACTTCATCCTCGATCGCAAGCTTGAAGGCTTCAAGGGCTCGGTTCAGGCGGGCATTTCCGGGCGCGGCGACGCAGCCGAACAGAACGTGCAACTGGCATGGGGCACAAAGCTGGGCGACGGGCGCGGCCACTTCCTGATCGCCGGGGAATACGACAACGCCGAAGGCATGGGCGATTGCTACACCCGTTCGTGGTGCCCGCGCGAACAGCTGATCGGCAATTCGCCCGCCGGCTCGGGCGGTCTTCCCGCCAGCATCCGCAGCGGCCCCGCCGGTACCGGCACGCTGTCTTCGGGCGGGCTGATCGTGGCCAACTCGGGCCCCTTGCGCGGCCTGGCCTTCAACCCCGATGGCACCACGCATGCCTATAACTTCGGCACGATCTACGGCACCAACCCGTCGCCGCTGTTCACGTATGGTGGTGAAGAATCGGTGCGCAACGGCTTCCTCGACGGCATCCTGCTGATCCCGCCGGTTGAGCGCGTGGTCGGCTATGCCCATGCCGACTATGAACTGACCGACGCCATCAAGGCCGGGCTCGACCTGTCGTTCGGGCAGGTAAAGGGCAAGGTCATCGGCTCTGACGCCCGTTCAACCGTCACCATCCAGCGCGACAACGCCTATCTTCCGCCGGCGGTTGCGGGAATCATGGACGCCAACGAGATTTCCTCGTTCACGCTGGGCCGCGCGTTCACCGATCTGGGCGGCGCGGTCGACCGGTCGAACAACAAGACCTATCGCGCGGTCTTCTCGCTTGAAGGGCGGATCAGCGATTCCTGGAAGTGGGACGCCTATTACGAATACGGCCGCAATGAATTCCGGCAGGACTACACCGGCAACGTCATCGCCAGCCGCGTGACCAAGGCCGCCGATGCGGTGCTGGTCGACGGGCAGGCCGTGTGCCGGGTGAACGCCGACGCCGACCCTGCCAACAACGATCCCGCCTGCGTGCCGGTCAACCTGTTCGGATCGGGCAACGTATCGGACGCGGCGCGCGCCTATATCGCGCCGTCGGGCTACCAGACCACCAACCTGACCGAACATGTCGTGGCGGCCAACGTGAACGGCGCGCTGTTCGCGCTGCCCGGTGGCGACCTGTCGATTGCCGCCGGCGCCGAATTCCGCAGCAACAAGGCCAGCGGCACCGCCGATGCCCTGTCCACCGCCAACGCCTTCTGGTCGTTCAACGGCAAGGCGGTGAACGGCACCATCGACGTGACCGAAGCCTATATCGAAGGCGAAGCGCCGCTGCTGAAGGACGTGCCTCTGGCCGATACGCTGGAACTGAACGGCGCGCTGCGGCAGACGCACTATCGCCGCACCAGCCCGGGCCTCGATGTCTCCACAGTCGATGCCACCACGTGGAAGCTGGGCGCGGTCTATGCCCCGATCCATGCGGTGCGCCTGCGCGTCACCCGGTCGCGCGATATCCGCGCGCCCAACCTGACCGAACTGTTCGGCCCGGTCACGCTCGGCCGCACCACCGTGGTCGATCCCGCCAATGCCGGCGCGCAAGTGCAGATCCCTGCCTATTCTGGCGCCAACCGCCTGCTCGCGCCCGAAAAGGCCGACACCTGGACGGCAGGCATCGTGCTCACCCCCGGCGGGGCGATGCGCAACCTGCGCCTGTCGGTCGATTACTACGACATCAAGCTGAAGGGCGCGATTTCCACGCTCGGCGCGCAGGTCGTGGTCGATCGCTGCAACGCGGGCGATGCGGGCCTTTGCCAGTATGTGACGCGCGATGGCGCCGGTGCGCTGGTCAGCGTGTCCGATGTGCTGCAAAACGTCAGCGAGATCGACAACCGCGGCATCGACGTGGAACTGGGCTATACCACCGGCCTCGGCAAGCTGGGCAGCCTTGATGCCCGCGTGCTTGCCACCAAGTACCTCAAGTACGCGATCGGTGGGGTCAATCGCCTTGGCCAGACGGGCTATCGCCCGGGCACCACCACCGGCGTTCCCGACTATTCGATCGACGGCTCGCTCACCTGGAGCCGCGGCGCGGTCAGCCTCAATGCCCACGGGCGCTACCTGCCCAAGGGCATCTTCGATACCACGCTGGTGGGTCCCGAAGACGCGGGCTATGCGCCCACCCTGCCCAACAGCGTAAGCAGCAACCGCGTGTCCGCGCGGTTCTACCTCGATCTGGGCGCCACGGTGAAGGTGGGTGACCGCTTCGAATTCTTTGGCGTGGTCAACAACGTGTTCGACAAGAACCCGCCGCTGGCGGCCAGCGCACAAGGCGGCACCAACCAGGTCTATTTCGACCCCATCGGGCGCTACTTCAAGGTCGGCGCGCGCGTGCGGATGTAATCGCTTCACCCTGTGGCCGGCGCGGGAGCCCATTCCGACGCCGGCCGTTCTTTCAGATGCAAAAGGAATATCATGGCCAAGAAATCGCTGCAGCAGCTGCTCGAAGGGGCAAACAAGTGCATCGTCGCACCCTGCGTCTATGACTGCGCCTCCGCGCGTGCCGTGGAAATGGTCGGCTTCGAGGCGATGATGCTCTCGGGCGGCGAAGTCTCGATCGCGATGAACGGCGTGATCGACTACGGCTTCTGCAACCTGACCGACGTGGAATGGATCACCAGCCGCATCAGCCAGACTTCGGCGATCCCGCTGGCCGCCGATATCGAAGACGGCTTCGGCGGTCCGCTCGCGGTCTATCGCAGCGCGCGCCGCATGGCGATGGCAGGCGCCACCGCGCTCCAGCTTGAAGACGCGTCGGACATGGAGGAATCCACCGGCCTGCTCCCGCGCGAACGTTATCTGGAAAAGGTCCGCGCCGCGCTGGCCGCGCTCGAAGGCACCAACTGCTTCCTGATCGCGCGCACCAATGCCGATCCCGATACCGAGATGGACGAAGGCTGCGAACGCATGCGCCTTGCCCATGAACTCGGCGCGAAGATGACCACCGTGGTCAAGATCGGCACGCTGGAGCACGCCAAGCACGTCGCCAGCAAGGTCCCGGGCTGGAAGATGTTCCCCGACGTGCGCGACATCGACGGCAAGCCCGCCGTGACCGTGGACGACATCTATCCGCTCGGCTTCAACTTCATGACCATGCACTACACGCTGAAGGCGGCGATGGACGGCATGCTGGAACACGGCAAGCGCAACTTCGCCCAGCAGGGGTGCCACTATACCTGCCAAAAGGAAGACGCGACCGGCATCATGGGGATGAGCGCCACGCCGCTGTTCGATCCGCAAAGCTACATGGAGCTGGAAGGCCGCTTCAGCGGTCGGCCCAAGGAATACACCATCGTTGGCAACAAGGTGGAGGATTTCCCCGAAGGCTTCGTGCGGTCCTCGATCGACGACCGCCTCTGATCGTTTTCCAAGGGACCGCCGCGGCGGTCCCCCCCTCCCCCTGAACCCGGCCGCACATTCGCGGCCGGGTTCTTTTTATGGGGAGCCCTGCAAGCCGGCCATCCGGCAGCCCCGGCGGGGGCCGGATGCCCCGCTCAGGACCGTGTCAACTTCGTCAACTTCGCCCTTTTTCAGGCCGCCCCGCGCAGCGCGCGATAGGGCTTGAGCGCCAGCATCAGCAGCACCCACATCACCGGCGCGGCCGTGCCGACGACGATCGCCAGCGAATAACGGATGTCGGCAGGCGCGGTGAAGACGTGGTCGGTCATAAAGCCGATCACCAGCGGGCCCAGCCCGATCCCGACAAGCGAGATCACCATGATGTACAGCGCGGTCACCTGCCCGCGCGTGCGGTTCGGCACGATCAGCTGCAACGCGGTGCCAGCGC
>JBDLVU010000119.1:0-8139 GCA_039804665.1 Pseudomonadota bacterium | reverse complement strand
ACGAGCGTGGCGGGGCCGTTTTGCAGCCTTACCAGCGCGCGCCGGTCGAACGCGCGGACATAAAGCGCGGCCTGCGGGAATGCCTCATGCACGGCATCCAGCATGGCGGCGTCGATCTGGTCGCCATCAAGGCAGAACAGGATCATTTCCGCCTCGGCCGCGCCGGCTTGGCGCAGCATGTCGATCCGGGTGCCGTCGCCGAAATAGACCTTCGCGCCAAAGCCGGCGGCCACGTCGATCATCTCGATGTCGGTGTCGATCAGCGTCACCTGAATGCCGCCCGCCAGCAGGACCTGCCCGACGGCCTGCCCGAAACGGCCATAGCCGACGATCAGCGCGTTGGCGCAATCGCCGCCGCCGGGACCTTCGCGCGTTTCGCCGGTGGTCGGTGCCTCCTGCCGGAAGCGGCGGGTGGCCATCATCAGGAACGGGGTGGTGGCCATCGATAGGGTGACCACCGCGCCGAACAGGCTGGCAGCCTCCGGCGCGATCAGCAGCGCGTGCTGCGCCTGCGCGAACAGGACGAAGCCGAATTCGCCGCCCTGGCTCAGCAGCAGGCCAAGCGCCAGCGCGTTGCGCCATGGCACTTTGATAATTCGCGCGATGACGAACAGCACCGCCGCCTTCACCGCGATCACCATCGCCGCCATGCCGGCCACGAACAGCGGCTGGCGCGCGATGGCCGACAGATCGAGCATCATGCCGACGCTGAGGAAGAACAGGCCCAGCAGGATCGAGCGGAACGGCTCGACATCCGCCTCCAGTTCGTGGCGATAGGGGCTATCGGCCAGCATGACTCCGGCGATGAACGCGCCAAGCGCCGTTGAAAGCCCCAGCAGTTCCATCAGCGCGGCCGAGGCCAGCACCGTGAACAGCGCGGCGACCACGAACATCTCGCGTTCGCCCAGATTGCCGATCAGGCGGAACAGCGGACGCAGCAGGAAACGGCCCGCCAGAACCAGCGCGATGATCGCGCCTGCCGTTTCCAGCGCGAGCAGCCAGCCCGGCGGGCCGGCGGCATCGGCCGGATTGCGGCTCATCGCGGCGATGATGGTGATCATCGGGATGATCGACAGGTCCTGAAACAGCAGGATCGAAAACGCGCGTTCGCCAAAGCGGGTGCGCATGCGGCCGGACGATTGCAGCATCGGCAGCACCTGCGCGGTGGACGACAGCGCCAGCGGCATGCCCAGCGCCAGCGCGGCGGCGGGGCTGAAATCGGTGGTCAGCCGGATCGCGCCGGCCAGCGCCAGCCCGCAGGCGGTGACCTGAACCAGACCCAGACCGACGATATCCTTGCGCATCCGCCACAGGCGCTTGGGGTCCAGTTCAAGCCCGACGAGGAACAGCAGCAGCGTGATGCCGAGTTCGGCCACGCCCATTTTCTGCTCCGCCTCGCCCACAAGATGCAGCGCCTGCGGGCCGACCACGGCCCCGGCGAGGAGATAGCCCAGCGTGGCGCCAAGGCCCATGCGGCGAAATAGCAGCACGAATGCCAGCGCAAAGCCCAGCAGCAGAAAGCCGTCATGCAACAGCGAGGAAGGTGTTTCGGTGCTCACACCCCCGTTGTCGGCGGCGGAGCCGGGCGCGTCAACCGCGTTGCGGGTTTTCAGGCCGGAGCCGGCACCCGCTTGATCGTTCCCGAAAACACCAGCACCGGCGCTTCATCGGCGGTGATCGTGCCGCGCACGAACAGCAGGCTGCGACCGCCGCGCACCAGTTCGCCGCGCGCCAGCAGCAGCGCGCCGGGGCGGGCCGGGCCCACGAACTCGCTGTTCATCGTCACGGTGACGCCGTGCACTTCCTCACCGGACGACCCGCCGATCATGAACAGGCTGAAATCGGCAAAGGTCATCAGCGCGCCGCCGTGGATCATGCCGTGGCCGTTGCAATGGTGGGCTTGCGGGCGAAAGCCGCAGACGATGCCTTCGGCACCGCGGCGCGCGTGAAAGGGGCCGGTCAGCGCCTCGAACGGGTCGATGCCGCCCCACTGGTACCACCCGTCCCATTCGCCGCCGCGGACCAGCCGCAGCTTTCCCGCGAAAGGAGGGGCCGGATCGCTTGTTGCTGCTTCATCCACTGCTTCGTCTACCGCTTCATCTTCTGGCATTGTTCCTTGCGGTGGCTTGACGCCCGGCGCCCGTCAAGTAGGCGGTGGGGCACGCGGAAATTTCCGTTGCAATCACGAACCAATGCGCGACAGTGCGTTACGCAACGCGCAGGGGGACGTTCACAAAGACGTTACAGTCATCATGGATGATCAGGCACACTCGTTAGGCGCGCTGCACGACAAGGCGCGAAAGCCCGCTCGGCGGCGCACGCAGTCCGAACGACGGGCGGAATCCGAGCGCAGCCTGCTGGTGGCGGCGGCCGAGGTGCTGGTCGAACAGGGCTACAACGCATTGACCTTTGACCGCGTGAGCGAGCGCGCCGGATACAGCCGGGGCCTCGTGACCTTGCGCTTCGGATCGAAGGACGGGCTGGTGGAGGCGGTGATCGCCTGGCTTTCGGCGCGACTGGACAAGGCGTGGCGCGCGCGGCTGGAAACGGCGCGGACAGGAAAGGCGCGCCTGCTGGACTACATGGACGTGTTCCTGGGCGGGGTGGAGCAAGATCCGATCGGCGCGGCCTATTACGTGCTGCTGTCGGCTGCGCTGGCCAACCTGTTGCCGCAGCGCCGCTTTTTCCTGCAACAGCACGAAGCTGTGCGTCAGCGGCTGGCCGCGTGCATCCGCGAAGGGATCGCCGACGGAACCATCGCGCCCGGTGTCGATCCGGATGTGGCGGCAACGGTACTCGGTTGCTTTGAACTGGGTGCGGCGGTGCAGCACCAGCTTGATCCGGCTATGGATCTGGCGACGTTGCGCGCGTTTGTGCGCTGCGCCGCCGGGCCAGTTGGGGGCTGATCGCCCGCCCGATTGCACCATTGTGAATGAACTTGTCACGCTGACGTCAATTGTCGGCGCAAGGGACATTGCGTATGCAATGCGTGGGCAAACCGGGGACCAATGATATGGCGCAAGCGACTGATGTCGCGGCTTCGGCCGCCGCCCCCCGGCGTGCGAAACGCCTTGTGTTTGACTTCATGCGATTTTTGTCGCTGCTCGTGGGCGCCGGGCTGCTGCTGCGGACCGGCGCGGCGGAGCAGGGCGGGGCCGCCCAGCCCGAACACCCGGACGACGAATCGGAACACAGCCAGACAAAGGCGCAGATGGCGCAGCTGCCCGGACCGGCTTTCGGCCAGCGGCACGCTGGTGCCGCCGTGCGCCTGACCGAGGCTGCCGAGGGTTCGGAACGGACGCCGCCGCCGATCCAGCCTGCCGCCAAAGCGCATACCGGCGCGGCCCGAGGTGCAGGCATGCGCCCGGCGTTGGCGACCAGCCTGCCGACGCGGCTGACCGAGGTCCAGCCCGCGATCAAGGTTCTGGTTTCATCCGTCCTGCCGACGCCGCACAAAGTTTCGTCTGCTCCGCTGGCGCTGTCGGGTGCGGTTTCGGCCGTGCCGATGGCGGCGCAGGCCGTGCGCGCGCCAGCCGTTGTGGCGACGCCGCGCGCGGCCATGGTCGCTGTGGCCGCACCGCGCATGTCGGCGTCTGATCCGGCTGCGGCGGCCCGTGTCGTGGTGGACCCTGCGGTGCGCATGGTTGTGCCGGTGCCTTCGACGCGGACGAGCGATCTGGCGCAGGTCATGCGGAGCCCGGCTTCGGCATGGGACTACGCGGGCGTGGCCTTGCCCGTCCCGGTCATGGCGCAGGCGGCCGTCACGGCGCCGCGCCCGGTCGAAGTGGCCGTGGCGCAACCCGCGCCGCGTGCGGTCCAGTTGGAATTGCCCTTGGCGCGGCCCGCGCCGCCGGTTGCCGCAAAGCCTGTGGCGGTTGCGACGGCGCCAGCCGCAGCGCCCGTGCGCCAGGCGCCCGCGCAACCCCAGCTTCAGCCGCAGGTGGCGCGCGCGTCCGAGGATCGCGCCGAGACGCAGCCCACGCCCGCTGTCGAGGTATCGCGGGCGGATGACGGTGCACGCTATCTGCCGGAAAACAATGTGGCCGGGCGCGCTGTGTCCCGCTCCGCGCTGGCGCAGCTGGCTGCGACGGCCGCGCGGATCAAGCCGATCAACGCGCCGGCCAGCGTGGCCTATGCCGCTGCGGTGACCAAGCGCGACGGCGGCGGCGGCAACCCCGATCGAGACCGGCTGCCGCGCCCCGCATTCTGATCGACAAGGCTGTTCTGATCGGCCCTGTCTGTCGGGCCGGCCCTGCATGAGGAGCCGGCCCCGGGCAGTGTTCAGGCGGCGGAGAGCGCCGCGTCGAGATCGGCGACGATGTCGTCGATGTGCTCGATGCCAATCGACAGCCGCACATAACCGGGGCTGACACCGGTCGCCAGTTGTTCCTCGGCCGAAAGCTGTGAATGCGTGGTCGAGGCGGGATGAATGGCAAGGCTGCGTGCGTCGCCGATGTTGGCCACGTGGTAGAACAGCTTCAGCGCATCGATGAAGCGCTTGCCCGCATCCGCGCCGCCCGACAGTTCAAACCCGACGAGGCCACCCTTGCCGCCGGGAAGGTACTTGTCGGCCAGCGCCTTTTCGCGGCCTTGCGCCACGGACGGGTGGATCACGCGGGTCACCTTGGGGTGCTTTTGCAACCATGCGGCTACGGCTTCGGCATTCTGGCTGTGGCGCTCCACGCGCAGCGGCATGGTTTCGATGCCCTGGATCAGCTGAAACGCATTGAACGGAGAGAGCGCGGCGCCGGTATCGCGCAGCAACACCACGCGGGCGCGGATGATATAGGCGATGGGGCCCAGCGGCTTGATGTCGCGCGCCCAGACCGCGCCGTGATAGCTGCGGTCGGGTTCGTTGAGCAGCGGCTGGCGCGCCGGGTTCGCTTCCCAATCGAAGTTGCCGCCGTCCACGATGACGCCACCGATGGAAGTGCCGTGGCCACCGAGGTACTTGGTGGCCGAATAGACGACGATCGCCGCGCCGTGATCGAACGGGCGGATCAGGTTCGGTGCGGCGGTGTTGTCCACGATCAGCGGAATGCCGTATTCGCGGCCGATGGCGGCGACCTCGGCGATGGGAAAGGGGACCAGCTTCGGATTGGGCAGCGCTTCCGCGTAATAGGCGCGGGTGCGGTCGTCGGTCGCGCGGCGGAAGCCTTCGGGATCGGTCGGATCGACGAAGCGCACCTCGATTCCGAGATCGCGCAGCGTGTTGGCAAAGAGGTTCCAGGTGCCGCCGTACAGGTCGGTGGAGCTGACGATGTTGTCGCCCGCGCGGGCAAGGTTCAGCACCGAATAGGTGGAGGCCGCCTGGCCCGATGCCACCGCCAGCGCCGCCACGCCGCCCTCAAGCGCGGCGACGCGCTGTTCCAGCACGTCGGTGGTCGGGTTCATCAGGCGGGTATAGATGTTGCCCAGCTCCTTCAGCGAAAACAGGTTCGCCGCGTGTTCGGTGCTGTGGAACTGGTACGAGGTCGTCTGGTGGATCGGCACCGCGACAGAGCCGGTGGTGGGATCGGCGCGCCAACCGGCGTGCAGGGCGAGCGTTTCGGGGCGGAGATCGGCGGATTCGGTCATGTCAGGCGATCCTCTATAGGGGGAGCGGACTGGGATCCGGCTTATTGTCTATTGATATAGTAGATATAATCAACCCCGCCCGGCAACGTGTTGCCGAAACGGATTGGCGCGCCCAACAGGAGTCGAACCTGTGGCCTCAAGATTAGAAGTCTCGTGCTCTATCCAGCTGAGCTATGGGCGCGCGCCGGGTATGCCCATAAGGCGGCTTTGCGCCCGGTGCAAATCGGGATAGCTATCGGCGCATGAGCGATCCCCAGACTCCACCCGAGCACGACCACCTTGCCCGCATTGCCGGTTCGGCCGGGGCACGACGCCACTTCCGCTACTTCGACTACATGATGGCGGCGTTCGTCGGCATCCTGCTGCTGTCGAACCTGATCGGCGCGGCCAAGCTGGCGCGGGTGGATGGCTTTACCTTTGGCGCGGGCATCCTGTTTTTCCCGGTTTCCTATGTGCTGGGCGACGTGCTGACCGAGGTCTATGGATACGCCAACGCGCGGCGCTGCGTATGGATGGGCTTTTTCGCCATGCTGTTCATGGCGGTGATGAGCTTCGTGGTGGTGGCGATGCCGCCTTCGCCCGATTGGGGCTGTGCCAGCAGCGCAAACCCGCTGTTTGCCGACATGGTAAAGCAGACGTCGGCCGGCACGGTGTGCCAGACGACGTATGAATCGGTGTTCGGCAGCACATGGCGTATCGTGCTTGCCTCGATCGTGGCGTTCTGGGCGGGCGAGTTCGTCAATTCCTTCGTGCTTGCGCGGATGAAGGTGATGACGGGGGGCAGGCACCTGTGGACGCGCACGATCGGATCGACCGTGTTCGGGCAGGCGGTGGACAGCGTGATCTTCTATCCCGTGGCGTTCCTGGGTACGTGGAGCAACCAGTCCGTGTTGACCGTGATGGTGACGAACTGGGCGATGAAGGTGGCCTGGGAAGTGATCCTGACCCCGGCGACGTACGCGGTGGTCGGGTTCCTGAAGCGGCGCGAAGGCGTGGACGTGTTCGATACGGACATCGACTTTTCGCCCTTTGCCAAGACCGACGCGGTCTGAAGCGACGCGCGTCGGCTGGCGGGGGCATCAGTCTGCGACCAGCGCGACGATGAGGTAGATGAGCAGTAGCGAGCCGAAGCCGAGCAGCGTGCCGGCGACCCACGCGATGCGCACCAGCGTGACATCGACATCGAAATAATCCGCGATGCCGGCGCAGACGCCGAACACCTTGCCGCGCGCCTTGTCGAGGCGAAAGCCGCCAGTGCTGCGCGAGAGGGGGCGGACGGCCGAATCATCGAAACGCAGGTCGGTCATGCGAGGTACTCCAGAGCGGGGGCGGCGGTGCCGGCGGGGTTGGTGGAAACGGTGGCGGCCATCAGCGTGAGCGAAAGCGCGAGCGCGGAGAGGCCTGCGAACAGTGGCTGCGAAAACTGGCGGAACGAGGTCATGGTGGTCAGTCCTTGGCTTGATCGGTTGTCCGGACGGTTTCTTCCGGAGATGCCAAGGGTATTGCAGGGGGCGTGCCAAATGCGGATTTCCGCCATTTCCTTGCTCAGGCCGGCGCGTGAACTGAAAATGAATGCCAAATATTGGCGGTATTCACCGATGTTTTGGTAAGCCGGTTTCATGCCTGCCGTGGCGGCACGGGAACCGGTCGTTTTCCCCCTTTGCGACAAGCGGCAGTGGCGCGGGGTGCGTGCGTCGCGCCGCTTCCGGTCCGCAAGGATCGCGGTTCCCGAACGGGGGCTGCGCGTTCGTCCTGGAAACGGCGCGCAGCCCCTTTTTGATGCTCGGTTTGTTCTTGCCTTTTCTAAGGCGCCCGCTTATCTGCGCCTCATCCCGACATTGTGAAAGCAACGTCAGGCTGGTGCCAGAGGGCGCCGGCGGGGATGGCCTTTGGCATCGTACTGGAGTTGGAATGGCGGATATTGCGCGGATCATCGAGGTTGTGGAACCGGAGGCCAAGGCCCTCGGCTTCGATCTCGTGCGCGTGCGCTATTTCAAGGGTGGCGAGATCGGCGACGAGGAGCATACGCTCCAGATCATGGCCGAGCGCCCCGCCACCGGGCAGCTGGTGATCGAGGACTGCGCCGCGCTGTCGCGTCGCGTCTCGGATCGGATGGATGCGCTGGAGGAAGCTGGCGACGTGCTGATCGAGGAGGCGTATCGCCTTGAGGTCAGTTCGCCGGGAATCGACCGTCCGCTTACCCGCCCCAAGGACTTCGTGGCCTGGATCGGGCACGAGGCGCGGGTCGAGATTTCGGAGTTGCTGGAAGGGCGCAAGCGCTTTCGCGGCGACCTGATCGGCTTCGATGCCAACTGTCACTGGCTGCTGCGCAACAACACGTGGACGGGGAATATGGCGTTTCGGCGAACAGATTATCCAATGCCGCGGTGAAGACCTGGGGTAGGGCGGCAAACGGCACTCGATATGTTACTGGCGGTTATGTCGACGGTGCTCCGGATGTGCACGAGATCTGACCTAACATCGTGGCCACGACCGACGACAGCGCGGATGCAGCGCGGGCAGCTGTGAAGCTGATCGAGGAAGCCGACGGCATGACGCTGT
>JBDLVU010000118.1:0-8190 GCA_039804665.1 Pseudomonadota bacterium | reverse complement strand
TGGCACTGGGCGCCGGGGTGCAGGCGATGGCGCAGGCCGTGGTGATCCGCTCCACCGGCCCTTCGGCCGCAGCCTATCCGATGGGGCGGAAACTGCCCGCGAACGCCAGCGTGGCGTTGAAGCCGGGCGACCATGTGACCGTGCTGGACAAGGCCGGCACGCGCGTGCTCTCCGGTCCGGGTACCTTTGCCATCACCGGGGCGGTCAACCGCGACGTGGGTGCCGGCACCGCGCTCGCCAGCCTGATGGCGCGCAGCGGCGGCCAGCGTACCCGCACCGGGGCTGTGCGCGGCGAACCGATGGCAGGGCCGGTGGCCGCGCCGGCGCCTGAAAGCGTGTGGTACGTCGATGTCAGCAAGGGCGGCACGGTGTGCATCGCCGACCCGGCGCAAGTGGTGCTGTGGCGCCCCAACCGCGAGGAAGACGGCACGGGCAAGCTGGCCGCGCCCGATGGCACGATGGCCGATGTGGCATGGCGCGCGGGCAATGCGTTGAAGCTGTGGCCCGCCGCATCCGTGCCGGTCACCGATGGGCAGACCTATCGCTTCGTGAATCCGGTGGGCCAGACGGTGAAGATCACCACGCGCCTGCTGCCCGCCGTGCCCGACGATCCGATGGACGTGGCGGGCCTGCTGGCCGAACGCGGCTGCACAGCGCAGCTTGATCTGATCGCCGCCGCGACTTCGAACTGACGCTGGCCGGGGAAGGGGACCCTTGATGCGCAAGTCGATTGCCGCAGTGGTTGTGGCGCTGGGTGTGGGAGCGGCCTTGCCGGCGCTGGCGCAGGCAGTGATCGTGCGGTCCACCGGGCCATCGGCGCCCAGCTATCCGCCGGGCACGCGGCTGGCGGCGGGCGCGGGGGTCAGCTTGCGCAATGGCGATGTGGTGACGGTGCTGGATCGCGCCGGCACTCGCGTGCTGAAGGGCGCGGGGAATTTCACCATCGACAACGCGGTGAACCGTACATCGGCCACGGCGGCGCTGCTGGCCCGCTCGCTCAGCAACCCGGCGTCGGTACGCGCAGGGGCGGTGCGCGGCGAAGGCACGACCCTTCCCGATGAGGAGCCGGTGCCGGTGTCGATCTGGTTGGCCGATATCGACCGCGCCGGAACCGGCGGCGGGCGCGTCTGCGTGCCGCGCGGCAGCGACCTGTACCTGTGGCGGGGCAAGGCGGACGTGCGCCGCTTCGTCTGGCTGGGTGAGGCCGATGGCGGGGGCACGGTGCGCGTGGCCATGCCCATGGGCACATCGGGCGTGGCGTGGCCCAAGGCGATGCTTGGCCTGTCCGAAGGCCACCGTTATCGCGTTACGGACGAGGCCGACAACACGAAGTCCGTCGAATTCGAGCTGGTCATGCTCGATCCCGAAGCCGTGCCTGCCGATGCGGCGGGGATCGGCACGCTGCTGCTCGACAACGGGTGCAAGGCGCAGTTCGATGCGCTGGCCAGCGCGGTGGAGCGCATCGACGGGCAATCTGGCGGTTGACCGGGGCGGGGCATAAAGGGCAAGGCCCGCCGCCATGACCGATGCCAACGCCGTTCCGCTCACGCTGTTCAACAGCCTCACGCGCCGCCTCGAACCGTTCGAGCCGGTCCACGCGGGCGAGGCGCGCGTCTATTCGTGCGGGCCGACGGTCTACAACTACCCGCATATCGGCAACATGCGCGCTTATGTGTTTGCGGATGTGCTGGGCCGCACGCTCAGCTTCAAGGGCTACACGCTCACCCATGTCATCAACATCACCGATGTCGGCCACCTGACCGACGACGCCGACGCGGGCGAGGACAAGATGGAGAAGATGGCGCGGGCAGAGGCCCGTTCGATCTGGGACATCGCCGAGCATTACAAACAAGCCTACTGGGCTGATGTGCGCGCGCTCAACATCCGCCAGCCGGCGCAGTGGACCGTGGCGACCGACTATGTGCCGCAGATGATCGCCTTTGCCGAAGGGATCGCGGAAAAGCACTGCTACGAACTGCCGAGCGGGCTTTATTTCGACGTGTCGACCGTGGCGGACTACGGCCGTCTGGCGCGCGCCGCGACTGAAGAGGGTGAAGGCCGGATCGAGCAGGTGGACGGCAAGCGTCATCAGGCCGACTTCGCCATCTGGCGCAAGACGCCCGAGGGCGAGAAGCGCCAGATGGAATGGGATTCTCCGTGGGGCCGGGGCGCGCCGGGCTGGCATCTGGAATGCTCGGTAATGAGCGGCGCGGTGCTGGGTTTCCCCTTCGACGTCCACACCGGCGGCATCGACCACCGCGAAATTCACCACCCCAACGAGATCGCGCAGAATCAGGCGCACTGCTGCACCAATGGGCTCGACGTGCCGTCAAACAGCGGCGCCAAGATGTGGATGCACAACAACTTCCTCGTCGAGCGCAGCGGCAAGATGAGCAAGTCGTCGGGCGAGTTCCTGCGGCTGCAACTGTTGATCGACAAGGGCTACTCGCCCCTGGCCTACCGCCTTTTGTGCCTTCAGGCGCATTATCGCAGCGAGCTGGAATTTTCGTGGGACGGGCTTACCGCCGCGCTCACCCGGCTGAAGCGGATGGTGCTCGCCGTGGCGCAGTTGAAGGAGCGCGCCGCCGATGCCGCGCCTGCTGCGCCTGGGCCGAAGTTCCAACCGTTTCTCGAACGCTTCGATGCGGCGATTTCCGACGACCTGAACACGCCCGTTGCCCTGACGGTGCTGGATGAAGTCATCGCGCTCAAGAAAGTTGATCCCGCCGAAAAGCTAGCAGCCATCGCCGCGCTGGACGCGGTGATGGGCCTGAACCTGCTGAACATCGCCCGGACCGACCTGCGCATCCGCCCGAAGTCCGCCGACATTGCCGAAGACGAAATCGAAGCGATCCTTGCCGAACGCAAGGCCGCCCGCGCTGAAAAGGACTTCGCCCGCTCCGACGCCCTGCGCGACCAGCTTGCGGCGCGCGGGGTTGAGGCGATGGACGGCGATCCGCTCGGCTGGGAATGGAAGCTCGGCTGACGGCTTGCGGCTTGCCCGGCAGGCGGGCATCCTCGGTGCAAGACCGGGAGAAGCCAATGCCGAGCAAGACCGTCCTTGTGATGAACGCCATGGCCGCGCCGCTGGTGCAGCCGCACTTGCCCGACTGGATCGAACCGCGCTTTTTCGCTTCCACCGAGGATCTGTTCGAACTCGCGCCCGAGGCGGAGATTGGCTGGTTCGACCTGTACCAGCCGGAAGGCATGGCCGAGGCGATCCGCCGGGCTACGCGGCTTAAATGGCTGAACTCGATCTATGCGGGGGTCGATTTCTTCCCGCTGGATCTGCTGGCGGCGCGCGGCGTCATGTTGACCAACGGGGCCGGGATCAACGCGATCACCATCGCCGAATATGTGCTGATGGGCATGCTGACCGTGGCCAAGGGCTATCGGGAGATCGTGCGGGCGCAGGATGCCCACGAATGGCTGCGCGATGCGCCGGGCAAGGTCGAACTCGCCGGCAGCCGCGCGCTGATCCTTGGCGCGGGCGAGATCGGTGGGCGCGTGGCACGGATGCTCGCGGCGTTCGAGGTGGAGGTGAAGACCGTTCGCCGCACACCCGCAGCCGGAGCGCTGGGACCGGACGAATGGCGTGCGCGGCTGGGGGAGTTCGACTGGGTGATCCTGGCCGTGCCCGCCACGCCCGAAACCGAGGGCATGATCGGGGCGGCGGAACTTGCGGCGATGAAGCCTACGGCGGTGCTGGTGAATGTGGCCCGTGGCAGCGTGGTCGATCAGCCCGCGCTCGTGGCCGCGCTGACCGAGCGGCGCATCGGTGGCGCCTTTCTGGATGTGACCACGCCTGAACCGTTGCCGGCGGACCATCCGTTGTGGACGCTGCCCAATGCGCACGTGACGATGCACCTGTCGGGCCGGGCGCAGACGCGGATGTTCGAGCGCGGAATCGCGCGCTTTTTCGCCAATCTGGCGCGCTATCGCACAGGCCAGCCGCTGGCGCATAAGGTAGATATCTTGCGGGGTTATTGAACGGGTGACTCTGGTTCCGGTGCCTGATACGCCTTGCGCCCAAGGGCAGGCGCGGATGGCCACGAAACGACACGGCCGCCCTTATGAGGTCGCACCAATAGGGGAGGGGACGCGCAACGGGCCTGCGTTGTCCCGACGGTGGAGCGACGATTATGGCCGATTCTGGTGCGGGGACGAAGGCGTCCGATCTGTTTGTCGAATGCCTTGAAGAAGAAGGCTGCGAATACATCTTCGGCGTGCCCGGAGAGGAAAACCTCGATCTGCTCGATTCGCTGTCTCGCTCGAAGAAGATCCGCCTGATCCTGACTCGTCACGAACAGGGCGCGGGCTTCATGGCGGCGACGTATGGCCGGCACACCGGCAAGACCGGCGTATGCATCGCCACACTGGGGCCGGGGGCGACCAACTTCGTCACCGCCGCTGCTTATGCCACGCTGGGCGGCATGCCGATGCTGATGATCACCGGGCAAAAGCCGATCAAGAAATCCAAGCAGGGCCGCTTCCAGATCCTCGATGTCGTCTCGATGATGCAGCCCATCACCAAGTTCACGCACCAGATGCAGTCTTCGGACAATATCCCCAGCCGCATCCGCGAATCCTATCGCCTGGCCGAGGAGGAAAAGCCCGGCGCCACGCATATCGAACTGCCCGAGGACATTGCCGACGAACACACCGATTCACGGCCCCTGAAGCGCAGCCTTGTCCGCCGGCCCAATGCCGATGCGAAGTCGGTGGCGCAGGCGGTCCATGCGTTGCAAAACGCCAAGGCCCCGGTTCTGGTGATCGGCGCGGGCGCCAACCGCAAGATGACCGGCAAGATGCTGCGCGAGTTCGTGGAGAAGACCGGTATCCCGTTCCTGACCACGCAGCTGGGCAAGGGCGTGATCGATGAACGCCATCCGCGCTTCCTTGGCTGTGCGGCGCTGTCCGCCGGCGATTTCGTCCACCGCGCGGTGGAAGATGCCGACATCATCATCAACGTCGGGCACGACGTGATTGAAAAGCCGCCGTTCTTCATGCGCGAAGGCGGCACCCCGGTGATCCACGTTTCCACCAAGACCGCCGAGGTCGATCCGGTCTACTTCCCCAGCATCGAGGTGATCGGCGATATCGCCAACGCGATCTGGCAGATGAAGGAAGCAATCACGCCCAACCCGGCTTGGGCGTTCGATCACATGCTGGCCTATCGCGCGGCCGAAGTGGCGCACACCGCGCCGCTGGCGGCGGACGAACGCTTCCCGATCTTCCCCCCGCATCTCGTGGCGCAGGTGCGCGGCGCGATGCCCGAAGACGGCATCATCTGTCTCGATAACGGCGTCTATAAAATCTGGTTCGCGCGCGGCTATACCGCCTACCAGCCGAACACCGTTCTGCTCGACAATGCGCTTGCCACGATGGGCGCGGGCCTGCCCTCTGCCATGATGAGCGCGATGCTCTATCCGGACCGCAAGGTCATGGCGATCTGCGGCGATGGCGGCTTCATGATGAACAGCCAGGAAATGGAAACCGCCGTCCGCCTTGGCCTCAACCTTACCGTGCTGATCCTGAACGACAGTTCCTATGGCATGATTCGCTGGAAGCAGGCCAACATGGGCTTCAAGGATTTCGGGCTGACGTATGGCAACCCCGATTTCGTCAAATACGCCGAAAGCTATGGCGCGAACGGCTATCGCGTGGAAAGCGCCGCGCACCTCAAAGAACTGCTGGCGCATTGCAACAGCACGCCCGGCGTGCACCTGATCGACTGCCCGGTCGATTATTCGGAGAACGACCAGATCCTGAACAAGGACATCAAGGAACTGTCGAAGGCGTTGTAAGGCCGCCCCTTCAGGGCCAACCTTCGTCACCCCGGCCCTGTGCCGGGGTCCCGCTTGGTTCTCGCGGCGGGAAATTAAAAGCGGGATCCCGGGCCAGATCCGGGATGACGGAGAAGCGATTCAATGCCCCAGCTCAAGGACGTCTACCCGCTCTACCTGAACAACAAGGCCGTCCAGCCGAACACCGATCTTGCCGTGACCGACAAGTTCACTGGCGAGGTTGCCTTTCGCACCGCGCTGGCCACGCCTGATGTGATCGATGAAGCCATCGCTGGCGCGGTTCGCGCCGCGCCCGCGATGGCCAAGCTGGCAAGTTACGAAAAGCGCGATGTGCTCGATCACTGCGTCCGCCGCTTCGGCGAGCGCAAGGACGAGCTGGCCTATGCCCTGTGCGTTGAGGCGGGCAAGCCCATCGCCGATTCCGAAGGCGAAGTCGGCCGCCTGATCGACACGTTCCGCATCGCGGCGGAAGAGGCCACGCGCAACTATGGCGAAATCCAGCCGCTCGACATTTCGCCGCGCGCCAGGGGCTACATGGGCATGTGGAAGCGCGTGCCGATCGGCCCGTGCAGCTTCATTTCTCCGTTCAACTTCCCGCTGAACCTTGCCGCGCACAAGATTGCGCCCGCCATCGCGGTGGGCTGCCCCTTTGTGATGAAGCCCGCCAGCATGACGCCGCTGGGCGCGATCATCATGGGCGAGGTTCTGGCCGAATGCGACGTTCTGCCCGAAGGCGCGTTCTCGATCCTGCCGGCCAGCCGCGATGGCGCGGACCTGTTCACCACCGACGAACGGCTCAAGCTGCTGTCCTTCACCGGCTCGCCCGGCGTGGGCTGGGATTTGAAGGCGAAGGCGGGCAAGAAAAAGGTCGTGCTGGAACTTGGCGGCAACGCGGCGGTCATCGTCGACAAGGACGCCGATCTCGACCACGCCATCGCCCGCATCGTGTTCGGCGGCTATTACCAGTCGGGGCAAAGCTGCATCCACGTGCAGCGCGTGATCATCCACGAGGATATCTACGACACCTTCCGCGATCAGCTTGCGGCCAAGGTGAAGGGGTTGGTTTCGGGCGATCCCAAGAACCGCGACACCTTCATCGGCCCGATGATCTCGGAAAAAGAAGCGCGCCGGCTGAAAGGCTGGATTGACGCGGCCGTGGCGGGCGGCGCCACGCTGCTGGCCGGGGGCGGCCGCGAAGGCGCAATGCTTGAAGCCACGCTGCTTGAAGGGTGCAGCCGCTCCATGGACGTCTATGTCGAGGAAGCGTTCGGCCCGGTCGTCATACTCTCGAAGTTCCGCGAATGGGACGATGCGCTGGCCGAAGTCAACGACAGCAAGTTCGGCCTGCAAGCCGGCGTGTTCACGCGTGATATTCACAAGGTGCTGGAGGCGTGGGACGAACTGGACGTGGGCGGCATCGTCGTCAACGATGTGTCGAGCTACCGGGTTGATAACATGCCCTATGGCGGCGTGAAGGACTCCGGCCTTGGCCGCGAAGGCATCCGTTTTGCGATGGAAGATATGAGCGAAATCCGCAACATGGTGATCCGCCGGGCCTAGGCGCGGACCGGATGATTGTGGGCGCGAACCGCTGTGGCGTGCGGCGCGGCGATTACGGGCTTGAACCACATCGGACCGACGGATAAGTTGGCTGTCTTAACGGGGTCGCATTGCAGGATCATCGCCGGGGGGGCGGCACGGGGCAAAAGCTCCGGCTGTTCGGATCGAAGGCGGCGGGAACGAGGGGCAATGCACAGCACAACCACCACTTTCGCACGGACACTTCGTGCGTGCCGGTCGATTCCCCGCTCGGCGGCGATGGGGGTGGCCCTGTGTCTTGCGATGGCGTGCGCCGCGCTGGCTGCGACGTCGGTCTTTGCTCCTGCGCCGGTGCAGGCCCAAAATTCCTCGGCCCAGAACGCCTCCGCCTCGCTGCGCGCGCACATGGGCGTTGCCACGTGCGCCGGCTCGACCTGCCACGGTCGTTCGGTCGCCAGCGGCACGCCGGTGCGGCAGGATGAACTTCTGCGCTGGCAGGAAGAAAGCGCTCCCACCGGCGCGCACAGCCGTGCGTGGCGCGTGGTGGCAGAGGGGCGCGGGCAGGCGATTGCCCGCCGGCTCGGCCTCGATGGCGCGGGCGTGGTGCGCGAATGCGCCGGATGCCATGCCTCGCAAGGCGCGAAGAACCTCAACGATGGCGTCGATTGCGAAGCCTGCCACGGCAATGCCGGCGGCTGGCTGTCAACGCACTACACCGTCGGCACCAGCCATCGCCGCAACGTGGCGCAAGGCATGACCGACCTTACCGTGCCGCAGGCGCGCGCGGGCGTGTGCCTCGATTGCCACCTTTCGGGCAGCGGGCAGGGCCAGTTCATCGCCCACC
>JBDLVU010000117.1:0-8246 GCA_039804665.1 Pseudomonadota bacterium | reverse complement strand
CGATCACATCGTTGCCGCCGCCCGTGGCTATGGTGTCCTTGCCGCCGCCGCCGGTGATGCGGTTGACCGCCGCGCTGCCGGTCAGCGTATCGGCAAAGGCAGAGCCGATGATCGATTCGATCAGGCTGAGCGTGTCGCTGCCCGCGCCGCCGGTGGCCGTGCCGGTGGCAAGGTTGACGGTCACCGCCGCGCCCGCCGTGGCATAGCTGGCGGTGTCCACGCCGGCACCGCCGTTCAGCGTATCGTTGCCCGCGCCGCCGATCAGCGTGTCCACCCCGTCGCCACCGCGCAGCACGTTGTCGCCGGCATTGCCGGTCAGCGTGTCGGCAAAGGCCGATCCGGTCAGGTTCTCGATGCCCACGAACGTATCCGCCCCCGCGCCGCCGCTGGCCTTTCCAGTCAGCAGGCTGGCGGTCACCGCCGATGCGGCACCGGCATAGCTTGCGGTATCGATCCCGAGCCCGCCGTTCAGCGTATCGTTGCCCAGCCCACCGGCCAGCGTATCGTTGCCATCGCCGCCGTTCAGCACGTTCGCGCCGTTGTCGCCCGTCAGCGTGTCGGCATACTTCGACCCGGTCAGGTTCTCGAACCCGGCAAGGGTGTCCAGCCCCGCGCCGCCGGTGGATTGCTGGATGCTGTCCAGCATCAGGCTAACGGTTACGGCGGCGCGTGCGGTGGCATAGCTGGCGGTGTCGATGCCGTCCTGCCCGTCGAGGTCGTCGTTGCCCGCACCACCCGAAACCACGTCGTTGCCGCTGCCGGCCAGAACCCAGTCCGCCCCGCCGCCGCCGCTGTAGGTGTCGTTGCCGCCCAGCAGATCGACGACCAGTGAACCGGTGTAGGCGCCGATCGTTACCTTGTCGGCATAGTCCGTGGCGATCAGCGAATTCTCGGTGCCCAGCGCCTCGATGCCGGTCAGCGCGAGCGTTCCGGCCGCCCCGGTCACCGTGCCGGTGCCCCCGGTCCACAGCGCCGTAAGGTTCACCGTCACGCCGGCGGCCACGCCCGAATAGAGCGGTTCATTCATGAAATCGAAGCTGGCGGTATCGTTGCCCGCGCCGCCATCGATCGTGCCCTTGGCCGTCTGAACCACGAAGGTGTCGTCGTCGTCGCCGCCCTGCGCGTTCACGCCGCCGCGCAGCAGGAAGGTATCCATCCCGCTCCCGCCGATCAGCGTGTCGGTGAACTCGTACGAATAGACCGTGGTGCCGTCTGACAGCGCGGGATCGATCACGTTGCCGGTGGCATCCAGCGTATCGTTGCCTTCGCCGCCGATCAGGGTGTCGTTGCCGCCCTGTCCGCCGTCGATGCTGTCGTCGTTCACGCCGCCATAAATGGTGTCGTCGCCCAGCCCGCCGTGGATTTCCCAGCTGCCGCTGGTCCAGACGGACAGCGTGTCGTCTCCGTCCGTGCCATCGAGCACGCCGCCCTGGGTGCTGCGCTCGTCGATCGTCGTGGTGCCGATCTGCAGCACTTCCACGCCGGTCAGGGTATCGGTGCCAGTGTTGCCGTTTTCGGGATCGATATCGGTGATGGTCCATTCGCCGCGCGCGGTGTGGACCACCTGATATCCGGCGAGATCGCCCGCGTAGCCGACCCTGTCCACGCCTTCGTCCAGCGCGATGGTATCGTCCCCGTTCGACTGGATGACCAGATCGTCGTCGGTCGAGCCGTTGAACTGGAGCGTGACCGCGCTGCCTTCGGCAAAGACGTAGCTGCTCGCGTCGAAACCGTGGCCGGGGAGAAGATTGATTTGCAGCGTGCCCGTGCCGGACAGCAGCATCGCTTCGGCATTGGCGGCAAGGGTGCTCCCCGAAATCGACAGGCGCGCGGTCGTGCCGAGCGCGCCCACCGAATCGTCGAAGTGGATCCCCTCGATATTGCTCAGCGCCGCCTGAAAATCGATGTCGCCGGTAACAGCCAGCGTGTCGAACCCGTCACCGCCGTCATAGATGCTGGCGGCATCGACGCCATCGTGCTGGCCGGGGAACGCCGGCGTGTCCGGGGTGTTTTTCACCGCCAGCCGGTCGTCGCCCGCGAAGCCGTTGAGCACGTTGGTGCCCGCGCCGCCTTCAAGGAGGTCCGAACCGTCCGACCCGTTCAGCGTATCGTTGCCGCCGCCGCCGCCCAGTGCCTGAACCGAGGCCAGCCCATTGCGCGCGTTGAGCGTAACGTCGGCGTTGCCGTTCATCGACAGGCCGACGATGTCCCCCACGCCGTTGATATCGCTCTCCCAGTTGAGCAGCGAAAAGTCGGCGATGGTGTATTCGCCGCCGGTGGAAACCTGATCGGCGAAGATGTCTTGCCCGGCACCGCCAATCAGATCGGTCAACCCGGCGCCCGCGCGCGTGGTTTCGCTCATGATCACGATCAGCGCGGCGCCCGCCTGCGAATCGAACTTCATGCTTTCGATCGAGGTCAGCGAATTGCCCGGCAGGAAATAGCCGAGCATCAGCGGCAGGCCGTCGTTGGTCTGGCCAAAGGATATGGTCGAACTGACCTGCAGCGTGTCGAAGCCCGCGCCGCCGTTCAGCGTCTGGGTGGAAATGATCGGCGTTGTCGTGATGAAGACATCGTCGCCCGCGCCGCCGTTCAGCGTATCCGACCCGCCCGACAGGCGGAACGTGTCGCCCTGGCCGGTGCCGGTGGCGGTATCCGCGCCGGTGCTGCCCTTGATCACCACGTCAACCGCCGATCCTGCGGCAAAAACGTAGTTCGTGCCGTCGAAGCTGCTGGTGCCGTCCATGTCCACCTGCAACGTTCCGGTGCCGTCGAGCACGAGGTCCGATGGCAACTGGCCCATGATCCGCGTGCTCGAAATCTCGAACACCGCGTCGGGCTGGATCGGCCCGGTGGTGAGGTTGTCCGGGGTGAACGCCGGCTGGAAATAGATGCCTTCCATGTTCAGCAGCGTGCCGCTGAAATTCACATGGCCGCCCACCAGCACGTAGTCGGTGCCATCGCCCCCGTCATAGGTGCTGTTGGCGCCGGTGACCGTGCTGTTGGCGACCACGGCGGGGTTTCCGCTGATCGCATTGACGAACACGATGGCATCGTCGCCGCCGCCGGCGTTTACCGTGTTGGACCCGGCGCCTGCGTCAAGATACTCCATGCCGTCGGTGCCGTTCAGCACGTCGTTGCCGTCGCTGGTGATCAGCGATTCCAGCCCGGCGTGCCCGGCCGAGGCATTGACCGTGTAGTTGAACGGGCCAAGCCCGACGAAGGCCACCGCGTCGCCCGTCTGCGGCAGCCAGCCGTGCGTTGGATCGGTCCAGTTGGTGCGGGTGATGCTGCCGGGCAGGTTGTAGGTGCCTGAACCCACCGCGAGGAGAGCGAAGGTGTCCATGCCATCGCCGCCGACCAGTTCGAGCGAGGGCGAAAGGTCACCCGGGCTAAGCTGGTTGGACAAGGCGTAGGTGCCATAGCCACCATAGAAGATCAGTGTGGAAAGCCCCTGTTCCGCGGTCGAATGGAACTCGATGCGCTCAATCGAACTGAGCGTGTTGCCGTAAAGTGCGTATTGCGAGATCGGCCCATAGCGGAACTGTGATGGCGCGGGCGTGATCGTGGGATACAGCGCCAGCGTGTCGATGCCGCTGCCGCCGTTGTAGGCGGTGGCGTTCTGGTCCGTGGTATCGAGGACAAAGGTGTCGTCGCCGCCAAGCCCGTTGAGCGTATCGGTGCCGCCCGCGCCGTTCAGGGTGTCCGCATCGGCGCTGCCGTTCAGCGTTTCGCCCGCGCTCGTGCCGGTGCTGTCCATGCCCCATCTCCCCAGGGTAAAATTATCTGGAGAGTAGCCTACGGGCATCTGCGTAGGGCGCAATTGCAGTGCCCGTCAGCTTTTGATCCAATTTGGACTAATGGCGCGAAATTTTTCGGTGTTTGAAAAGGATGGCAAGTTTCGGACAGAAAAGCATTTGTCCCATTACAGGGCGGATTCGTGATCTTCCACCATGTAACTGCGCATTTTCGTGCGGTCGAACAGGCGTTCTTCGTCTTCCACGATTTCGCGCATCGTCGATTCGTCGCTCATTGCGGCAAAGCAGGCGTCCATCGTTGCCTGATCGGGGAATTCGATTTCCAGCACCACGTCGAAATCGTGCGGTTCGTCCTGCCCGTCGGTCGCGTGCAGGTGGCGGCGGCGATAGCGGCTGGCATAGCCGCCCAGCACCTTTTCCCCGATCACGCGGTGGCGGCTTTCGTAATAGGCGATGAAGTCCGCCTTGCTCATGCCTTCGCGGCGCTTGAGCAGGGTGATCAGCGTCACGCTCATGTATAGGCCTCCAGCCAGGCGCGCGTCTTGCGGGCGACTTCGGCGGCGCGCAGCGCGGGGTGTGGGAACGCTTCGCGCAAGGCCAGGCTGCGCAGTTCGATGGCCAGCGGAATCCCGGCGGGCAGCGCCCGGTGTAGCGCCGCCAGCGGCAGCGCGCCATCGCCGCACTGTTCGCGCAGGTCGATGGCGTCGCGGATCACCGCGTCAAAATCGGCCGGGTCCGGGCGCTCGGCGGGCGCGTCGCAAAACTGCGCGTACGGCAGCAGCGCCGGATCGATCGCCGCGATTTCGGCCACGGTGGTGCCTGATCGGTCGACATGGATCGGATCGACCAGCACCGCGCGGGCTGGGTGCGCCACCTGATCGAGCACCGAAAGCGCGGTCTTGAGGTTCTTCACTTCGGTGAAGATGCCGAATTCCAGCGCGACGCGGATATTGGCCGGTGCCGCGTGTTCGCACAGCGCGGCAAGCTTTGCGGCGGTGCGCGCGTGGTCCGGATCGGACGATACGCACAGCACGTTGCGCGCGCCAAGTTCCGCGCCCACGTCGATCACCTTGCGGTGGTCGTCCATGCTGCTGTCAGGCTTGATCCAGACGACTTCCACGTCCAGCAGCGGCAGCCCGGTGGCGGCCAGCGCGGCGCGGGCATCGCGCGTCTGCTGCGCGGTCCAGTCGGCGGGTTCGACCCACAGGCCCACCATGTCGAAGCCGCCGGCTGCGGCGGCCTCGATGGTGTCCACGGGGCCGAATTCGGGCACCACGCCCGATGCGAACGATATCGGGTTGGTGGCGCCCATCATGGCCTCACATCTGCGGTTCGGGCAGAGTCGGATCGTCTTGCAGATACCAGTTCAGCCATTCGTGGAAGTACTGGTTGCCGCGTTCGTTGCGGCCAAAGGTCAGCTCGTCGTGCGCGCCGGATTCCAGGCCCTTCTGGATTTCCAGCCCGATGACGTAGTCTTCCTGATAGGTCACGTCGCGGAAGAAGTTCATCGCCGCTTCCACCCCTGCGCGGTCTTCCTCGTCGCGGATCGGTTCGCGGCGCAGGTAGTTCAGCACGGTGCGGTTCTCGCCCGGCGTCGGCCCGGGGAAAAGCTGGGCGATCTGCGTGATTTCGGGCGCGATGAAGGCGGACACGTTGGGGAACATGATCCGCACGAAATCGAAGCCGTTGTTCTCCTGCTCGCCCCACTTTTCGCGCGGCACGTCCTTCAGCGCCTCGGCAATGCGGTGCTGGGGAAAGCCGATGCGCTGGTGCGGGCCAAAGCCTTCGTAGTGCATGCAGTTCGACGGCGTGCGCGGGAAGATCGTCTGCGGGTGCAGCGAGGCGAAGTGGTAGCCTTCCAGATAGCCGTCATAGGCGATCTTCCAGTTCGCGCCTTCGATCACGCGGCTGCCCATGTACGACCAGTTGGCGAAGTCCAGCGCCTCGAAATCTTCCAGGAAGCCGCGGAAATAGGTGTCCACGTCGATCGGCGCGTTGGGCGTCAGCACCACGAAGATCATGCCGGCCTTTTCCTGGCACGGCAGTTCGCGCAGGCCCATGCCCGGTTTGTCCACCTCGCCGAACTTGCTGGCTTCGGACACGCCGATCAGCTTGCCGTCGGCGCCGAAGGTCCAGCCGTGGTACTTGCAGGTAAAGCGCGGGCAGTTGCCGTGGCCTTCATCGGCCACCGGCGCGCCGCGATGCGAACACACGTTCAGGAAGGCGCGAACCACGCCGGCCTTGTCGCGGTTGATCAGCACCGGCATGCCCACGGCGTCCATCGCCTTGTAATCGCCGGGGTTGGGCAGTTCGCTGGTGAACGCCAGCATCAGCGGAACGCGCTTGAAGATGAGCTCCATCTCCGCCTTCCACTGGTCGCTGTCGGTATAGCTCTGCGTGGGCACACGCATCGTCTTGTCCGTCAGGAAGGTCTGCTTGTTCTCGACGTAATCGCGCATGATAGCTGCGACTTCGCCAATGCGCTCGATGCGGTCCATGATCTTGTGCCTCTCCATACCCGCTGGGCCGGGCCGTAGTGTGCGACCATGCCCTTGTGCGCGGAAAGGCGAAACCTGTCATACTTGGCAGGTGGACGGGTTTCCTCGCCCTTTTGCCAATTGGAGAAATCGCGCGATGCGGTGACAAGGCGCGGCATGAGCGAGACGATAACGCTGCCCTGGGACTGGCTTGAAACCCCCGCACCGCACCAGAAGGCCTTCGTGGACGTGTGGGACCGCCGCACGATTGCAACCCGTGCGATCGAGCGCGCCGCCGCGACGCCCGATTTCGTGGCCTTCATCGATGGCACCGGGCAATATACCTTCGCGCAAGTGCTGGACGAGGCGCAGGCGCTTTCGGCCGCGATGCAGGCGCGCGGGCTGAAGGCGGGCGAGGTCATCGCGTTTCAGGTGCCCAACTGGCGCGAGGCGGCGGTGATCAACCTTGCCGCCGCGCTTTCCGGCCTTGTCATCAACCCGATCGTGCCGATCTACCGCGATCACGAAGTCACCATGATGCTGGGCGATTGCAAGGCCCGCGCGATCTTCGTGGCATCGGTGTTCCGCAAGGTGGACTACGCCGCGATGGCGCACCGCTGCGCTGCCGCGCTGCCCGATCTGGAGCACGTGTTCACCGTGCGCGGGGAAGGGCCGGACGATTTCGCCGCGCTGGTGGAGCAGGGCCGCGGCCTGACCTTTGACCGGCCCGTGGTCGATCCGCTGGGCGTGAAGATGGTGCTCTATACCTCGGGCACCACCGGGCGGCCCAAGGGCGTGCTGCACAGCCATGTGACGCTGAGCCACATCGTGGCGAAAAGCGGCGCGCACTGGGGGCTGGCCGAAGGCGAGGCGACGCTGATGCCGTCGCCGGTCACCCATGTTTCGGGCTATGCCAACGGGCTGGAAGTGCCGTTCATCTGCGGCGTGCGCAGCGTGTTGATGGAAGCGTGGAACGCGGCCGAGGCGCTGGCGCTGATCGAACAGCACGACCTTGTCGGCACCGTGGCGGCCACGCCGTTCCTTGTCGAACTGGCCAACACGGCGCGCAGCGCGGGCACGGGCATCCCCAGCTTCCGCTTCTTTGCCTGCGGCGGTGCGGCAGTGCCGGCGGACCTGATCCCGGCGGCGAACGCGGCGTTCGCCAACTGCAAGGCGTTCCGCGTGTTCGGCGCGTCCGAAGTGCCGCTCGTCACCTTCGGCTGGCCGCGCGACGAACATCTGGCCGCAACCACCGACGGCGAAGTGGTGGACTATGATGTGCGCATCGTGGATCACGAGGACCGCGACGTGGCGCCGGGCAGCGAGGGCGAGATCCTGGCCCGCGGGCCGGGCATGATGATGGGCTATGCCGACGCGCAGCAGACCGCCGAGGCGATCACCAGCGACGGCTATTTCCGCACAGGCGACCTTGGCGTGCTGGACGCGAACGGCGCGATCACCATCACCGGCCGCAAGAAGGACCTGATCATCCGTGGCGGCGAGAACATTTCCGCCAAGGAGATCGAGGATGTCCTGCACACCCACGACGCGGTGAAGGAAGCCAGCGTCGTCGCCATGCCGCACGAACGGCTGGGCGAGGGCGTGTGCGCCTATGTCATCCTGTCTGGCGCGGCCGATGCCGAGGCGCTGAAGGCGCACGTGGGCGCGTCTGGCCTTGCCAAGCAGAAGATCCCCGAACGCTTTGAATTCGTGGAGGACTTCCCCCGCACGGCGAGCGGCAAGGTGCGCAAGGACCAGCTGCGCGCCGCGATCAAGGCGCTGCTGGAAGGCGCGGCCTGAGGGCCTGAACCGGCGAAGTTGACGAAGTTGACACGGTCCAGGGGGAAAACTCCGGGCCGGGAGCGCACGCGCGTTGCCCCCGACGCGGGGTGCATGGCCTTGTGAAAAGGCAGCGATATCAACGGTTCAAGGAGCGGATTTGCAGAGTCTGGCAAATTCCGCGCGTGTAGGACAGCGCTTTATAAATAACAGACGCGTCTGTTATTTATCG
>JBDLVU010000116.1:0-8271 GCA_039804665.1 Pseudomonadota bacterium | reverse complement strand
TCACGGCCTGAGCACTGTCGTTGTGGTACGCGGTCGAAAACACCAGCTTGTCACCCGGCACCACAACCTTGGGCTCGCTTGCCACCACGTGGCTGACGCCGTTCTCGGTCACGGTCTTTTCCAGGCGGACGGCGCTGTTAAGGCTGACCGGGTTGGTCTGCGCGGCGGCAAAGGCCGGACCGGCCATCAGGACCAGCGCCAGGGCGGATGCGGCAAACTTGACGTTCATGGTTAAGGTTCCTTGTTTAACCTGAAAGGCAATCAGTTGATCTTGACGGAAAATGTCACGGTCTTGGTCGTCCCGCCGGCGATATCGCCAAGGCTCACCGCCACGCCGTCGCTTCCGGCCTTGCCCGCATCGCTGTCGTCGGCGTCGGTCAGGCCGGCGGCGTCCAGCTTCAGCGAACCGGGGACATACGTCGTGCCGGCCGGAATGACGTCGGCCACGCCAAGGCTGTGCGCGGTGCCACTGCCGGTCACGCGGGCGGCAAGGCTATAAGTCACCGTGGCGCCGGGCACGGAATTGGCCGATCCGAACTGGTCGGTGATCGTGGCGGACTTGGTCAGGGACACCGTGGCAACGCTGGCGATCAGCGAGGCGAGCGAATTGGCGGTTGCGGTGGTCAGGCCGACAACCGCGTTGCCGCCGCCCTGCCCCTGACCGGCAAAGGAGGTGCCGGGCGTGCCGCTGCCGGTCGCGGCGGTCGCGGTCAGGCGGATCTGGCTGGTTTGCGTGTCGGTGGCACCGGCGGGCAGCGCCACCAGCACAAAGACCTTGGCAGAGCTGTCGGGTGCAAGCGACGGGGTCGCCGCCGCACCGCCCAGCAGCGTATCAACCCCGGCTTCGTAGGTGCCGTTGCCGTTGCTGTCGATGGCGATGCCGGTGATCGTGCCGTCAAAGGCGTTGCCCGAAACCTTGGGGTCTGCCGAAAGGTTGAAGATTTCCGGGCCATTGCCGGCGTTGGTGACGGAAAAGGTCAGCGTGGCCGGGGCCGAGGTCGCGGTCGAAGGACTGGTGCTGAGCGTGGCCACGGCAACGTCAAGCAGTTCGTCGACCTTCAGCGTAACCTTGTTCGATGTGACGGAACCCGATGCGGTGCCAGACGTATAGGTGGCCGACGCCGTGTTCTCGATCAGCGTGCCAGCGGCAACGCCGGCAGCCAGCGCGGGACTGGAGCCGACAAGAAACAGCAGCGGCACACCGAGCAATCCGGTGGCGGCGTGGGGGCGAGCGAGGCGATACGTAGTCATACGGGCCGGTTGCGGCCGGGACGGTTAACGACACGTAACCGCTCACCGGCAGCCCCCATTAACCATGGATATACGCGGTTTCCCGTAGCGTCGGCAAAGAGCCCGCCCATTTCCTCGAACTACTTCTAACTATCCGAGGTATAAAACGGATATTTCGTATTTATTTTGAATCATCGAGACGACGGCAATCGTATGTGATTGGTTCATGGCCAGCGGGCCATTAAATTTGATCCGATCCGGTGATATCGATTGCGGGGAGGCCTGCATCTGGAATTCCCTGCCTGCCCTCCGGGCGTCAGGCCGCGTCCGGGCTCGGATAAATAACAGACGCGTCTGTTATTTATAAACCGCTGTCCTACACCGCCGGGCGTTGCCAGAATGGCCCATGTCGATGCGCTATGCTTTGAAATATTTCGCCTTTCTGGCGAATCGCGTGGGACGGAAACCCCGTCAACCAGCGTGCGCAAGGCCCCGATTTTTGTCTCTGGACCGTGTCAACTTCGTCAACTTCGCCCCATATCGGGACGGCGCGAGGCAGATGGCTGAAACATTCTCTATTTTTCAGCCATCTGCCAATCATATCTCAGAGATTTTATTAGTACTTGTAGGACTGCCCGCCATCGATCGGGATCGTCGCGCCGCTGATGAACGGCGCCTCGCCCGACAGCAGGAAGGCCACCAGCGCGGCGACTTCCTCGGGCCGGCCAAAGCGCTGCATCGGGTTGACCGATACGAACTGCCGACCCACTTCCTCCCAGTTCTCGCCGCCGATCTGGCGCAGCGATCCCTCGACCATCGCGGTCATGATCGCGCCCGGCGCGATCGCGTTGATCTGCACGCCGTACTGGCCGTACTCGACCGCCGAATTGCGGGTCAGCCCGACCACGCCGTGCTTGCTGGCGGCATAGCCGCTCTGGTTGCCGACGCCGCGGATGCCGCCGACCGAGGCGGTGTTGACGATGGCGCCGCTGCCCTGCTCGCGCATCACCTTCAGCACGGCGGCCATGCCGAAGAATACGCCGTCAAGGTTGATCGAGACGACGCGGTGGAATTCCTCCTCGCCAAAGTTCTCGGTCAGGTTCTGGCGGCCTTCGATGCCGGCGTTGTTGAAGAAGCCGTCGATGCGGCCATAGGCAGCAACCGCGGCGTCGACATAGCGCTGCACGTCCGCGGCCTTCGCAACATCGGCCTGAACCAACGTAACCTTGGTGCCGGCGGGCAGGCTGTCGCGCGCAGCTTCCAGCCAATCCTGCCGCAGATCGACGAGAACGAGCGTGGCGCCTTCCTGCGCCAGCCGCTGCACGGTGGCCAGACCAAGACCGGAACCCGCACCGGTGACGATGACGACCTTGCCTTCATAACGCTTCATGACGATCCTGCTCCTGTGGTTGGCTTTGACACAGGCTTGCCACAGACCGCTCCCGCCTCAACCGGGCAAAAAGATCAGTCGCGCTGCGCCTTGGCCTCCACGCCCCGGATCAGCACGTCGAGCGCGAATTCAAAGCCTTCTTCGGGATCGTGGAACGAGGCGACGAACTGCAGCGTCTCCTGCCGCTGTTCGTATATCACCCAGCCCAGCACCAGCGCCGCCAGCGCGCCCGCCGTGGCAGACGCATCGCGATCGTCGAGGCCAGCCTCCACCAGCGGGCGAAAGATGCGCGGGAACAACTCCACGCGCAGCCGGTCGGTGGGCGGAGCGAGCGACGCGATCATCCCGCTGTCGCGGTGGGCCAGCAGCAACGCACGCTGGCGCCGCGCGACATGCGCGATCCACGCCTGCCAGGTCATGCCGGCGGGATCGTCGGCCAGACTGTCGTGCAGCAGGTGCTCCAGCATCAGGCTGAGCAACTGCTCCTTGCTGCGCACATGCCAGTACAGCGCCGGGCTTTGCACATCGAGCGCGGCGGCCAGCGTGCGGGTGGAAAGCTTGGCCAGCCCGTGTTCGTCCACCAGCCGCCACGCCGCCGCGACGATGGTGGCGACATCGATCGTCCGCCCGCCCTTGCGCGGACGGCCTACAGCCCTGCTTTCGCGTTCCTGCTTGACCGCCATGCGGCAATTCCCTTATCACTGATAAATAATAACGCTCAAGGCATAGCTAGAGCAGCGTCCGGAGAGGTCAAGCATGCGTATCGAACGGGTTCCGACCACCCATTGCCTTGTTGGCGAAGGCCCGCTGTGGGACGTGGCCGAACAGGCGCTCTATTTCATCGACATCGTGGGCAAGGCCGTCCACCGGTACGACCCCGCGACCGAACAGACGCGCAGCTGGGACGCGGGCAGCGTGATCGGATCGATGGCGCTGCGCCGCGATGGCGGCGCGATCATGGCGGTGAAGGACGGCATCGCCGCGCTCGATTTCGAAACCGGCGCGGTGACGCCGCTGGCGCCTGCCAACCACATCCACCCGCGCGCGCAGATGAACGACGGCAAAGTGGACCGGCGCGGCCGCTTTGTGGTGGGATCGGGCGATTCCGACATCCGCGACACCCACCCGTACGGCACGCTTTACAGCCTTGGCGCCGATAGCGTGCTGGCGGAGCTGGACCACGGCATCGCCATCAGCAACGGACCGTGCTGGTCGCCCGACAACGCCACGCTCTATTTCTCCGACAGCCTGCCCTATCACATCTATGCCTACGATTATGACATCGAGACCGGCCGGGTGGCGAACAAGCGGCTGTTTGCCGACACGCGCGCGCTGGGCGGCATTCCCGATGGCGCGACGGTGGACGCCGACGGCCTGATGTGGATGGCGATCTGCGAGGGCGCCAAAGTGGTGGCATTCCGGCCCGACGGCGGCGTGGAACGGGTGATCGACATGCCGGTGCGCTGCCCGGCGAGCGTGATGTTCGGCGGGCCGGATCTGGACCAGCTGTACGTCACCTCCATCGACCTTGCGCTGCTGGGGCAGCAAAACGATGGCGGCGGAGACACGTTCGTCATCACCGGGCTGGGCGCGCGCGGGATCGCGGAGCCGCGCTATGCCGGGTAACGCCTCCCCTGCCGACCGCCTGCCGGTGTGGCCGCTGTTCCTGATCTTCATGATCGTGTTCATCAACTTTGCCGGGTTCAGCATCGTGATCCCGCTGCTGCCGTTCTATGGCAAACTGTTGCACGCCACGCCCGTGGAAGTGACGATGCTGTTTGCCGCCTATTCGCTGGGCGGCGTGTTTGGCG
Source organism: Pseudomonadota bacterium (assembly GCA_039804665.1). Taxonomy (GTDB): domain Bacteria; phylum Pseudomonadota; class Alphaproteobacteria; order Sphingomonadales; family Sphingomonadaceae; genus Novosphingobium. Next base: position 3,840 of record JBDLVU010000116.1, on the reverse strand, counting down.
AGATATACTGGGGCCGGCTGTCAGACCGGCACGGCCGGCGGGCGATCCTGATCGGCACCACGGCCTGCGCGGCGCTGAGCTATGTGGCGTTCGCCTATGCCACGGCGCTGCTGCCTGCGCTGGTGATCCGGGTGTGTTCGGGCTTTTTCAGCGGCACGATGGGCGTATGCGCCGGCTACATTGCCGACGTGACCCGGCCAGATCAGCGCGCGCGCAGCATGGGCAAGCTGGGCGCGGCGATCAACATGGGGTTTGCCATCGGGCCGGCGCTGGGCGGCATGCTGGCACGGCCGGAGATGGGACTGCCGGGCTTTCGCCTGCCGATCCTGGTGGCGGCCACGGTAGCAGGGCTGGCTGCGCTGTGGAGCCTGTTCGTGCTGAAGGAAACCAACCCCGGCGGGCGCGAGCGCCCTGCCCCGCACTGGGCCGAGGCGTTTCGGCAAGTGGCGGGCGACGGATTGCTGGGCCGGCTGTTTGCCATCACCTTCATCGGCATCGGCACGTTCGCTTCGATGGAGGCGGTGTTCGGGCTGTGGACATCGCTGAACTTCGGTTGGACCACGCACGAGGTGGGGCTAACCTTCATCGCGGTGGGCGCGGCCGGGTTCATGGTGCAGATGGTGCTGATCGGCCCGGCCACCGCGCGCTGGGGCGAAGGGCCGGTGATCGTGGCGGGGCTGTGCGTGCTGGCGCTGAGCATGGCGTTGCAGCCGGTGCTGCGCGCTCCCATCGCCTCGGTGGTGCTGATGGCCACGCTGATGTGCGGGCATAGCATCGCGTTTCCCACGGCGGGCGGGCTGATTTCACGCGTCACGCCGCCGGCCATGCAGGGCAGCATCGGCGGGTTGTTGATGGCGTCCAACGCGCTTTCGCGCATCGTGGCGCCGCCGCTGCTGGGCCTGTCTTTCCAGTCAGTGGGACCGGATTCCCCGTATTACCTGTGCGCCGCGATCGTTGGCGTGGGCGTGTTGCTGGGCGTGCAGGTGGTGGGCCTGCGCACGGCGGCAACGGCTGGCAAGGAGGCACGCGCATGAGCATTCCGGATATTCGCCCGGCTCTGAAGGACTTTGCCGCCGCCATCGGCGCGCAGAACGTGTTCTTTTCAGACGAGGACCGCGCCGCCTATTCCGACCATTTCGCCGCCGACGAAACCCGGCACCGCCCGGGTGCAGCGGTGGCGCCGGGCAGCGCGGAGGAAGTGCAGGAAATCGTGCGCATCGCCAACCGGCACCGGGTGCCGCTGTGGACGATCAGCCGGGGCAAGAATTTCGGTTATGGCGGCGCGGCGCCGGTGGCGAAGGGCAGCGTGGTGCTGGACCTGACGCGCCTGAAAAAGATCGAAATCGACGAACACAGCGGCACCGTATTGGTGGAACCGGGCGTCGGGTTCTTTGACCTGTATGACCATATCCAACAGCGCAAGCTGCCGCTGTGGCTTTCGGTGCCGGGCAATTCGTGGGGATCGGTGGCGGGCAACGCGCTGGACCGGGGCGTGGGCTACACCCCCTTTGGCGATCACGCGGCGCAGATTTGCGGGCTGGAAGTGGTGCTGCCCACAGGCGATCTGGTGCGCACCGGCATGGGCGCGATGGCGGGATCGCCCAACTGGCAACTTTATCGCAATGGCTTCGGCCCCGGCTGGGACCAGATGTTCTGCCAATCGAACTTTGGCATCGTGACCAAGCTGGGGCTGTGGCTGATGCCCGAACCCGAAGCGGTGCTGGGCTATGACATCGAATTCGACAAGATCGACGATCTGGGCTGGGCAGTGGACACGATTGCAGCCCTGCGCCGCGAAGGCGTGATCCGGCAGTCGCCTTCGATGGGGAACTGGCTGCGGTCGGCAGCGGTGATGACCACGCGGTCGCAGTGGACCGACAGCAAGGGCGCGCTGGGCGAAGACGCGATCACCGCGATCCGCAAGCGCTTCAACATCGGGTGGTGGAGCGTGCAACTGCGCACGTATGGCCACCTCGACATGGCCGAGGCGGCGATGCGGGTGATCGACCGCGCGTTCGATGGCAAGGCGGTGCTGGCAAAGAAGCCCAAGCGCTGGTCGCGGGGCGAAACGCCCGAGGGCACGCCGTTCAGCGGAGTGCCGGTCACCTTCCCGCTCGCCAATGCCAACTGGCACGGCGGGCGCGGCGGGCACATCGGCTATTCGCCCGTGCTGCCAGCGCGCGGGGATCTGGCCATGGCGCAGTTCCGGCGGACCTATGCGCTCTATGAGAAGTACGGGATGGATTACCATGCCAGCTTCTCGTTCGGGGAGCGATCGCTGACCAACGTCAACCAGCTGCTGTTCGACCGCGACGACCCGGACATGATGGGACGCGTGGATGCGATGTTCCGCGATCTGGTGCGCGATGCGAAGGCCAACGGCTATGGCGAGTATCGCACGCATATCGACTATATGGACCTTGTCGCCTCAACCTATGATTTCGGCGGCGGGGCGCTGGGCAAGCTGAACCGCACGGTGAAGGATGCGCTCGATCCCAACGGCATCCTGTCTCCGGGCAAGAGCGGGATCTGGCCTTCGCATGGGGGGGCACGCGCATGATCGGACGGATGACGATGATGCTGGGCGCGCTGGCGTGTGGCGGCGCCGCGCTGGCGCAACAGGGCCTTGGCTCACAGGGTAATGCCATGACCGTGGGCGTGATGCAGGACCGCGCCGCCAACGGCCCGGCGCAGGCGCTGTTCGTGGAAAAGTGCGCGATGTGCCACCGCCAGATGGGCATGGGCACGGTGATCCTGTCGCGCCGGATGCCCGCCACGCAGGCGATGCTGGAACAGCGCACCGACCTGACCGGCGATTACGTGCGCACGGTGGTGCGAACCGGCATGGGCAACATGCCCCGCATCTCGCGGGGTGAGGTTTCGGACCGGCAGCTCGATACGATCGTCGGCTATCTGACCGAGCGCCGGCCATGAAGGTGGCGCGGCGGGGCTTTCTGGCCGGGGGCGCGGTGGCCGCGCTGGCCGGGCCGGTGGGATCGGCGGCGACGGCTGCCATGCGGCTGACGCTGGTGGACTGCACCTTGCCGCGCGGGACGACTGCGGGTGCCGTGCCGCTGCAAGCGGACCTCGTCCGGCAATGGCGCGACGGGCTGGGCGCGCAGGTTGCGGCGCGTGGAGGCACGGCGCTGGTGCGGTGGGACAAAGCCATCGTGCTGGCCGGGCTTGGCCGCGAAGCGCGGCTGAAGACGCGCATGGAGCCTGCGGGCGCAGGCGTATTTCGGGTGATTCTGGATTAAACGCGATCAGGCCATGTGGCCGCCGCAGTTGGCATGGAGAACCTGCCCGGTGATGACCGAGGCGCGCGGCGAGGCGAGAAACAGCACCGCCTCGGCGACCTCCTCCACTTCGGCCAGGCGGCCCAGCGGCAGCGCCTGCGTGACCGCCCGCACCGCGCCGGTGGTATCGCTCTCCATCAGGTCGCGCACCGTCTCGGTCAGCGTGGGGCCTGCGGCCACCGCGTTCACCCGCACGGCCGGCGCAAGTTCGGCGGCGAGGCTGCGGGTAAAGCCTTCCACCGCAGCCTTGCTGGCGCTGTAGGCGGCAAGACCGGGCGTGGGAAAGCGCGCGGCGGTGGACGACATGTTGACGATCGCACCGTTGCGCTGCGCCAGCGCGCCGATGGCCGCGCGGCAGATGCGGAACGTGGCGCCGATGTTGGCCGCCAGCGTGGCTTCGAAATCGGCGTCGCTGGTCTGCGCCACCAGCGCGGTGGGATACCAGCCCGCGATGTTGGCCACGATATCCAGCCCGCCATGCGCCGATACGGCGGTGGCGACCGCGCGGGCTGCGGTTTCGGCATCGTTGGCATCGCCCGCCACG
>JBDLVU010000115.1:0-8348 GCA_039804665.1 Pseudomonadota bacterium | reverse complement strand
CCCCGCGGCGCTGGCCAAGGTGGCCGGCGATGAAAAGGTCAGGTTGCCGGTTGTGGCGCTGTCGACGTTTTCGCCCGCGATGAAACCCGTCACCGTGCCGCTGAACGCCGGGCTGGCTTGCCCGACAACCCCTTGGGCCGGGGCTGCCACATAGGTCAGCGTCAACGGCGTGATCGTGCCGATCGCGGCCGAAGCCACGGTTGGCAGGATATAGTTGGACAGCAGCGTGTTCCCCCCCGCCACGAAGTTCGCCGCCGTCAACGTCGCCGACACGCGAATGCCGCTGCCGACGTCCTTGCTGGCGAACGCGCCGGCGGCCTGCGTTACCGTGAGGCTTTCACCCGCGACAAGGTTGCCGAGTGCGATGGCGCCGGGATTCAGCAGCGCCGTTGTCGTGCCGTCATAGCCGCGCTGGACGGTGCCCGTCAGCGACGCCGTCAGCTGGCGCGGCGTGATCGTTGCGCCAAGGACAAGCAGCGGGCTGGCCAGCCCATATCCGTAAACCGCCTTGCCGCTGGAATCCGTGGCGCTGATGCCCAGCCCGCTGACCGTGATCTGCCGCGATCCGGCATCGGCGGAATCGAACGCGGCGCTCCGCGCCGAAAGGCTGAGCGTATCGCCGCCCATCGCCCCGTAAGTCTGCAGGCCAAGTTGCGAAAGCGCGATGGCGGTCGACCCGTCGTAAACCTTGCTGAGAGAGCCGGTGGCCCCCACGCTGACGATAGGGGCCAGACCATAGGCAAAGCCGTTACCCGTGGGCAGCGTGGGCAGCGTGGCGATGCCGCGCACCTGATCGCCGGTGATGCCGTAATAGCGGTAATCATGGACAAGGCCGCCAACCTGATCGCCGGTGTTCGGGGCAAACGGCGTGGCATTGCCGCTCCACACCAGCCATTGGCCCGACAGCGAATTCAGCACGCCCGCCCCGGCGGCAAGGTTGACGAAGCGCGTATCCGATCCCAGTCCGATATCACCGGTGGTGGCGACCCCGCCCGAAGCGCCAATCGTCAACACGCCCGACGCGAACGCATCGAACGAAGACAGGCGGGTGGTGCTGCCGATCACGCTGTCCAGTTGCAGGCTGCCGTCCGCGTCGATGCGCAGGGCAAAACCGCCGTTGATGGCGGATTGCAGGTCCAGCGTATAAGGTCCCGTGGCGCGAATGGCGCTGTCGCCGGTCAGCGTGATGGTGTTGGCAAGCGTGATGTTCGACGTCGCCGCCAGCGACAGCGTGCCCCCGCCCATCGTCAACGTGCCCGCGCCCAGCGCGGCCGGATCGACGACCGACAGCGTGCCGGCATTGATCGTGACGGATTGCAGGGCCGGGTCGGCGGCTTGCAGCGCCAGCGTGCCATCGCCGGTCTTGATCAGGCTGGATGCCGTAATCGTTCCCGAGATCGCGGCGCTGTCGGAGACGTTCAGGGCCACGGTTCCGCTGCCGACATTGATCGCGGCGACGTTCACCGATGTTCCGGCAATGGTCAGGCCCGCCAGCGCGCCCTGACCGCCGATAGCGCCCGCAAAGCTGGCCGAAGTACCGGACGCCTGAACATTCAGCGCAAAGGCGCCCGCAGTGGCGCTGTTCACGGTGCCCGTCACGTTGACCCCGCCTTGCGACGTGAGCGTGGCATTGCCGGTCAGGGCAACATTGCCTAGCAGGTTCACCGCGCCCGAACTCTGGTGGAAATAGGTGCCCAGGCCGTTGTCGGTCAACGGCCCGCCCGCAAGGCCATAGCGGACCGTGATCTGGTCGCCGCCGCCGGCTTCGCCAAACAGGACGACGATGGGGTAAAGCGTTCCGGCGTTCAGCGTTGCCGTGGTGCCTGAGGCCGTTTGCGGCGGATGTGCTCCGCCGTCGCTGACCAGTGGGGTGAGGCCGGAAAGGGATGACTGGAACGTGCTTGCGCTTTGCCCCGCGTTGCCGAGGAAGATGTACGAGGCGTCGTCGCTGGTGGATTGGAAAGTATAGACGCCGGTGGTCGTCGGGCGGAAATAACCCACGTAGCGGACCGAATAGTTGTCACCGAAGTTCAGGCCCGGCGTGACCGTGTTGATGGCGGTGAAAGGCGCGGCGAACCGCGCATCCTGCACCGCCGTGGCGCTGTCGAAAAAGGGAATGTAATCGTTGAAGTAGCCGTTGTAGCGGGTGCCGGTGAGCCCGTCCGCCGAGATCGCCGCGCCGGTGTCGATGTTGGCGCCCATGCTGATGATGCCCACGCCGTCCACATCGCTGTCAGGCCGTATTGAAACGCTCAGCCCGGCTTGCGCGGTGATGTTCGCGCCGGGTTTCAGCACCACGTCGTTGGCCGCGATCAGCGAAAGGTTGGCCGCGCTGCCCGACGACTTGGTGATCGCCGACGAAATGGTGAGGTTGCCGGTGGTGGCGTCGGTCGCCTGAAGGGTCACGTCCGTGCCGCCCGACAGCATCGCACCGACGAGGCCGGTATCCAGTTGCGACTTGACGCCGGCCGGCACGGTCAGGAACGACTGGTTGGACAGTGCCTGCGCCGGCGAAAGGTTGGCCCCTTGCGCGTTGGTATAAAGCACGGCGGTATCAAAGCCGGTGGTGCCGGTCAGGCCCGCCGTGACAGAGTGGAAGCCAACGTCGACGGTGCCATAGTTGACCTGCACCTGCCCGTTCTGGGACAGCACGATCTCGAAGCTATTGCTTGCCCCTTCCAGGCTGCCATTGCCCAGATTGCTGAATTCGTGAGTATCGTACCATCCGACGATGAAACGCTTGGACCCATCGGGCAGCGTTTCCGTGCGATACGATGGCGTGCTCTGGCTCTGCGAGATCAGGTCGGTCCACAGGGCGAAGATGGCGTTGGTGGGCGATGTCACGCCGGGCTGGTTCAGCGCGCCGCCTTCGCAGCACCATGAATTGCCCGCAAGATCGGAAAACGAAAGGAACCCGTTCGACGAGACGTTCACCGCGTCATAGCTTTTGCCCATGTACTGGAACGTGAAGCCAAGAGGCACTGGCGGGGCGACCTGATCGTCATAGAGGTTCAGCGTCGTCATCTGCGCCGGATTGCCCAGCAGGCCGGGGGTGGTCGCAGTCCAGCCCTGTGTGGTCGAACTCTTGTCGATCACGTCAAGCGAACCGGCCGTTGCGATGAACTGGCCCGCGCTGCCGGCGCTGCCCCGAACCGCGGCGCTGGCCGAAAGCTCCAGCAGGTCGAGCGTGTGGGCGGTCAGTTCGATGCGCCCGCCGCTGCCATCGGTCAGGCCGCCATCGGCGTGCAGGGCGCCCCACACCACCGCGGTCAAGGGGGTGTTGACGGTCTGCGCGGTCAGGCTGATGGTGCCGCCGTCGCCCGATTGTGCGGCGCTGGCCTGCAAGGTGGCGTTGGCGCCAACGGCAATCGCGGGCAGGGCGGCATTGCTGCCGCCGATGCCCCGCACGGTGATCGTCCCGCCCCTGGTCACGCCCCCGGCGTCAAGCAGCGTCGCCACATCGCCCATGCCGGCCGATACTGTGCCACCGGTCAGCGCGATGGTCCCCCCGCGCGTGCCATCGTCCACGCCGCTTGCGTCGATCGTGCCTTCCACCGCGATGCCGCCGTCGCCCGCATCCAGAACGATCACCCCGTCATGGTTGACCGCCGAACGGGCCTCTACCAGACCGGTGGTGTTGATGACATTGGCAACGATGCCCTGCGCCGCGCGCGCGGTCAGCAGCACCGACCCGGCGTCCGCGATGATCTTGCCCGTGTTGCCGATGCCCACGGGATAGTTGCCTCCGGCGGCGGCATCCACCGTGAAGGAAATCAGCTTGTCGCCCGAAAAGTCGACCGTAAACGCGGTGCCGCTGCCCAGCGCCACGGTGCCAAGGTTGGCGCGGATGATGGCATCCGTGCCGCCCGACAGCGTTTCGTTCTGCACGCGCGCGCCCAGCAGCAGGGCATAGCCGTTCGCCGTGTCGATCACGCCGTGGTTGACGATGGCGGACGATGTCGCGTTGGAGAACTGGAACGAGGTGGCGCCGCCCACAAAGTCGTCGTCGCTCATCGTCAGGGCGGCGGTCGTGGCGAGGAAGCCCGCCGCCGAAACCTGTCCCGATGCTCCGACCAGGGCGCCCTGCGGGTTGAGAATCCAGACCTGCCCGTTGGCCGTCAGCGTGCCGTCGATGGCCGAAACGGAACCGCCGGTCACGCGGTTAAGCGTGATCGAATTGCGATCCGGTTGGACGAATTGCAGGGTTTCCCCTGCCGCAACCGACAGATCGCCCCATTCCAGCACCGCGCGCGCGCTGGATTGCGTGACCGTCCGCACCGATCCTGTCACGTCGTAGGAATCGATGGTGCCGCGCACCACGGCATAGGGCGGCGTGGCCACAACCTGTTGCGCCTGCGCGCTGGCAGCGCACAATGCGGTTGCCGCCAGCAAGATGCAGCGCAGCGCCGGCTGCCGGGCTGTTTGCGCCGTCCATGTCCTAAAGCGCGCGCGAGCGGGGATCATGCCAGTCACCTTCAAAAGAACATGTTGAGCGCAAGGTTGAAACGGGCGCCGTGGCGCGTGCTGGCGGGCAGCGTCTTGCGCGCATCGGCCACCTGCATGTCCAGCCCGAGGTGCTGCATCAGCGTGCACCGCAACCCCAATCCCACCGACGCCAGCGATCCGGAGACGGCGGGCGTGCTGTCGTGGGCCAGCGAGGTGGCCGTGGCCCAGTCGACGAAGGCATAGGCGGTCACGCCCTCAACCTTCTTGTCGAGGGTTGCCCCCGGCAGGGCCATCTGCATCTGCAGGCTGGCGCCGACGCCCTTGTCGCCGAAAAGGAGCGAGGGGTCATAGCCACGGCCCAGCACGCTGCCGCCGAACGAGACCTGTTCGCCCGAGGCGAGCAGGTCTGCCGTGTATTGCCCCTGCGCCGAAGTCGTCAGGCTGAACGGGCCGAACAGCGGTTGCTGCCGCTGGAACTGGAACGTCACCTTGGTAAAGTCCGGCTTGAACCCCGGCACCGAGGGCAGGGGTGAATTTTCGTCCAGCGCGCCAAACATCACGAGGCCATGGAACACGCTGCCGCCCAGCGTCATTTCGCCGCCCAGCCAGCCCGTTTGCCGCCAGGTGAGGGCCAATTCCGAAACCGTGCTGCGGTCGTCCGACAGCGCCTCGCCCAGCGCCTTCACCCGGCTGCGGTTGAGCGTCAGGCCAAGATCGAGGAACAGCGAATTGCGCCGCGTGCGCTCCAGCGGCAGCCGCAGCCGAACATCGGCCGATCGCGCCCGGCTGCGCACGTCCAGCGCCCGGATTTCGCCGCCGGGGCGGGCATTGGCCAGCAGGCCGCCGATGGTGAAGATCGCGCCGTGCGATCCCACGGGCATGGCATAGCGCACGCTGATCGCGCTCAGTTCAGAAAACCGCTCGCCCGCCGTGCTGTAGGACAGGTCCAGCGCGCCCGGCCGGTTCAACGGCTGCGCGAGCGAGGCGCCGACGGTATACATCAGCGGGCCCAGCGTGTCCGAACCGGTGTTGGCAAAGCTGGCAAAGAATTGCGCCGGGCGCGTCTGGCCCGCCACGATCAGATCGCTGCTGCCCAGCACCGCGCCGGGGCGCAACACGCTGCTCGCGGTCATGCCCGGGAGGTCGTTCGCCAGCAAAAGCGCGTGTTCCAGCGTGCGCAGGCGCAGCGGCTTGTCCTGCGGAACCGCGCGGACCATTCGTTGCAACAAGGCGCGCGTAGGCCGGTTTGGCGCATCCACGAATGCGGCATCGACAAAGCCTTCGATCACCTGCACGTCCAGCACGCCATCGCGCACCTTCTGCGGCGGCACGATCACGCGTGTCAGGAAATACCCTTGCGCGTGATAATGGTCCTCCAGCGCCTGCGCCGCATCGCGCAAATCCTGCAGCACGATCTTGCGCCCTTCCAGCGCGGCAAAGAACGGGTGGCTTTCGCTTTCGGGCAGGTGGTCGGCGCCGATCAGGCGAATGTGCGTCACATCGAACGCGATCTCGTCCACCGCGCGGGGGGTGGGCGCCTTTTCCGGGTTCTGGATTTTCAGGTCGAAATCCGAAGGCGGCAACGGCAGCGGCGCCACGCGCTGACGCGATATGTCCGCCTGCGGCGGCAGGACGACAGCCTGCGCATGGGCCTGTCCGCCAAATGCCATCGCCGGCACCGTGCCAAGCGCCAGCGCGGAGCGGCGACATGCGAAACGCACCCGATGGCGCACCTTACTTGTCATCCATCACCACGCGGTGCGACAGCAAGCCCCCGTGGATCCGCTTGCAGTGGAAGGCGACCACCGGATCGGACGGGTATGCTTCGGCCAGCGCATCAAAGGCCTGCGCGGCGGCGCCGTCGCCTGCTTCAAGCAGGGCATAGGCCCCCGCATAGCCTTCGATCAGCGGTTCGGGATCGGTCGGCGCGACGGGGGTGTACAGCAGCGTGCCCTGCGTCTTGCCCTTCAGCACGATGTCACCGATCACGCGGAACGGCATGTCGGGGCATTCGGCCACCACCTGTTCGGTGCAGGCGATGCGCGTGCCGAAATACTTGTTCACGCCTTCGGTGCGGGCGGCGGTGTTCACCGTGTCGCCCAGCGCGGTGAAGTCCATGCGCGATTGCGAGCCGAAGTTGCCGACGACCGCCGGCCCGGTGTGAACGCCAAGGCGCGTGATGCCGATGGGCACGCCCTGCGCATTGCGTTCGGCGCGGAACGCCTCGGCATAGGCATCAAGCTCCAGCGCGCAGCGGACCGCGCGCGCGGCGTGATCGGGCTGGGGCAGGGGGGCGTTGAAGATGGCCATGATGGCATCGCCGATGAACTTGTCGATGGTGCCCTGATGCCGCAGGATGATGTCGCACGCGCCGTCGAGATAGGCGTTGAGCACTTCGGACAGCTGCTCTGCCCCCAGCTGTTCCGAAAGGGTGGTAAAGCCCGCCACGTCGGTGAACAGGAACGTCGCATCCTGCTTCGCGCCCGAAATGGTCGCCCCGGTGGCGCTGGACACCAGCTGGTCGACCACTGCTGGCGAGACATAGCGCGAGAACGTGCCCTGAATGAATTCGCGCTGCTTGCGTTCGCCGCGCCCGATGAACAGGTCCATCATCCACAGCGCAAGGATCAGCGCCAGCGACGGTCCGAACAGCGGCAGCATGGGCAATCCGTGCCCATACCCGACGATGCCCCCGACCCAGTAGCCGGCCAGCAGCACAAGGCCCACGCCAACGTTGAACACGATCCCCTTGCGCGACCAGCTGATCGCCACGCCCATGAACGCGAACAGCGCAAGCAGCGCGATGGTCGTGCCCGGACCGGATGTGGGCGGCCTGCGCCCTTCCAGGAACTGCGTGATGGCGTTGGCCTGAATCAATACGCCGGGCATGTTGCCCTGATCGCCATCGTCGATGATCGACAGCGGCGTAAGATGGCGGTCGGTGATCGACTGCACCGCGCCGATCAGCACGATGCGGCCCTTGATCATATCATCGGGCAGCAGCGAGACGTAGCTGGCCGAAAACGTGGGAAACGCCTGATTTTCAGCGTCCGGCCGGGGCCGCCACGCAATGTCCACCGGTTCCAGCGGGGCGCTGCGGCCGATCAGCGAAACCATCTTGCGGGCAAAGCCTGCGGGGTGCAGCGCGGTATCCACGCGCTTGCCCTTCACCACTTCGCCACCGGGATTGATGCGGCGAACCAGCCCGTCGTACGGGTCGGTCAGCAGGTTGGCCTCCATCCGGTTCGCCACCGGAACGAAATCCTGCATGTAGGCCAGCTGGTCTTCGTTCACCACGTTGGGGGCAGAGGTGAAGCTGACCGCAAGCGGCACCTTGGCGGTGCGGATCACCTGCTTCAGCGCGTCGTCCTTTTCCGGCTCGGTCGGCTGATCCAGGATCACGTCGACGCCGATGGCGGCGGCGCCCTTGGCCTCCATCTGAAGGATCAGGTCGGCCAGAAAGGCGCGGTCCACCGGCGAGCGATAGGGGAAGTTCGCCAGCGTCGCTTCATCCAGCCAAGCAATACCGTGCGGCAACTCAAATGCGTCGGACGAGATCGCCACATAGCTCGTCAAATGAACAGAACGGCGATTCCACTTTACTTCCACTACGATGCCAAAAACGAAAATCCTGTTTTGGCTATAGTCGGCGATAGCGATGTGGGAATTGTTAGGTGAAAACTTGATGTCTTCCGCCCGTCGAATGGCTCTTAGATAGCTCTGAATCCTCTCGTCTGCACTAATCTTCAAGAAGGTCACTATTCGTCTCCATTCGCGCTAGCGCAGTACGGCAGTCTGTCGCCAGTCGATCATGCACTCTTGGCGTTTCAGTCCAAAACTGCACTTTACATTTGCACTTCGAAGCAACCCGCGAACTCAGCACTTTCCGTGAAAAGCGCGCG
>JBDLVU010000114.1:0-8683 GCA_039804665.1 Pseudomonadota bacterium | reverse complement strand
CGACCAGCCGACCGCGATCGCCGATCTGGTGGCGACCGCGCTTGAGGGCGAAAAGACGCAGGTGCTGCTGGGGGTCACGGGTTCGGGCAAGACCTTCACGATGGCCAAGGTGATCGAGCAATTGCAGCGCCCCGCGCTGATCCTTGCGCCCAACAAGATCCTGGCCGCGCAACTCTATGGCGAAATGAAGAGCTTCTTTCCCGAGAACGCGGTCGAGTATTTCGTCTCGTACTACGACTACTACCAGCCCGAGGCCTATGTGCCCCGGTCGGACACCTATATCGAAAAGGAAAGTTCGACCAACGAGGCGATCGACCGGATGCGCCATTCGGCCACGCGCGCGCTGCTGGAACGCGACGACGTGATCATCGTGGCGTCGGTTTCGTGCATCTACGGCATCGGCTCGGTCGAGACGTATTCGGCGATGATCTTCGACCTGAAGGTGGGCGAAACCGTCGACCAGCGCGAGATCGTGCGCAAGCTGGTGGCGCTGCAATACAAGCGCAACGACGCCGCGTTCCAGCGCGGCACGTTCCGCGTGCGGGGCGACAACCTGGAAATCTTCCCATCGCACTATGACGACACAGCGTGGCGCATCAGCTTTTTTGGCGACGAGATCGAGGACATCGTCGAGTTCGATCCCTTGACCGGGAAGGCCGGGGCGAAACTGGGCAACGTGCGCGTCTATGCCAATTCGCACTATGTCACGCCGGGGCCGACGATGAAGCAGGCGGCCGACGCCATCCGCTTTGAACTGACCGAGCGGCTGAAGGAACTGACCGACGAAGGGCGCCTGCTGGAAGCGCAGCGGCTGGAGCAGCGCACCAACTTCGACCTTGAGATGATCGCGGCAACCGGATCGTGCGCGGGGATCGAGAACTATAGCCGGTTCCTGACCGGGCGCATGCCGGGCGAACCGCCGCCCACGCTGTTCGAATACCTGCCCGACAACGCGCTGCTGTTCGTGGACGAAAGCCACCAGACCGTGCCGCAGATCGGCGCGATGTCGAAAGGCGATCATCGCCGCAAGATCACGCTGGCGGAATATGGTTTCCGCCTGCCAAGCTGCATCGACAACCGCCCGTTGCGCTTCAACGAATGGGACGCGATGCGCCCCCAGACGGTGGCGGTTTCGGCCACGCCCGGCACGTGGGAGATGGAGCAGGCGGGCGGCGTGTTTGCCGAACAGGTGATTCGCCCGACCGGGCTGATCGACCCGCCGGTGTTCATCCGCCCGGTGGAAGACCAGGTGCAGGACTGCATCAACGAATGCCGCGAAACGGCGGCCAACGGCTATCGCACGCTGGTCACTACGCTGACCAAGCGCATGGCCGAGGACCTCACCGAGTTCATGCATGAAGCGGGCCTCAAGGTCCGCTACATGCACAGCGACGTGGAGACGCTGGAGCGTATCGAGCTGATCCGCGATTTGCGGCTGGGCGTGTATGACGTGCTGGTGGGCATCAACCTGCTGCGCGAAGGGCTGGACATTCCCGAGTGCGGGCTGGTGTGCATCCTGGATGCCGACAAGGAAGGCTTCCTGCGCAGCGAAACCAGCCTGATCCAGACCATCGGCCGCGCCGCGCGCAACGTGGATGGGCGGGTGATCCTGTATGCCGACCGCATGACCGGCAGCATGGAACGCGCCATCGCCGAAACCGACCGGCGCCGGGCCAAGCAGCAGGAATACAACGAACTTCACGGCATCACGCCGCAGACGATCAAGCGCAACATCCACGATATCGTGGCTGACACCGCCAGCCGCGACGGGGTGCTGGTGGACATCGACGCGGAAGGCAGCAACAACCTCGTCGGGCACAACCTGCGCGCGTATATCGAAGATTTGGAAAAGAAGATGCGCGCCGCCGCCGCCGACCTCGAATTCGAGGAAGCAGGCCGCCTGCGCGACGAGATTCGCAAGCTGGAAGCGACGGAACTGGGCCTGCCCGAAGGCGACCGCCGCGCCCCCATCGTGGGCCGCAGCAACGAAGGCAAGCCCGGCACGCGCAAGACACGGTATGGCAAATCGCAGAAGAAGTGGGGGAAGTAGCGATTCCGGGGATCAAACCGCCCATCTGGGTCTATCTGCTGCCGGCCGCGCTTTCGGCGGGCGCGGTGCTGCATTGGCCGTACATTTACTATCAGGTGCTGCGGATCGTGGTCTGCGCGGGCGCGGGGTGGATCGCGGTGCACAAGGCCCGTACGCAGGCCATGGTGCAGGCGATCATCGCGGCGGGTATCGCCATTCTGTTCAACCCTGTTCTACCGGTGCATCTGAGCCGCGAGGCCCATGCGCCGATCAACATGGTGACGGCAGGGCTGCTGATATCGATGGCGCTGCTGGAAATGCGGCGCGACGCGGCGCGGGGATAACCGGACATCCGTTTCGGTGCGTTCCTTGAACTGGGCGCGCCGGACCGCTTATAGGCTGCCCATGCACCCTGCCCGCAAAGCCTCGTTCCTCGCCCTTGCTCTGCTTGGCGCGTGTTCGCGCTCGACGATCCCGGCGCAGCGCGACGGCGCCCCGCTCGACGCGGTGCGCGTGGGCCTGCCTGCCAGCGAGGCCATGCCCGGCGCCCCAGACAAGGACGCCAAGGCCGCGTGGGCGGGCAACGGCGACGTGGCGCGGTTCGGCTTTCCCGGGCAAGGCCCACTGCTGAGCGTGGAGTGCCGGTCGGGCGTGCTGCTGGTGACGCGGCATATCCCCGCCGAGATCGGGGCGCAGGCGCTGTTTGCGCTGCAAGGCGGCGGGCACATCCTGAGGCTGCCGGTGGATGCAACATCAGTGCCCGGGCTGCGCGGCTATATCTGGCAGGGGTCGCTGCCAGCGAACGATCAGGGCGCCGCCGTGTTCGGCAGCGCGTTTCGCGGCACGCTGCCCGGCGGCGGGATGATCGAGGTTTCGGCGAGCGACGTGGTGCGGCAGGTGGTGCGCCGCTGCGGCGCGCATCCGGCGGCCGCGCCCGCCGTGATCGGCGGCACCGGAGAACCCGGCGCGCCGGAGTAAGCCTTCAGAGCTTGCCGAACTTTTCTTCGTAGGCGGCGGTATCGCCGCCGGCGAGCAGGCGCGCCTGTTCCACCCAGTTGTCACGCAAAGGGCGACCGGCAAAGGCGCCGAGCTTGGCATCGACGGCGGCGATATCGGCATCGCTCCACCCGGCGATCTGCGCGAAGCGGGTCACGCCCAGCGAAGTGAGCAGCGCGGAAAGCTTTGGCCCGACGCCCTTGATGCGGGTGAGATCGTCACCGGGTTCCACTGGCGCAGCGGCGGCCTGTTCCACCTCCTCTTCGGCAGCATGCGCGACGACCTCGGCAACGCCTGCCATCAAGCCGGCACCGGGCGCCGGGGTGATGGGCGTGATCGCGGCGGCGGGCGGGGCATCGATCAGCGCGGTGTTGCGCTGTGCCGGGCCAGCGCCTTCGGACAGGACATCGCGGTATTCGCGCTGGGCCGGCGCAGACTTGCCTCGGCCGAAAACCAGCCATGCGACCAGAAGAACGGCCAGCGCGATCACGCCAGCGACGATCCAGTTAGCCTCGATCCATTCGATCATGGGAGCTCCTCAATTCATCGCACGCTTTCCCACGCACGCGCCAAAATGCCAATACCGGATCGATTGGCCCCGGATCAGGCGGCGGCGCGCTGCTTGCGGAACAGCATGCGGTCTTCCGGGCCAAAGCCCAGCCGCCAGATCACCAGACAATAGATGCCGAGGATACCCGGCACGCCAAGCGACATCTCCGCCCATTCGGGCAGGCCCTTGACCGCATAGCCCACGGCGCAGGCGGGGATCGCCGCCCAGACCAGCGCCCAGCGCCAGTTGTTGATCCGCGCGCCCATCAGGCGGCCAAGCAGGCGCGACTTGAGCAGCGAGGACAGGCCGAGCGTGACCGCCAGCGCAAAGGCCGCGGCTTCGGCCTGCAACAGCGCCCCCGCCCCCGTGCGGCGCGCCACCAGCATCAGCCCCACGGTGAGCAGGCCCTGCAACGCGATGGTGCCAAGGCTGATCCACAGGTTGCGCATCCGCGCGACATAGATCAGCGCGGCTTCGCTGACGACGGCCGTCGCCGCGACGACCTCGGCCAGCAACAACAGGGCAAGCGCCCCGGTGCCCGCGACGAAATTCGGCCCGACAAGGCCCATCACGCCCTTGCCCGGAATGCCCAGCGCGAGCGCGATGCCGGCCTGCGCGGCGGTAATCCAGAAACCCACCTGACACACCTGCCGCACGATGGCGGCGTGATTGCCTTCCTTCAGGTTGCGCGTGATGACCGGACCAAGGATCGGCTCGAAGCTGGTCTTGAGCTTTTGCGGCAGCGAGGCGACCTGCTGCGCGACATAGTAGATGCCGACGGCAGAGGGTGGCGCGAAGGTGCCGAGGATAAAGATGTCGAGCTTTCGCGTACCCCATTCCACTGCATCGGCCCCGGCCAGCGGCAAGTTGCGGCTGGCAAGGCGCAGCAAGTCGATGGGGCGCGGCGACCAGTTGCGCGGCAGGCCATAGCTGCGCACCAGCGGCACGAACGCGGTGACCATCGCCGCGACCATCGACAGCACGTACGACAGGATCAGACCGCTTTCCTGAAACGGCGGATACCACCATTCGCCCGCGATCCACAGCACGCCCGCCGCAATCGACAGCGTCCACGGCTCCACCACCGCCCGCGCGCGCACCGTGGCGCCGACATCGAAGCGATAGGCAAGCGCCGCCAGCGCGATATCGCCCAGCGCCAGAGGCAGGATGGTAAGCGGCAACAGGCGTTGCAGCGCGGTGTATTCCCCGCTGGGGAACATCGGCGCGGGAAAGACATAAAGCAGCGCGGCAAAGACCATCGAGACAAGGCTCGACAGCAACAGCGCGTCGGCCACCACGCAGGTGCCGGGACGATCGTCCTTGGCAAGCTGCTGGGCAAGGCCGCGCTTTTGCCCAAGCGTTGCCAGCTGCGCCGCCAGTTCGACCGCGATGGTGGCCGAGGCGAAGCGGCCAAGGTCGTCCGCGCCATAAAGCCGCCCGGCGATGAACAGGAACGGTATGCGCGCGGCAAGGCGCAGCAGAAAGCCGAAGAAATTGGTGCGCCCGCCCTTGGCCAGCGCGGCAATATCCTGCGCTTCGCCCGTGGACTGTGCGGAAAGATCGGGCCTGTCAGCCAAGCGGGCTTTCCGCTCGCAAGGGGCGCGACAGCAGGCGCGCGACGACTTCATGCGCGGGCGCCCTGCCTTCGAGCAGCAAGGCAACCGCCTCGACAATCGGCATGGAAATGCCGCGCGAACGGGCAAGATCGGCCAGCACCGGCGCGGTGAAGGCGCCTTCGGCCACGGTGGCGCGGTCGGCCAGCGCGGCCGCAGCGCTCGCGCCTTCGCCCAGCGCCTTGCCCAGCGAGAAGTTGCGGCTTGAAGTGGAAGAACATGTCAGCACGAGGTCCCCCAACCCCGAAAGGCCCGAAAGGGTTTCCGCCTGCGCGCCCAGCGCAAGGCCGAAACGCTGCATTTCGGCAAAGCCCCGGCTGATCAGCGCGGCGCGGGCATTCTGGCCCAGCCGCAGCCCTTCCACCACGCCGCAGGCGATGGCGAGGACGTTCTTCACCGCGCCGCCGATTTCCGCGCCGGTCACGTCGTCGGAATAATATGGGCGGAATGTGGGGCGGGCGATGGCGGCGGACAGCCGCTGCCACTGCGCTTCACCGCCCGCGCAGGCGAGCGTGACGGCGGTGGGAAGGCCCGCGGCAACTTCGTGGGCAAAGGTGGGGCCGGACAGCACCGCGAGTTGCGCATCGGGCGCGGCATCGCGCGCCACATCGGCCATCAGGCGTCCGGTGCCGGCCTCGATCCCCTTGGCACACAGCACAAGGTCTCCGCCCTGGCGGGGCAGCTGGCCCAGCACGCGGGCGAGGTGCTGCGCCGGCGTGACCAGCAACAACACCGGCAACGCGGCAAGGTCCGCCAGATCCCCGGTGGCCCGGATGGTGGGGTGCAGTTCGGCCGACGGCAGGAACAGGCCGTTGCGGCGCTCGCGGTTGATCTGATCGACCAGTTCCGGCTCCCGCGCCCACAGCAGCACCTCGCGCCCGTCGCTTGCCAGCATCTGCGCCAGCGCGGTGCCCCAGGCCCCTGCTCCGACAACGCCCACCTGCATTCCGGTCCCCCTGTCGGTCATGCCTTTACCCCGGCACCGCGCACCGGCGCGGCATCGGCATCGAGCGGCCAGCGCGGGCGCGCCGCCACGTCGAGGCCGTCGCTATAACCCATTGCGAAGCGTTCCGCCCCCGCCCAGCCGATCATTGCCGCATTATCTGTGCAAAGCCGGGGCGGCGGGGCAACCAGCGACAGGCCCGATTCGGCGGCGACCGCCTCAAGCGCGGCGCGGATCGCGGCATTCGCCGCCACGCCACCGGCCACGACCAGCGCGGTGACGGGGCCGCAGGAAGCCATTGCGCGGCGGGTGCGGTCGACCACGCAGTCGATAGCAGCCTGCTGGAACGAGGCGGCAATGTCGGCACTATCGTGCAGCCCGGAGTCGCGCGCGCGCAGTACGGCGCTTTTCAGGCCGGCGAAGGAAAAGTGCGGTTCCGCGCTGCCCTTCAGCGGGCGGGGCAGCGGCACGGCACGCGGATCGCCTTCGTGCGCCAGCCGCTCGACGGCGGGGCCGCCGGGATAGCCGAGGCCGAGGATCTTGGCCGTCTTGTCGAACGCTTCGCCCAGCGCATCGTCGATGGTGGTGGCAAGGCGGCGGTAATCGCCAAGCCCGCGCACTTCCAGAATCTGGCAATGCCCGCCCGAAACCAGCAGCAGCAGATAGGGATATGCCAGCGTGGGATCGGCCAGCCGCGGGGACAATGCGTGACCTTCAAGGTGGTTGATCGCAAGCAGAGGCTTGCCCGCCGCCATCGCCAGCGCCTTGCCCGTGACGAGCCCGACCATGACACCGCCGATCAGGCCCGGCCCGGCGGTGGCGGCAATCGCATCCATGTCCGCCAGCGTGAGCCCTGCGTCGGCCAGCGTTGCACCCACCATCGGCGCGATCACTTCGGCATGCGCGCGCGCGGCGATTTCAGGCACGACGCCGCCATAGGGGCGGTGCGCCTCATCCTGCGAGGCGATGCGCTGCGCCACGATGCGACGCTCCAGCGTGGGAGCATCGCCATCGATCACCGCCACCGCGGTTTCGTCGCACGACGATTCAATGCCGAGAATGAGAGCCATGGGAGCGCTTCCCCTTAGAGATAATCCCGGTTACGGCAAGCCGCGCATGAACACGCCCGTAACGCAAGAGCCCACCCGCCCCCTTCGACTGGGTACGCGCCGATCGCCACTGGCGATGGCGCAGGCCGAGGAAACCCGTGATCGCCTGTGCGCCGCGCATGGCTGGAGCCATGACGCGATCGAACTGGTGCCGGTGACCGCGAGCGGCGACAAGGTGCAGGATCGCCCGCTGGCCGAGATCGGCGGCAAGGCGCTGTGGACCAAGGAACTCGATGCCTGGCTGATGACCGGCGAGATCGATTTCGCGGTTCATTCGATGAAGGACGTGGAAACGATCCGCCCCGCCGAACTGGTGATCGCCGCCGTTCTGCCGCGCGCCGACGTGCGCGACGTGCTGGTGGGGGCGGAAAGCATCGCCGCCATCCCGCCCGGCGCGCGCGTAGGCACCAGCGCCCCGCGCCGCGCCGCGCAGATGCTGCACGCCCGGCCGGACCTGACCGTCGTGGGCTTTCGCGGCAATGTCGCCACGCGGTTGGCGAAGTTGCAGGCGGACGAAGCGGATGTGACGCTGCTGGCCGCAGCCGGCCTTGCCCGACTGGGCGAGACGGGCGTGGGCCATCCGCTGTCGCAGCAGGAATGGCTGCCCGCCCCAGCGCAAGGCGCCATCGGGGTGGAATGCCTGACCGCGCGCAGCGATGTGCGTGGCTGGCTGGCCGCCATCGACGACACGCCGAGCCACGACGCGGTGCGCGCCGAACGCGCGCTGCTCGCCGGGCTTGGCGGCACCTGCCACAGCCCGATTGCGGTGCTGACCACGACCGAAGGCGCGAACCTGACCATGCGCGCGGCGCTGTACAGCCCCGACGGCACGCTGAAGATCGAGGACGCCGAACGCTTTGCGGCCGGCGATGCGCAAGGCCCGCTGCGGCTGGCGCACCGTCTGCTGGCACAAGCGCCGGAAGGTATCCGCGTCCACTTCCACGGCGCGGCGTGAGCCGACCGGTCGTCGTGCTGCGTCCGGAGCCGGGCAACGCGGCGACGGTGCAGGCAGCGGGGGCGCTGGGGCTGAAGGCAGTGGCCGCGCCGCTGTTCCGCACGGTGCCGGCTGCGTGGAAGGTGCCGGACGCGACGGCCTATGCCGGATTGCTGGCGGGCAGCGCCAACCTTTTCCGGCTCGGCGGCAAGGGACTGGAGGCCTTGCGTGCGCTGCCCGTGCACGCGGCGGGCGAAGCGACCGCCGCCGCCGCGCGCGCCGCCGGCTTTGCGGTGGCGCAAGTGGCGGGCGGCGGGCTGCAACCGCTCGTGTCAGCGCTACCGCCAGGGCGTTACCTGCGACTGGCGGGAGAAGCGCACGTTGCCCTGATCCTGCCCGCAGGCGTTACGGTGGACACCCGCGTGGTCTATGCCGCGCGCGCGATTGGGCTACCCGACGGGGTGCCGCTGGAAGGAAGCGTCGCGCTGCTCCATTCGGGCGAGGCGGCG
>JBDLVU010000113.1:0-8755 GCA_039804665.1 Pseudomonadota bacterium | reverse complement strand
TGGAAGATGCACCCAAGGACAAGTTCCTCGAAGTGGCCAGCCGGCTGCCCAAGGGCTGGCACGTGGTGATCTATTTCGAAGCGGACATTCTGGAAGAACTGCGCCCGTTCATGGATGCGATTCCCGTCCCGCTGGTGATCGACCACATGGGCCGCCCGGACGTGTGGCAGGGGCCGGACGGGGCCGACATGAAGGCCTTCCGCCGCTTCCTCGAAAGCCGGGACGATATCTGGTTCAAGGCCACCTGCCCTGATCGGCTCGATGCAATCAAGGAAGGCGGCGCGGGCGATCCGTGGAATGCCTTTGCCGATGCGGTCGCGCCGCTCGTCGCCGATTATCAGGACCGCGTGCTGTGGGGCACCGACTGGCCGCACCCCAACATGGACACCGAAATCCCCGACGACGGCCACCTTGTCGACATGATCCCGCGCATCGCGCCGACCGAGGAATTGCAGCGCAAGCTGCTGATCGACAACCCGATGAAGCTGTACTGGGCAGACTGACGCAGGTCCCCGCCAGAGAACGTCCAAGGGGGGCCAGATCGGCTTAGGTCGATCCAGACCCCCTTTAGGTCGTTCTCAACTTCTGCGGGCGAACCAGATCACGTGGTGGGCGCCCTTGCCGTTGCTGCGGGCACGCACGCCCACCTCATCCACTTGAAATCCTGCGTTTTCCAGCCGGCGCGTGAAGGCCGGATCGCGCGCGGCGGACCAGATCGCCAGGATTCCGCCGGGCCGCAGCGCGTCCCACGCCGCCTTCAGCCCGCGCATCGCATACAACCGGTTGTTGCCCGGCCGGGTCAGCCCGTCGGGGCCGTTGTCCACGTCCAGCAGGATGCCGTCATAGGTATCGCGAGTGCGCGAGATCATCTCGAACACGTCGTCTTCCACCAGCCGCACGCGCGGGTCGTCAAGGCAGCCGGCGGTCACTTCCGCCATGGCCCCGCGTGCCCAGTCGATGATGCCGGGGACCAGTTCGGCCACGGTCACACGACCGGAATTATCCAGTTCCTTCAACGCAGTGCGTAGCGTGAAGCCCATGCCATAGCCGCCCACCAGCAGATGCGCCTGCTTGCCCCGAGGGCCAAGCCGCGCAATCGTCTGGCTCGCCAACGCCTCTTCCGAACCGCTCATCCGCGTGTTCATCAGTTCGTTGTGGCCCATCACGATCATGAAGTCGGCCCCGCGCCGATAGAGGACAAG
Source organism: Pseudomonadota bacterium (assembly GCA_039804665.1). Classification (GTDB taxonomy): domain Bacteria; phylum Pseudomonadota; class Alphaproteobacteria; order Sphingomonadales; family Sphingomonadaceae; genus Novosphingobium. The sequence goes on along the minus strand of JBDLVU010000113.1, from coordinate 7,553 downwards.
CTCCTCGCCGCCGGGGACATAGGCCGTGCCGATATATTCGCGCTGGATCATCGCGCTGCCGTGACAGGAAAAAGGCGCGGGAGCAATGCCCCCGCGCCCCGTATTTCCGGGATTTTTGGGCCTTCAGGCGACGTTGAACGCCAGCGCGCCATCGCCTTCGTCGATGTTCACCGTGCTGCCATCGGGGATTTCCCCGGCAAGCAGCCGTTCGGCCAGCGGGTCCTGCAAGTACCGCTGCACCGCGCGCTTCAGCGGACGCGCGCCATAAACCGGATCGTAGCCCACGCGGCCCAGCCAGCGCTTTGCCGCATCGGAAAGGTCGATGGAAATCTTCCTGTCCTTCAACAGCTTGGCCACGCGGCCCACCTGAATGTCGACGATCGGCGCCATGTGCGCCTGACCCAGCCGGTGGAACAGGATGATCTCGTCCAGACGGTTGAGGAACTCGGGCCGGAAATGCCCGCGCACCACGTCCATCACCTGCGGCTCCACGCTTTCCACGTCCTGCCCTTCTTCAAGGTTCGCCAGATACTGACTGCCCAGGTTGGACGTCAGGATGATGAGCGTGTTGGTGAAGTCCATCACGCGGCCCTGACCATCGGTCAGACGGCCATCGTCGAGCACCTGCAACAGCACGTTGAACACGTCCTGATGCGCCTTTTCCACCTCGTCGAACAGCACGACCTGATACGGCCGGCGCCGCACCGCTTCGGTCAGCACGCCGCCTTCGTCGTAACCGACATAGCCCGGAGGCGCGCCGATCAGGCGGGAAACGGCGTGCTTCTCCATGAACTCGCTCATGTCGATGCGCACCATCGCATTGTCGTCGTCGAACAGGAAGCCGGCCAGCGCCTTGGTCAGTTCGGTCTTGCCGACGCCCGTGGGGCCAAGGAACAGGAAGCTGCCCAGCGGCCGGTTCGGGTCCTGAAGGCCCGCCCGCGCGCGGCGGACGGCCTTGGACACGGCAAGCACCGCGTCCTTCTGCCCGATCACGCGCTTGCCCAGTTCATCTTCCATGTGGAGCAGCTTTTCACGCTCGCCTTCCATCATCCGGTCGACGGGCACGCCAGTCCACTTGCTGACCACGGCGGCAATGTCCTCGGCGGTCACTTCCTCGCGCAGCAAGGCATTCTGCGAAACGCCCTGCGCCTCGGCCAGCTTGCGCTCCAGATCGGGGATCAGGCCATAGGTCAGCTCGCCCGCCTTGGCATAATCGCCGGTGCGCTGGGCCTGTTCGGCCTCCACGCGCGCGGCGTCGAGCTGTTCCTTGATCCTGCCCTCGGCCGCGATCTTGTCGCGTTCGTTCTGCCAGCGCGTGGTCAGTTCGGCCGATTGCTGTTCATGGTTGGCCAGTTCCTCCTTCAGCGTGGCAAGGCGGTCCTTGCTCGCCTGATCGGTCTCCTTGGCCAGCGCCATCTCCTCGATCTTCATCTGGATGATGCGCCGGTCGAGCTTCTCGATCTCCTCGGGCTTGGATTCCACTTCCATGCGGATGCGGCTGGCGGCCTCGTCCATCAGGTCGATCGCCTTGTCGGGCAGGAAGCGGTCCGAGATGTAGCGGTTCGAGAGCGTTGCCGCCGCCACGATGGCGTTGTCGGCAATGCGCACGCCGTGGTGCACCTCGTACTTGTCCTTGATCCCGCGCAGGATCGAAATGGTGTCCTCCACGGTCGGTTCACCCACGAACACGGGCTGGAACCGCCGCTGCAGCGCGGGGTCCTTTTCCACGTACTTCTGGTATTCATCCAGCGTGGTCGCGCCGATGCAGTGCAGTTCGCCGCGCGCCAGAGCGGGCTTCAGCAGATTGGACGCATCCATCGCGCCTTCACCCTTGCCCGCGCCGATCAGCGTGTGCATCTCGTCGATGAACAGGATGATCTCGCCCTCGGCGCCCTTCACCTCGTCCAGCACGGCCTTCAGCCGTTCCTCGAACTCGCCGCGATACTTGGCGCCCGCGATCAGGCTGCCCATGTCGAGCGCCATCAGGCGGCGATCCTTCAGCGAATCCGGCACGTCGCCATTGGCGATGCGCAGCGCAAGACCTTCGGCAATCGCGGTCTTGCCCACGCCCGGTTCGCCGATCAGCGCCGGGTTGTTCTTGGTGCGGCGGGCAAGGATCTGCACGGTGCGGCGGATTTCCTCGTCGCGCCCGATCACCGGATCGAGCTTGCCCTCGCGCGCGGCCTCGGTCAGGTCGCGGGCATACTTCTTCATCGCCTCATAGGCGTTTTCGGCGCCCGCGCTGTCCGCCGTGCGGCCGCCGCGCAGCGCGGTGATCGCGGCCTCCAGCGCCTGCGGCGTGACTTTCGCGGCCTTCAGCGCCTGCCCGGCCGAGGTGGTGCTGGCGAGCGCCAGCGCGACGAGCATGCGTTCGACGGTGACGAAGCTGTCGCCGCTCTTGGTGGCGACCTGCTCGGCCTGATCCAGAACGCGCACGGCGTCGTTATCAAGGCCCGGCGTGGCTTGCGCGCCCGAACCCGAGACGGCCGGCACCTTGGCCAGCGCCTTGTCCACTTCGCCTTGCGCGAACGCGGCATTGCCCCCTGCGCGCTGGATCAGCCCGCTGGCCATGCCCTCGCTGTCTTCCAGCAGGGCCTTGAGGATGTGGTCCGGCGTGATCCGCTGGTGGTTCATGCGGATCGCGACAGTCTGGGCCGCCTGAAGGAAACCCTTGGCGCGGTCGGTGAACTTTTCGAGATTCATGGGTGCAATCGCCTCCTGTTGCAGCGAAGGTAGTGTGACCTTTTCGCAACACAAGGGGATGGATCAAATTTCGGTCCGCTTTGAAGTGAGGGGCGGACAAGCCTGCGAAGCGGGGACGCCGCCGCGTTAGTTGCCCAGCAGGCCTTTCAACAAACCGCCCACCGCACCCACGGGATTATCGCGCAGGCGGCCTTCCTCGGCGCCGATGTAGCTGAAGATGCCGTTGAGCGCCTGATCCGTCACCGAATTGCCCAGCCCGTCGCGGGTGATGCCGGCGGCGCGGATCAGCGAGGAGCGGGCGGCGAGGCGGTCGATCTGGCGAAAGGCGCCGACTTTGGCGAGACCGGCATCGACCAGCGGGCGCAGCTTGCCCTTCAGTTCGCCGCCCGCGCTGGAGCGCAGGTATTGCGTGGCGCCATCGCGCTTCGTGGCGAGATCGGGCACGTCGGACAGGCTCAGCTTATCAATCGCGGCGCGGAACACAGGCTTCGCTTCGCGCGCGGCAAGGCCGGCGGCATCGTTCAGCTTGCGCACCACGTTGTCGGTGAGACCGAGTTGCTGCCCCTTGTCCAGCACCGACATCAGCGTGCCGGCAAGCCCGCCGTGACCGAGCAGCGGCAGCGCGATGCGGATGGCCGGATCAGCATAGAACGCGCCGGGCTGCGCCAGCTTTTCCAGCGACGAATCCGACGCATGGCCCAGAATATCGCGCAAGCCCCCGCCAAGCCCTGCGGCAAAGGCGCGCGGGGCCGCAGCCAGCGCCACCGACGCGCCAAGCCCGGCGAGCAGCATACGGCGGTCGAACAGGTGCGTGCGGTGCATGTGGCTATTCCCCTGTGGTCCTGCACGGGTTGTTTCACCATCGCGGGGGCGCGGCAAGGCCGTGGTGCGCCAGTTCGGAGGGATCGCAGGCTTGCACCATTGTCGCGCTGGCGTGCGGTACGCTCTGTGCTAGACAAGGCGGGACAACGCTCGTTGCAAGGATTTCCATGAAGCGCGTCCTTTCCGTTTCGCTGCTATCGCTGACCCTTGCCGCCTGCACCCATGCCCCTGCCCCGGTGGCAGTGGCGCCTGCTCCGCCATCCCCGGCCGCGCCTACGGAGGTGAAGCCCGCGCCCCTGTCCGATCTGGTGGCGGCGGTGACCATTCCGTACGATCGGTTCACGCTGCCCAACGGCCTGACCGTGCTGGTCCACACCGATCGCAAGGCGCCGGTGGTGGCGGTTTCGATGTGGTATGGCGTGGGATCGAAGAACGAACCGCGCGGCAAAACCGGGTTTGCCCACCTGTTCGAACACCTGATGTTCTATGGCACGCAGCACGTGCCGGGCGATTTCTTTGCACCGCTGACCGCAGCAGGGGCGACCGACATGAACGGCACGACCTCGTTCGACCGGACCAACTATTTCGAAACGGTGCCCACAGGCGCGCTGGACCGGGCTCTGATGATGGAAAGCGACCGCATGGGGCACCTGCTTTCCGCGATGACGCAGAAGCGGCTCGATACCCAGCGCAGCGTGGTGCAGAATGAAAAGCGGCAGGGCGACAACGAACCGTTCGGGCTGTTGCAATACGAAGTCTATGAAGCGCTCTATCCGCAAGGGCACCCCTATCACCACACCACCATCGGTTCGATGGGCGACCTCGACAGCGCCAGCCTGAACGATGTGAAGGGCTGGTTCCGCGATCACTATGCGCCCAACAACGCGGTGCTGGTGCTGGCGGGCGATATCGACCGCGCCACGGCCGAGGCGAAAGTAGGCAAGTGGTTCGGGGCGATTGCGCCGGGGCCGCGGGTGCTGCCCGTGGCGGCCCCCGTGCCGACGCTGGCCGCGCCGGTTGCACATACCATCCATGACCGGGTGGCGACCACGCGGCTATACCGGATGTGGGCGATGCCCGGGCTGGACAACCCCGATTACCTGCCGCTGCAAGTGGGTGCGCTGGTGCTGGGGGGCCTTGCCAGTTCGCGGCTGGACGATGCGCTGGTGCGGCAGAAACAGGTTGCCGTGGCGGTTTCGGCCAGTGCCGAAGTGGCCGCGCAGGCCGGGCAGTTCATGGTGCAGGCCGATGTGAAGCCGGGGCAGGATGCCGCCGCCACGGGCCGGGCGCTGGATGCCGAAATCGCGCGGCTGGTGGCCGACGGGCCCAGCGAGGACGAGCTGACGCGGGCGGTGACGCTGTTCGCATCGGACCAGATTCGCGGGTTGGAGCAGGTCGGCGGCTTTTCGGGCAAGGCGCCCACGCTGGCCGAAGGGCTGCTTTATTCCGGCGATCCCGATCATTACCGCAAGGAGCTGGAAGCAGCGGCGCGGCTGACCCCGGCCGACGTGAGCCGCGCCATGAAGACATGGCTATCGCGCCCCGCGTTCGCGCTGACGATCGAGCCGGGCACGCGCACCGAGGGCGGCGAGGCGCGCGGCGGCGATGCCGGGCTGGCCCCCTCGCCCGGGCCGGGCCCCGTGCCGAAGGTCGCGGGCGCGCTGTCCGCCGATGCCGACCGCAGCAGCCTGCCCCCGGTGGGCGATGTGCCCGCGCTGGACTTCCCGAGAATCGAGCGCACAACGCTGTCCAACGGCATTCGCGTGCTGTTCGCGCGGCGCGCGGCGGTGCCGGTGGTCTCTGTGCGGATCGCGTTTGATGCAGGGTTTGCCGCCGATCCCAAGGCCGCGCTGGGCACGCAGGCGCTGCTGCTGCGGCTGATGGATGAAGGCACGCAAAACCTTGATTCGTCGGCGCTGGCGCGCGCGCGCGAATTGCTGGGGGCGCAGATCAGGGGCTTTGCCAGCGCGGATCGCACCGCGTTCCAGCTGGACGCGCTGACGCCCAACCTGGCCCCGTCGCTCGATCTGCTGGCCGATTACGTGCGGCGCCCGGCGCTGGATGCGGCCGAGCTGGAGCGCGTGCGGGCGCAACAGCTTTCCGCCATTGCCGGCGAAATGAACGATCCGCAGGCGGTGGCGGCGCGGCTGCTTTACCCGGCGGTCTATGGCGCGCAGCACCCCTATGGCATCGCGCCCACGGGCACGGGCGATCCGGCGGTGGTGAAGCGGTTGACGCGCGCCGACCTTGCCGCATTCCACGATGCATGGTTCCGGCCCGACACGGCCGTGGTCTATATGGTGGGCGATACCACGCTTGAGCAGGCGACGCGGCTGCTGGAGCGCAGCTTCGGCAACTGGCAGGCGCCGGCGGGACCGCGCCCGGCAAAGGACTTTTCGGTGCCGCTGCCCGCGCCTGCCCCGCGCATTTTGCTGGTGGACCGCCCGGCATCGCCGCAATCGATGATCATCGCGGCCGAGGCGCTCGATGCCAAGGGGACCGACGATCTGGTGACGCTGCGGTCTGCCAACGACGTGCTGGGCGGCAATTTCCTGTCGCGCCTGAATACCAACCTGCGCGAGACGAAAGGCTGGTCGTATGGCGTGACAAGCGTGGTCAACGACCGCATCGACCGCGTGATGTTCCGCGTCGACGCGCCGGTGCAGACCGACAAGACCGGCGCCGCGATTGCCGAACTGCGCAAGGACATCGCCGGCTTCCTGAAGCCCGGCGGCGGGGCAAAGCCGGCAGAGCTGGACTGGTCCACCGCCGGCAGCGCGCGCGAACTGCCCGGCATGTTCGAAACATCGGGCGCGGTGCTGGACGCGGTCGCCCGGATCGATGCGTATCGCCGCCCGGACGATTTCTATGAAACGCTGCCCGCGCGCTACAAGGCGATGACCACCGCCGATCTCGACGCCGCCGCGCGCCAGGAAATCGACCCTTCACGCCTGCTGTGGGTGGTGGTGGGCGATGCGGCCAAGGTGAAGCCGCAGTTGCAGGGCCTCGGCCTGCCGGTGGAAGTGGTGGCGTCAGACGGAGCGGCGGGGGAATAACGCCCCCGCCGACCGGTCCTTACAGTTTGGGCTTCTGCCGGCTGACCAGCGTAGGGCTGGCCAGTTCCTGCCCGGTACGTTCGTCCACCACCATGTCGCGGTGATAAGCGAGCACGCCGGGAATGGGCGAGAGGCGCGAGATGATGATGCCGAAATAGTTGTTCATCTTCGGACTGGCGTGGAATTCGGGCTGCGCCATCGGCCAGTCCTTCAGCGTGGCCGGCACCGGATAGGCGGGCGCGCCCAGTTCGATGGTACGGGCCGGTTCCTTGCCTGCGGCAGCGCGCTTTTCAGCCGCCTGCTTCGCCTCAAGCCGCTGCACGTCCATATCCTCACCCCAGTGCGGCAGGGTTTGCAGCGCATTGCCGAGGTTGGTGACAACGCCCGGCTTCACCTCGAAACGGACAGAGCCGAGGCACATGCACAGGCCGCCGGCGGGCAGACCGTTGCCGCCCATGACATTGCCATACCAGATGTACGTTCCCGGCTTGACCCTTTCGAGGTAGCTGATCGTCTCACCCTTGGCATAGACGAACATCGGGCCGAACCCTGCCAGATCGCGCAGTTCAAGCGGTTCGTGCACGAAGGTTTCGATCTTCGGTTCGACCGGCTCGGCGGGCGGCTTGGACTTGGTGGTCTTCGCCACGGCCACGTCACCACGCCAGGTGACCATCGCGCTTTCGTAGCGCTTATGCTCCTTGGTGAAGGCAGCCTGCCGGTCCTTTTCCCACGCGGCGCGGCTTTCGTCATCGGGCACGCGCAGGAACATGCCGAACTGCCGCACGACGCCGGAAACAAGAAGGTAGCCGGCGGCAGGATCAAGCTTGACCTTGCCCGACACGACATCCTTTTCCTCGATCGCGGCTGGGCCGTCGCTTGCCGCGTGCGCCGTGGCCGACAGGGAAAGCGCGATGCAGGCGATGCCAGCCAGAATGATACGGTTGTTCTTCACAGGCCCAGCTCCTTCGTGGT
>JBDLVU010000112.1:0-8848 GCA_039804665.1 Pseudomonadota bacterium | reverse complement strand
GTGATCATGGCCGATGGCAAGCTGGTGAGCGCGGCCGATCTCGACCTGCTCGATGGGGCCGAGGCGGACAATCCGCTGAACCTCAAGAGCGCGCGCGAGGCGACCGACCGCAAGGTGATCCGCCACGCGCTGGCGCGCAGCGAGGGCAATATCTCCAGCACGGCGCGCCTGCTCGGCATCAGCCGGCCGACGCTGTATGACCTGCTCAAGCAGTACGATCTTCAGCATTAGGCGTCGCCTGATCTGCGTGATGGCACTGGCGCTGCTGGCCGGCGCTCCGGTGCTGGCGGTTGACGCGCGCGTGGATCAGGTGCGCCAGCAGGCCGCGCACGCCCTGCAAAGCCGCGATCCCATCGCGGCCGAGGTTCCCCTGCGTGCAGCGATCCGCGCGGGTGTCCCAGCCGATGCGGTGCGCGCGCTTCTGGGTGAAGCGCTGCTGGCGCGCGGCGACGCGGCCGAAGCGCGCAAGGTGTTGTGGGGTGGGAATTTTACGCCCGACAGCGCCGGGCAGGGCTGGCGCATCCGCGGGCAGCTGGAACTGGTGCAGGGCCGTCTTGCCGCCGCCGGGCAGGCCTTTGACCAGGCGCTGCGGTTCACGCCCGACGACGCCGATCTGTGGACGCAGATCGCCTCGCTGCGGTTCAGCGGTGGCGAACAGGCGCAGGCGATAGAGGCTGCGGCCCGTGCGGTGCAGCTCGATCCGCGCAATCCGCGGGCGCTGGCGATGCGGGGCATGCTGATCCGCGAACAGTTCGGGCTGGCCGCCGCGCTGCCGTGGTTCGAAGCGGCGCTGCACGTGCTGCCCGATGATCCTGCGCTGCTGGGCGAATATGCCGCCACGCTGGGCGACATGGGGCAGTATCGCGCAATGCTGGTGGTCTGTCGCAAACTGGCGGAGGTCGACCCCAAGAACCCGCGTCCGCTTTACCTTCAGGCGGTGCTGGCTGCGCGTGCCGGCAAGACCGATCTGGCGCGGGCGATCCTGTTGCGCACCGGCACCGCGTTTCGTGACATGCCGGCCGCGATGCTGCTCACCGGCGTGCTGGAATACCGCGCGGGCAACCTCAACCTTGCCATCGAGCAGCTCGATCGGTTGGTCCGGGTACAGCCGGATAACCTTCAGGCGCGTCAATTGCTGGCCCGGGCGCTCGCGCGGCAGGGCGATTGGCGGCAGCTGGCGCGTCGCTTCGATGGCGATGCGCGCCAGCCTTATGCATCGCCCTATATGCTCACGCTGGTGGGGCAGGCGTGGCAGCGCGTGGGACAGAAGCAAGCTGGCGCGGCGTATCTTGCCCGCGCCAGCGCGCCGCAACTGCGTGGCGCGCTGGCGCTGATGACGGATGCACCGCTGGCGGTTGCCGCCGTGCGGTATCAGGATGCGCCCGGCATTGCGGACAACGCGGTGCCTTTTGCCCGCGCGTTGCTGGCGGCGGGGCAGGGCGATGCTGCGCAGGACGTGGCCGACCGCCTGCGCGATGCCAACCCCGGCACCGCCGAGGCCAATTTGCTCTCGGGCGACGTGCGTCTGGCGCGCGGAGATGCGGCGCATGCCCTGATCGACTACAGCAACGGCGCGGCGATCCGCTTCAATGAGCCGGTCATGCGGCGCATGGATGCGGCCTTGCGCGCGATGGGGCGCGATGCGGACGCCAACGCCATGACCTCGCGCTACCTCGCGCAGAATCCGGGCAGTCTTGCGGCGATGAAGATCCTTGCGGCGGCTTGGAGCGGCCCGCATGGGCCGACGATGGTGGCGGCGCTGGCGGCGCGCGGGCAGGCGGTCGCGGTGCCATAACGGAAATCGGCCCCGTTGACGGATCGCGCCGGCTTGTGCACATGCCAGTTCAATCGAGCGATTAAATTGGGGATGTGCGATGCCGGGTGCGTTGGAAGGCCTGACCGTAATCGAGTTTGCCGGCATCGGGCCCGGACCGTTTGCCTGCATGATGCTGGCCGATCATGGCGCGAAGGTGATCCGCATCGATCGACCGGCGCGGGGCAAGCCGGTGGTTGGCGACAATGGCGCCCGGGATATCCTCAACCGCAACCGCACCTCGGTTGCACTGGATCTCAAGGACCCCGCCTCCATTGCGCGCATCCGTGATCTGGTGCGTAGCGCCGATGCGGTGGTCGAAGGCTATCGCCCCGGCGTGATGGAGCGGCTGGGGCTGGGGCCGGACGTGCTGTTGTCCGACAACCCGCGCCTTGTCTATGGCCGGATGACCGGTTGGGGGCAGGATGGCCCGATGGCGCCGCTCGCCGGGCACGACATCAACTATATCGCGCTGTCGGGCGCGCTGCACACTTATGGGCAGGCGGGCGGAAAGCCCCAGTTCCCGGTGAATGCGGTGGGCGATTTCGGCGGCGGCGGGATGCTGATGGCTTTTGCCGTGATGGCCGGCGTGTTCTCCGCGCAGCGCACCGGCAGGGGGCAGGTGATCGATTGCGCCATGGTGGATGGTGCGGCCATCCTTTCGGGCATGACGTGGACGTTTTTCGGCAACGGCATGTGGCGCGACGAACGCGGCGTGAACCTGCTCGATGGTGGCGCGCATTTCTACGACACTTACGAAACCGCCGACGGCACGTGGATATCCATCGGCTCGATCGAGCCGCAATTCTATGCGTTGTTGCTTGAAAAGACCGGCCTTGCCGATGATCCCGCGTTCGCCCCGCAGATGGATGCGAAGGGCTGGCCGGACCTGAAGCAGCGGCTGACCGCCCTGTTCCGCACGAAAACGCGTGCGGACTGGTGCGATGTGATGGACGGCACAGATATCTGCTTCGCGCCGGTGCTCAGCTTGTCCGAAGCGCCGCACCATCCGCACAACGCGGCGCGCGGCACGTTTGTGGAGGACGGCGGCATGACCATGCCCGCGCCCGCACCGCGTTTCATGGGCACGCCGGCGCCGGCGCCGCGACTGGCGCCGGAGCCGTTCGACTAAAGCTCAGTCCGCGCGGACGGCGGCTTCCAGTTCGGCGTCGGGATACTTGCGCCGGTGGCGGATCGACCACCACAGCGACAGGCCGATCAGCGCTGCGCCGATGAGGCCGGTGATCGTTTCCGGCACTTCCCACCGTGCAGAGGCGAGCATGATCCCGCCCAGCGCCACGATTGCCCAGAACGCGCCGTGTTCGAGATAGCGGTATTCCGAAAGCGTGCCCTGCTTCACCAGCAGCAGCGTGAGCGAGCGCACGAACATCGCGCCGATGGAAAGGCCCAGCGCGATGACGACCATGTTGTTCGACAGCGCAAACGCGCCGATCACGCCGTCAAAGCTGAACGAGGCATCGAGCACGTTGAGATAAAGGAACCCGCCGAGGCCGGAGCGTATGATCGCGCCCGCTGCCTTCTGCGCCTCCTCGCGCATTTCCAGCACGGTGCCGACCGCTTCTACCGCAATGAAGGCCACGATGCCGAGCGTCCCCGCCACCATGAACACCAGCGCTTCGTGTTGCGGCAGTACCAGCGATACGCCCCACAGCGCCAACAGCAGCAGTGCGATCTCGGCCGCCTTGATGCTGGAAAACGCAGCCAGCTTCGTTTCGATCACGGTGATCCAGTGCACGTCCTTTTCGCCATCGAAGAAGAACGACAGCCCCACCATCGCCAGGAACGCGCCGCCAAAGCCGGCAATGCCGATGTGCGCCCCGCTGACGATCGCTTCATAGCGCGCGGGCTCGGTCAGCGAGAGGTGGAGCGCTTCCAGCGGGCCGATTCCGGCGGCAATCGCCACGATGGCCAGCGGAAATACGATCCGCATCCCGAACACCGCGATGAGCATGCCCCAGGTGAGGAAGCGCTTTTGCCAGACCTCGACCATTTCCTCCAGCACGGCGGCATTGACCACCGCGTTGTCGAACGACAGCGAGATTTCCAGCACCGACAGCACGATGACGATCCAAACCATCCCGGCCGTGGCCGAGGCCGATCCGGTCTGGAACCAGCCATAGGCCACCGCCGCCGCGAGGCAGGCGAGCGTGAAGACGAACGATCCCTTGAAATTCTGTAGCAATGTGGTCCCCGGTATTGTTGCGGCAGGTTGCCTTACTTTGGCTGGTAGGTCTGTTCCTTGCCCGGAAACGTCCGTGCGCGCACTTCGGCGGCATACTTTTCTGCGGCGCCCGCGATGGTTGCGCCGACGTTTTCATACACCTTCACGAAGCGCGGCACGCGTTCGAACATGCCCAGCATGTCTTCGGTCACCAACACCTGCCCGTCGCACTGCGCGCTCGCGCCGATGCCGATGGTGGGGCAGGGGATGGCTTGCGTGATCGCCACGGCGATGGGTTCCACCACGCCTTCCACCACCACGGCAAAGGCGCCGGCATCGGCCAGCGCGCGGGCATCGCCCACGATCTTGGTGGCTTCCGCATCGCTGCGCCCGCGCGCGTTGTATCCGCCCAGCACGTTCACCGCCTGCGGGGTGAGGCCGACATGGCCCATCACCGGGATCCCTCGGCGCGTAAGGAAGGCAACCGTTTCGGCCATCGCCTCGCCGCCTTCCAGCTTGATCGCGGCGCAGCCGGTTTCCTTCAGCACGCGCGCGGCGCTGGCAAAGGCCTGCTCGGGCGATCCTTCATACGTGCCGAACGGCATGTCGACCACCACGGCGGCGTGATACGATCCGCGCACCACGGCGGCGCCATGCGCGATCATCATGTCCAGCGTCACCGGCACGCTCGATGGCAGGCCATAGATCACCTGTCCCAGCGAATCCCCCACCAACAGCAGGTCGCAATGCGCATCCAGCAACTGCGCCTGCCGCGCGGTATAGGCGGTCAGCATCACGACCGGCTGCTGGGTCACGCCGTCCTTCTTGCGCTGGCGGATCGCGGGGATCGTCAGCCGCTTCATCGGCGCGGGCGTGGGGTTCGCCCGGCTGGTCGCGGTGTCGAGCTGGAAGGTGGTGGACATGGACTTTTCCTTCTCCTCAAGGACCTCGCCTGAGGGACCAGCCTTCTAGCCGAGTGGTGCACGGGGGCAAGCGTTCGTGCCGCGTCCATGCCCCGCGCGCACAGGGCTGGGGAAAAAGCACTTTGCGAGCGCGATGCGTGCCGCTAGCCTCCTTCGCCATGAACCTGGTTGCCGGTGCAACCGCTTGGCCGCACCTGCGCGGCAGCGGCGCCGGACCTCAGGCGGGAGACATCAATGTTCGGACGCGTCAAACCGCTCGACGCCATTCTAGCCACTGCCGAGAAGAAATCGCTTCACCGTTCGCTCGGCGCGTTCCAGTTGACGATGCTCGGGGTCGGGGCCGTGATCGGCACCGGTATCTTCGTGCTCACGGCCGAAGCCGCGCAAAAGGCGGGGCCGGGCATGATGATCAGTTTCGTCATCGCCGGTTTCGTCTGCGCCGTGGCCGCGTTGTGCTATGCCGAAATGGCCTCGATGGTGCCGGTTTCGGGCTCTGCCTACACCTATAGCTATGCCGTGATGGGCGAACTCGTCGCGTGGACGGTCGGCTGGGCGCTGATCCTGGAATATGCCATCGCCGCGGGTGCCGTTTCGGTCGGCTGGTCGGGCTACATGATCGGGTTCGTCCAGAATAGTTTCCACATCACGGTCCCGTTGGAACTGGTGCGCGGGCCGTTCGATGGCGGGGTCATCAACCTGCCCGCGATGGCCATCGCCACGCTGGTTACCGGGCTGCTGGTTCTGGGCACCAAGGAAAGCGCCACGGTCAATGCGGTGCTGGTCGCGATCAAGATCACCGCGCTGACGCTGTTCGTGATCCTGACGCTGCCTGCCATCAGCTCGGGCCATTTCGTCCCCTTCGCGCCCAACGGCTTCGGTGGGATTTCAGCGGCTGCTGCCTCGATCTTCTTTGCCTATGTCGGGTTCGATGCGGTTTCCACCGCGGCGGAGGAAACCAAGAACCCGCAGCGCAACATGCCCATCGGCCTGATCGGCAGTCTTGCCATCTGCACCGTGTTCTACATGCTGGTCGCGGCCGGCGTGATCGGCACCGTGGGGGCGCAGCCCGTATCCGGTCCCGGCGGCGCGCTGCTTTCGCCCGGCACGCCGGCGCTGTCGCAGGCCTGCGCCGCGATTCAGGAAAACGCGGTGGTCTGCTCCAAGGAAGCCCTGGCGTGGACGCTGCGCTCGGTCGGCCATCCGTTCGTCGGCTGGCTGGTCGGTGCCGCCGCCATCCTTGCGCTGCCGTCGGTCATCCTGATGATGATGTTCGGCCAGACCCGCATCTTCTTCGTGATGAGCCGCGACGGCCTGCTGCCTGAATTCTTCTCCAAGGTGCATCCGAAGTTTCATACGCCGCACGTCATCACCATCCTTACCGGCATTTTCGTGGCGCTGTTCGCCGCGTTCTTCCCGGTGGGCCTGCTGGCTGACGTTTCGAATTCGGGCACGCTGTTCGCTTTCGCTGCCGTTTCGATCGCGGTGATGGTGCTGCGCAAGACCGATCCGCACCGCGTGCGTCCGTTCCGCACCCCGGCGGTTTCGGTCGTCGCGCCGATCTCCATCGTCGGCTGCCTCTACCTGTTCGTCAGCCTGTCGCAGGCAACGATCCTGCTGTTCCTTGGCTGGGCGGCCGTGGGTCTCGTGGTCTACTTCGCCTACAGCCGCAACCGCAGCCATGTCGGCCGTGGCACGGTGGAAGTGCACGAGGGCGATCCCGATGTCCCGCCGCAGCCGGTAGCCCCGCTGCCGGGCGCATCGCTCGACTGATCGGGCGCCGGACGCAAAAAAGGGCCGCTTCCCAATCCGGGAGGCGGCCCTTTTCGTATATGAGGGTCAAAGCGTCGTTTCGGTGTATCCGCCCTTGATCGTGTCGGTCACATCCATGCCGAGCGCCATCTTCACCGTATTGAACGCGCCAACTTCACCGGCCCAGATCGACGCATCGCCGAGCTCCATGCGCAGCAAGAGCAGGTCGGGCGCGTCCTTGCCGCCCGGAAACCACGCCTCCACAAAGTTGTTCCAGTGCTTGTCGAGCACTGCGCGGCTGGTTTCCTCAACCAGCGTGCCGTGGAACCGGGCAAACACGTCGTGGCCCTTCGACACGAAGATCGCGGTCGACGGGCCCATCGCGGCAAAGCGGTTGGACCGGCTGGTGAAGAACCAGATGGCGCTGTTCGCTTGCCTGTCCAGCTGCGCGGTCATCGGCGCGGACGAATCCGGGTCTGAATCCAGTTGAAGCATCACATAGGGAGACGCATCGAGCGCCTTCCAGAACTTGTCCTTCAGCTCCTGCGGGTCACCTTGGTCGTACTTCATGGCCATGCCTTTCGTGAACGGGGATTGCTGTGCCAACGGGGGCCTACGCGGTTCGGTTCCGGGGCGCCCCTGAAGGCAAAGCTGTGGGCACGCTGTGGACAAGCCGGGGGTTAAAACCGGCAAAACCTAACATCTGCGGCGGCACCAACGCACCACCGCCCGCGCCGTGGCATCGATCGGCACGGTCGCATCGGCCGTCCCGTGGATCACCAGCGTGGGCACGGTGAATGCGCGCAGGTCGGGGCGAAAGTCGGTGGTGGCAAAGGCCTGCGCAGCGGCCAGCGTCGGACGCGGGCCAGCCATCATCGCGGTGTTCCACGATTGCTGCAACACTTCGTCCGACACCGGCTTGCTGAGCAGCCCAAGCCGGGCCCCGTCGAACCGGTTCCTCCGGCATCCCGTTTCACAGGGCACTGGTCATCCGCATTGTAAGAACATATAAGGAACGGATGAGCCCGCCACCCATCCACAAGCCGTCCGTCCTCGAACGTCTCGAAATCCTTGCTGACGCTGCGAAATACGATGCCTCGTGCGCTTCGTCGGGCACGGCAAAGCGCAACAGCAAGGGCGGGAAGGGCATCGGCTCCACAGAAGGCATGGGCATCTGCCACGCCTACGCTCCCGATGGTCGATGCATCTCGCTGCTCAAGATCCTGCTGACCAACCATTGCGTGTTCGATTGCCATTACTGCGTGAACCGCAAGAGTTCGAATGTGCGCCGCGCGCGGTTTTCCCCGCAAGAGGTGGTGGACCTCACGCTCGCGTTCTACCGCCGCAACTACATCGAAGGGCTGTTTCTCTCCTCAGGGATCGTCAAAAACGGCGATCACACGATGGAGCAATTGATCGAGGTCGCGCGCATCCTGCGCGAAGAACACGATTTTCGCGGCTACATCCATCTCAAGACCATTCCGGAGGCCGATGCCGAACTGGTCGCCCGCGCCGGGCTTTATGCCGATCGCGTCTCGATCAATGTCGAACTGCCCACGGTGGCGGGCCTTGCGCGGCTTGCGCCCGATAAGTCCGCCCCGCGCATCGAAGGCGCGATGGGCACGATCCGCAGCGCCATCGTGGAATCGAAGGACGCGCGCAAACGCTTCCGCCACGCGCCGCGCTTCGCCCCCGCCGGCCAGTCTACCCAGATGATCGTCGGGGCCGACGCCGCCAGCGATGCCGATATCGTCGGCCGTGCCGGCGCACTCTATGATCGCTTTGGTCTGCGCCGCGTTTATTATTCGGCGTTCAGCCCGATCCCCGATGCCAGCGCCGTCCTGCCGCTGCAACGCCCGCCGCTGGTGCGCGAACACCGGCTGTACCAGTCGGACTGGCTGATCCGCTTTTATGGCTTCACCCCCGCCGAAGTGGGGCAGGCGGCCGACCCCGGCGGGATGCTCCCGCTCGATATCGACCCAAAGCTTGCCTGGGCGCTGAAGGCCCGCGACCGCTTTCCCGTCGACGTGAATCGCGCCCCGCGAGAGGCGCTGCTGCGTGTTCCCGGCCTTGGCGTGCGCGCGGTCGATGCGCTGATCGCCGCGCGCCGCCATCGCCGCCTGCATCTTGATGATGTTGCGCGCCTTACCGTGTCCATCACCAAGCTGCGCCCGTTCATCG
>JBDLVU010000111.1:0-8853 GCA_039804665.1 Pseudomonadota bacterium | reverse complement strand
TCTTGGCCCAACGCCCGTTGCCATCCATGATGATGGCCACGTGGCGCGCGCCGTGGGGCGCGCGCGCCTCCGGAGCAGCCGAGGGACTCACTTGCCGAGGATTTCCTTTTCCTTCTGCGCGGCGGCTTCATCGGCCGCCTTGATCTGCTCGTCGGTCAGCTTCTGCAGCTCGGTTTCGGCGCGCTTGCGGTCGTCTTCCGAGATTTCCTTCTTGTTCTCGTCCGCCTTCAGCGCGTCCATGCCATCTCGGCGCACGTTGCGGATCGCGATGCGCGCGCCTTCGGCATACTTGCTGGCCAGCTTGGCCAGTTCCTTGCGGCGTTCCTCGGTCAGATCGGGAATCGGCAGGCGCAGCATGTTGCCGTCATTGATCGGGTTCAGGCCAAGGCCCGCCGAACGGATCGCCTTTTCCACCGGGCCGATGCTCGACTTGTCCCACACCTGCACCGACAGCATGCGCGGTTCGGGGGCGGAGACGGTCGCCACCTGGTTCAGCGGCATGTGGCTGCCATAGATCTCGACCGTGACCGGATCGAGCAGCGACGTGTTGGCCCGGCCGGTGCGCAGGCCGTTCAGATCGCTCTTGAGCGATTCCACGGCGCCCTTCATGCGGCGTTCCAGATCGGCCTTGTCGTACTTTGCCATGGCTCAGGCGTCCTTCTTCACGATGGTCTGCGTGCCCTGACCGGCCAGAACGCGGGCAAGGTTGCCCTGTTCGCGGATCGAGAACACCACAATGGGAATATTGTTGTCGCGGCACAGCGCCACGGCGCTGGCATCCATAACCTGCAGGTTGTCGGCCAGCACGGTATCGTAGTCCACGCTGTCATAACGGCGCGCGGTCGGGTCCTTCTTCGGATCGGCGTTATAGACGCCATCCACGCTGGTCCCCTTCAGCAGCGCATCGCACCGCATTTCCGCCGCCCGCAGCGCCGCGCCGGAATCGGTGGTGAAATAGGGGGCACCCACGCCGGCGGCGAAAATCACCACGCGGCCCTTTTCCAGATGACGCTCGGCACGGCGGCGGATCACCGGCTCGCACACCTTGTCCATCTCGATCGCGCTTTGCACGCGGGTTGGCACGCCCAGGCGCTCCAGCGCGCTCTGCATCGCCAGCGCGTTCATCACCGTGGCGAGCATGCCCATGTAGTCCGCCTGCGCGCGGTCCATGCCCTTGGCCGCGCCAGCCATCCCGCGAAAGATATTGCCGCCGCCGATCACCAGGCACAATTCCAGCCCGCTGTCCTTTGCCGCCTTCACTTCACCGGCCAGCGCCGCCACGAACTCGGTATCGATGCCGAACTGCTGATTGCCCATCAACACCTCGCCCGAAAGTTTCAGGAGGATGCGCTTGTAGGTCGGGGCAGTCATAAGGCGGCAGATACTCGCTGAAGAGGGGGCGAAACGAGGGCGAATGGCGGCCCTTATACGCGCAAAGCCCCGCGTGTGAAGGGCGTGAAAGCGCGTTTTCCGGACGCGACTGTCCCCGCGTCGGCAGGCTCCGCAAAGGAGCCGCCAACGCGGGGACAGGGTGCAGCGTAGAAGCTTACTTGAGGCCGGCAGCAGCAGCCACTTCGGCCGCGAAGTCGGTCTCTTCCTTCTCGATGCCTTCGCCGAGCTGGAAGCGGACATAGTCCTTCAGCACGATCTTGGTGCCGGCATCCTTGCCGGCCGCGTCAACGACCTGCTGGATGGTGGACTTGTTGTCCATCACGAAGATCTGCGAAAGCAGCGCGTTTTCCTTGGCATACTTGGCCACGGCGCCATCGACCATCTTGGCCTGCACTTCGGCGGGCTTGCCCGATTCAGCAGCCTTTTCGGCGGCGATCTTGCGTTCGCGCGCGATCAGCTCGGCGTCGAGGTCCTCGGCGTTCAGCGCCAGCGGGAACGCGGCGGCAATGTGCATCGCGATCTGCTTGCCCAGTGCTTCCAGCACGTCGGCCGCGGCTTCCGATTCCAGCGCGACGAGCACGCCGATCTTGCCGAGGTTGGTGGCAGCGGCGTTGTGCATGTAGGGCACGACCACGCCGTTCGACACGGCCACGTGCTTGATGCGGCGCAGCTGCTGGTTTTCACCGATGGTGGCGACGTTGTTGGTCAGCTTTTCGGCAACCGAACCGCCATCCGGATACGCGGCCGACTTCAGCGCTTCCACGTCGGCAGCGCCGGTGTTCAGCGCCACTTCGGTCGCCTTGCGCACGAAGTCCTGGAACTGGTCGTTCTTGGCAACGAAGTCGGTTTCCGAGTTCACTTCGAGCGCAACGCCCTTGGTGCCCGAAACGGCCACGCCCACCAGACCTTCGGCGGCGGTGCGGCTCGACTTCTTGGCGGCGGCGGCCAGACCCTTGGCGCGCAGCGCGTCAACGGCGGCTTCGAAATCGCCGTTCGCTTCGTCCAGCGCCTTCTTGCAGTCCATCATGCCGGCGCCGGTGCGCTCGCGCAGGTTCTTCACGTCAGCGGCGGTATAGGCCATCGCAGTGATCCTTTTTGTCTTGAAACGGGGAAGGCCGCAGCACTCGCCGCGGCCCGTAATCCTTGTCCGGGTCAGTTCGGTGACGGTCCGGCCGGGCAAGGCGCCCGGGACCAGACCGTCACACCATAACCGATCAGGCTTCGGTGGCTTCTTCCGCCAGCGGCTCATCCATGGCGCCGAGGTCGACACCCGAAGCCACGGCGGCGTCACGGCCACCCTTGGTCGCGGCAGCCGCAACGGCTTCACAGTACAGGCGGATGGCGCGGCTGGCGTCGTCGTTCGCCGGAATCGGGAACGCGATGCCGTCGGGCGAAACGTTCGAATCGAGGATCGCCACGACCGGGATACCCAGCACGTTGGCTTCCTTGATCGCCAGTTCTTCCTTGTTGGCGTCGATCACGAACATCACGTCCGGGATGCCGCCCATGTCGCGGATGCCGCCCAGCGACAGCTCGAACTTGTCGCGCTCGCGGGTCAGCTGGAGGACTTCCTTCTTGGTGAGACCGGCGGTGTCACCCGAAAGCTGCTCTTCCAGCGCCTTGAAGCGCTTGATCGAGCCCGAGATGGTCTTCCAGTTGGTGAGCATGCCGCCCAGCCAGCGGTGGTTGACGAAGTGCTGGCCCGAAGCGCGCGCGGCCTGAGCAATCGGCTCCTGCGCCTGACGCTTGGTGCCGACAAACAGGACCTTGCCACCGGCCTGCACGGTCGCCGACACGAATTCCAGCGCGCGCGCCATCAGCGGCACGGTCTGCGACAGGTCAAGGATGTGGATGCCGTTGCGGGCGCCGAAGATGTACGGCTTCATGCGCGGGTTCCAGCGGTGGGTCTGGTGGCCGAAGTGCGCGCCGGCTTCGATGAGCTGGTTCATGGTGACGACGGGAGCCGCCATAGGTATTTCCTTTCCGGTTTCACCTCCGGGAAGCTGGAACCTGCGGCGGAGGAACCCGCCTTTGGCACCGGTTGATGCGCTTCCCGTGTGGATTTTGCGGGCAGTCATGATCCGGGCCCGATGCCCGACTCACCGCCTGCAAGGCGCCGCCCCTACTCCAGGCGGATCAGCAAATCCACCGCAAAAATGCGGACGCGCGCGCAGCCGACGATGCCGCACCATCCTTCCCTCCCGCCTGCAGGAAGGTGCCGGGCACGGGCCTGTTCCGCCGCGCCCACGAATCAACGGCCTCGTGATTCGCCAAACCCGAACCGCAAGCCGCATCCTCCGGCCCCTTCAGGCGGGAGCGTTACGCAACAAAACCGCTCGAAAATCGATCTAGTTTTAAGGGTTTATCCAAATGCCTCGGGGGTTCGCATTTTCCTCTTGACGGGAAAGAACAAAAAGAGAACATTCGGATCAGAACGGGAACGAATGGAACCGTTCAGGAACAGGTAAGTTATCCACAGCAATTCCACAAGCTGTCAAGCCTCTTGGCAACAGCATGTCGGAAGAGTCCGGAAAGGCGGTCACGATGCTCGGAATCCTCAGCTCTCTCCTCATCGCGATGGGCGGCGTGGTGGCCGTGCTCGCGATTGTCGTCACCGTCCGGCAGCAAGCTGGCGCCGTGCGCCGCGTGCTTTCCGATTCGCAGTCGATTGCCGCAGACCGGGAGTTCCTGGTGCGGATCACGGGCGATGCCCGCCCGGCCTCGCCCGTGCTGTTCGCCCGCCTTCGCCGCTTGCCGCAGCGTGCGGACAGGCGTTCGGCACCGCGTCCGCTCTGGCCCGATCACCTGCGCGCCGCCTGACCCGCGCATAGCGGGCGATGCCCACGGGGATCAGCGCCACATAAACCACGCAGATCCCCACCAGCGTCAGCCAGGGCTCGGTCAGCAGCGCCGCGAACACCAGCCCGAACACCGCGATCACTTCCAGCCGGATAGACCGGCGCGGACGGATCGCCCCCCAGCCCAGCGTCGCAAGGTTGGAAATCATCAGGAACGCGATCAGCGCCGTCCACGCGGCCACCGCGAACGGTTCGCGGAATTCCTCGCGGCCGCTGGCGATCCACAAGTAGATCGGCATCATCGCCAGCCCCGCGCCGACCGGCGCGGGCACGCCGGTCAGGAAACCGGCGCTTTTGTGCGGCTGCTCCTTCATGTCGATCTGCGCGTTGAACCGCGCCAGCCGCAGCGCGCAGCACACCGCCAGCGCCAGCGCGGCGAACCAGCCGAAGCGCGGCACCTGCTGCAACGACCACAGGTAGAGCACCAGCGCGGGCGCCACGCCGAACGAGATTGCGTCCGACAGGCTGTCCAGCTCTGCGCCAAAGCGCGATTGCGCCTTCATCAACCGCGCCACCCGCCCGTCGATCCCGTCGAGCATGCCCGCCAGAATGATCGCCAGCACCGCGGCCTTGAAATCGCCACCGATGGCAAAGCGGATGCCGGTCAGCCCGCAGCACAGCGCGGCCGACGTGATCGCATTGGGCACCAGCGCCCGCAGCGTCAGCCCCCGCGGCAGCTTGCGCCGGCCGAAATCGTCGCCGGTCGGATCGTCGCTGCTGCCGGGGCCTGCGGGGCTCACTGGCGGACGCCCTCGATCATCGGCGCATGGCCAATCTCTGCCAGCACGGTTTCGCCAGCAATGACCTTCTGGCCAATCAGCACGCGCGGTTCGGTGCCTTCGGGCAGGTACACGTCAACCCGGCTGCCAAAGCGGATCAGGCCGACGCGCTGCCCCGCCGCCACGATGTCGCCACCCTTGACGAAGGGCACGATGCGGCGCGCGATCAGGCCCGCGATCTGGGTAAAGCCCACCTTCACCCCATCGCCGCGCTCCACCAGGAAGTGCTGGCGCTCATTTTCCTCGCTCGCCTTGTCGAGATCGGCGTTCAGGAACTTGCCCGGAATGTAGACCACGCGGCGGATCGTGCCACTGATCGGCGAACGGTTGATATGCACGTCGAACACCGACATGAAGATGGACACGCGCGTCAGTGGCGCTTCCGAAAGGCCGGCCACGCCGCTGCCGTCGTTGGCGGAAAGCTCGCGCGGGGGCGGCACTTTCTGGATCAGCGTGATCAGGCCGTCTGCGGGCGAAACGATCGCGTTTTCGTCGCGCGGCGTCACGCGTTCGGGATCGCGGAAAAAGGCGAGGATGCCGATCACCAGCGCGCCAAGCGGCCAGGCCAGCGTTTCCCACGCCATGAACGCCGTCCCCGCACAGACCGCCGCGGCGATCAGGGCGAACTTGCGTCCTTCGGGATGGATCGAGGGCCAGCTCCAGCCGGCCGTACCGCGTCCGCGGTTGTCAAGAATGTCTCCGGGCATGGGGGACATCTAGGGACAAGCGGCGTCCGCCACAACCCGGCGCAACACGCACGTCCCTCTGTCCTGTTCATACGCCCGCCCCGCGACAATACGCGTTATGGCAACAACCCTTTGAATTTCCGCGCTGCGCCTTTGCCCTTTCGCCCCATCCAGCACTGCCCTCTATGCCACCTTCCGGTGGGCGAATGCGATGCCATCGCGGTGGCGCGCGGCGTGGCGCCGCGCCATCTTCAGGAACTCGAAGGCTACAGCGAGGGCGAGGCGCTGGCCGCCCTCGAATGGATTATGCCACGCGCCTATGGCCAGCATCCCCCGCCGCCCGAAACGCAGCGAGCGATCTGCTGACAGGACCCGCGCCGCCTATTTCACATAGGCGCGGTGGAGCACGACGCCCGTGCCCGTTCCGCACAGGAACACCACCAGAAATACGATCAACAGCTTGTCCAAGATCGTTCTCCCCTGCCTGTTCAGCCGGCGCGCGCGTTCGTCATCTGGTTTGACGCGCCATGCAGCGTGTTCGACAGCGAATTGCCGACCCGCCCGAACCCGACCGCCGCAACGAGCGCGACCATCACCAGCATCACGCCATATTCCACCGCGGTCGCCCCTTCGCGATCACGTATCAGATCCCGCCATGTCCGCATTGCCGTTGTCCCCGCCAGTCAGGCAGTCGCTCTGGCCCTGGCTTGCATAATTCCGGGTATGGCCCGACTCAGGGAATCCACGCAGCCGGGCTGGCCCCTGGGGGGCGTATTCTCCGGCGAAGGGAAGAAGCAGCGGTGGTGGACAGGGGTGGATTCGAACCACCGTACGCTCTCGCGGGCAGATTTACAGTCTGCTGCCATTAACCACTCGGCCACCTGTCCACACCAGTGCTGCCGGTGAAAGGGGCGGGCGTGAAGCCGTTCCCTTTAGTCGATGGCGCCTTCCGAAAAAGGTGCCGCCCGGCCGAGGAGGCGACCCTTTGGCGAAGCATCGCTTGCCTGTCAATGGGTCGGCTGGCAAAGGCCGGCGGAAATTTTTGCACGTTCGAACGAAAGGTCAGCCCATGCCCCCGCACGATCAATTCCGCGACACCGGCCGCAAGGGCAAGGCCTTGCGCGGCCGCGCCGGGCGCATGCAGGGCGGGCGCGGTTCCGGCCGAGGCAGCGCGGGCACGGTGCGCCTGTGGGGCCGCCACGCGATCGAGGCCGCGCTCACCAACCCGAATCGGCAGGCCAAGAAGCTGTGGGGCACGCGCGAAGCCATTCAAGCCATGCTCGACGATCACGATGCGGAACTGCCCGCATCGCTGCCGGTCGAATATGCCCAGGCGGCCGATCTTGGCCGGCTCGTCGCGCGCGATGCGCCGCATCAGGGCCTCGTGCTCGAATGCGCCCCGCTCGATGACGTCGCGCTCGACGATGCGCTTGAGGAAGCGGACGGCCGCACGATCGTCGTCCTCGATCAGGTCACCGATCCGCACAACGTCGGCGCCATCCTGCGTTCGTGCGCCGCGTTCGACGTGGCCGCGCTGATCACGCAGGATCGCCACGCACCGCCCGAATCCGGCACGCTGGCGAAGTCCGCCTCAGGCGCGCTGGAAATCGTGCCGTGGGTCCGCGTGGTCAACCTTTCCCGCGCGCTCGAATCGATTTCGGAAGCCGGCTACTGGCGGATCGGCCTTGATGGCGATGGCAAGGCGGTGTTCCCCTCCGCCCTGCCGGCCGGCCCGGTGGCGCTGGTGCTGGGGGCCGAGGGCGAAGGCCTGCGGCACAACGTGGCGCAACATTGCGATTCGATCGCGCGCCTGCCGATTGCGTCCGCCATCGAAAGCCTCAATGTATCGAACGCGGCGGCGATCGCACTTTATGCGGTGGCGACTCGGGAGGGCGAGGAGGATTGACCTCCGCGCCCCCGGATTTGACGAAGGGGGCTTCGATGAATTTCAGGAATGCCATCGCTGCGGTGGGCGCAACAGCGCTGCTCGCCGCCTGTATGCTGCTGCCCGGCCGGTTCGACAGCGATCTGGCCGTGCACAAAGACGGCACATTCGCATTCCATTATCAGGGCGAGATCATTCTGGCCCCGCTCGCAGCGCCGCCGCAGAGCACCGAGACCGACGAAGCCTTCGAAGCCAGCCCCTGCACCAATGAGGACACCGGCGAGGAGCACGATTGCTCCGCGCAGGAACTCGCAAAGCAGAAGGCTGACTGGCAGGCCGAACAGGACAAGCGCAAGGCGGACAAGGCCGCCGAGGATGCAAAGAGCCGCAAGGCCATGGCCGCGCTGATGGGCGGCATCGATCCTTCGGACCCCCGCGCCGCGCAGGAATTCGCCGATCGCCTGTCACGCCAGCAGGGATGGAAATCGGTGGTATCCAAGGGCAACGGCAAGTTCGAGGTGGAATATGCCATCGCCGGCCGCCTCGACCACGATTTCACCTTCCCCACCATCGAGCGCCTACCGCTGGTCATTCCCTTCGTCACCGTGATCCGCCGCAACGACGGCACCGTGCGGGTCGATGCCCCGGCGTTCACGCCCGGCGCCTCGAACCCGCAAATCCCGGGCCTGTCCGACGCGGGCGGCAAGAGCCAGCCGAGCGCGCTTGACGGCCACTTCGCGCTGGTCACCGACGCCGCCGTGCTTGCCAACAACACCGACGAAGGCCCGCGCCGCGATCCCGCCGGGACGCGGCTGGAATGGAAGGTCAACGCCACCACACCCGCCGCGCCCACCGCGCTGCTGCGACTGGCGCCCTGAAAGCGGGATAAACCGCAAACAAAAAGCCGCGCCGGGCGATCCCCCGGCGCGGCTTTTATACGGGCGTTGGCCCCGTCGGCGGCCGCCACCCGAGGCGCCCGCGCGAGGCCCGCTCCGGGGTCTTAGTTCACCGCGTCCTTCAGGCCCTTGCCGGCCTTGAACTTCGGCTGGGCCGAAGCCTTGATCGCCATCGGTTCGCCGGTGCGCGGGTTGCGGCCGGTCGAGGCCTTGCGCTTGGCGACCGAGAAGGTGCCGAAACCGACCAGGCGCACTTCGTCGCCCTTGGCCAGCGCGCCCGACACCGCTTCGAACACCGCTTCGACGGCCTTGGTCGCATCACCCTTCGACAGGCCGCTGGCGTCGGCAACAGCGCTG
>JBDLVU010000110.1:0-9128 GCA_039804665.1 Pseudomonadota bacterium | reverse complement strand
CGCGGCGCTGCTTGCGCCGTTCGGCCGAGCCGAAGATGGCGTCTGCCATCGCGCTGCCCAGCGCGCCGCCAATGCCACCGGCAAGCACGCCATATTGCGCCATCACGCCGGCCATCGCGCCATCGTTGCCGCCCATGTAGATGCTGCTGCCGCTGGCCAGCGCATCGCATTCCTTGATGTCGGCATAGGCATCGGCGAAGCTGGTGCCGTCACGATGGAAATAGAAATACTTGTCGTAGTCGAGCTCGTCCGCCGGCGTGGGCGTGAAGTCCAGCTTGGGCATGACCAGCCCATCGGGCAACGGAATGACATAGGAAGCTGCGGCGGCTTCAGGATCGGCCGGCGCGGCGGTGGCCGCCGGTGCTGTATCCGGGGCCGCTTGGGCTTGGGCAACCAGCGGCGCGAATGCGAACGCAATGGCCCAACCCAAGCCGAGTTTATCAACTATCACAGACATTTGCTCTCCCCCTTTTGATGGGGAAAAAGCACAAGGTTGGACCAGCCGCAAGCAGCGGCTGGCCGTTTTCCGCACCAGTTTGGCAAATAGTGCGCCTTACGCCAACTTGGCCTTCAGCACTTCATTCACCAGCTGCGGGTTGCCCTTGCCCTGCATGGCTTTCATCGTCTGGCCGACGAAGAAGCCGAACAGGGCTTCCTTGCCGCCCTTGTACTGCTCCACCTTGTCGCCGTTCGCCGCGAGAACCGCGTCGACGGCGGCTTCGATGGCGCCGGTGTCGGTCGTCTGCTTGTTGCTGGCGATCGTTTCGGCAAGGTCGATGTCGGTGGTGAGGTACTGCTGGAAGATTTCCTTGGCCTTGCCGCCGGAAATCACGCCGGTGCTGACCGCGACGATCAGCGCGGTGTTGGCGGCGACCGTGTTCTTGGGATCGGTCACTGCGACAGAGGCGGCACGCAGCACGCCGGGGCGTTCGGACAGAATCCAGTTGGCGACCCGCTTGGCCACCTCGCGTTCGGGCGTGCCGCTTTCCTTGGCCACCGAAGCCAGCATTTCCTCGAACTGCTGGTAGGTTTCCACCTCAAGCGTCAGCTGCGCCGCGTCGTAGGGCGACAGGACCAGCGCGGTTTCATAGCGGTGGCGCTTGGCATCGGGCAATTCGGGCAGGCTGGCACGGCAGGCTTCCACGAAATCGTCGGTCAGCTCCAGCGGGAGCAGGTCGGGATCGGGGAAGTAGCGGTAATCGTGCGCGTCTTCCTTGCTGCGCATGGAACGCGTTTCGTTCTTGTCCGGATCGTAGAGGCGCGTTTCCTGCACCACGGTGCCGCCGTCCTCGATCAGCGCGACCTGGCGCTTCGCTTCCTGCTCCACCACGGCCATGACGAAGCGGACCGAATTGACGTTCTTCGTCTCGGTCCGCGTGCCAAAGGGCTCTCCGGGGCGGCGCACCGAGACGTTGACGTCCGCGCGCATCGAACCCTGATCCATGTTGCCGTCGCAACTGCCGACATAGCGCACGATGGTGCGCAGCTTCGACAGGTAGGCCCCCGCTTCGGCCGGCGAGCGCATGTCGGGCCGGCTGACGATTTCCATCAGCGCCACGCCCGAGCGGTTGAGATCGACGTACGACATCGTCGGGTGCTGATCGTGCATCAGCTTGCCCGCGTCCTGTTCCACATGGATGCGTTCGATGCCGATGGTCTTGGTGTTTTCGGGATCCTTGTCGTCGAGCTGGATCTCGATCGCGCCCTCGCCCACGATGGGGTGGTAGAGCTGGCTGATCTGGTAGCCCTGCGGCAAGTCCGCGTAGAAGTAGTTCTTGCGGTCGAAGCGTGACCACTTGTTGATCTGCGCGTTGATGGCAATGCCGGTGCGCACCGCCTGCCGGATGCACTCCATGTTGGGCACGGGCAACATGCCGGGCATCGCCGCATCGACAAGGCTGACCTGCGCGTTCGGTTCCGCGCCAAAGGTGGTGGCCGCGCCCGAAAACAGCTTCGCGTTCGACGTGACCTGCGCGTGGACTTCGAGGCCGATGACGACCTCCCATTCACCGGTGGCGCCCTGGATACGATAGGTGGTGTTGCTCATGCCACTGCCGATAGGCGTCTCGCGCGTTCGTGAAAAGAGGGCGCAGCGCAGGAATTGGCGCGGACCCGCGTGTTTTGGCACGCGGGCTCAGTCATCGGCAGCGCGGCTTGCCACGAAGGTCAGGTTCTCGCCCCGGATCAGCAGCGCAAAATCGCGCTGGCAGAGCGCCTTCTGGAATGAAAGACTGGTGCGCTCGCCCGGCAGGAACCATTCGTGCGGTTCGATATGCACCGCCTCAACGCCATCGAGCCAGCCGGTGTTGGTGGCGAAAAGGTCCTTTTCGAACCCTTCGATATCCACCTTCACCTGAAACAGCACGCCGCCGGGCACCGATTTCAGCGCATCGTCCACCGTGACCACGGCAATGCCGGCGCTGGCGCGGTGGGTTTGCGTCGCCCAGCCCGGGCCGTTGCTTTCCAGCGCGACAAAGCCCGCCTCCGCACCGATCGCGGCGTCGATCACGGCGATGTTGGGACACGCCGCCACGTTCCGGCGCAGGATTGCGAGGTTGGCGGGGTCGGGCTCGATCGCCAGCACGGCGGCCCGGGGAAAAAGGTCGGCGAACCAAAGGCTCGCCCCGCCGATGTTAGCGCCGGCATCTACGATCACCGGTGTCCGCCCTTGCGCGAGGATCGCTTCGTACCGCGCGGCGATCTGCCGCGTGAACAGATCGGGCGTCACGGCATATTCGCGGTCGCGCAGCGTCTGGCGCAGCGTGTGGAAATCGCTTTCGCCGCCGCGCACCCACACGGTGCGGCCGTCAAGGCGGAACGAAATCACCCGCCGGGTCAACCGGCGGCGGAGCCCGGCGATGGCGAACGAAAGGCCAAGGACCTTCCAGTCCCGGATCACTTCCCCCAGAAAGCGCACGATAGTCATATGAATGGCGCCCCCTTACGCTGCGGGGGCAGGCTAACACGGTGCGGTCGGGCTTCTACCGGCGACGATGCCAATTCGGACCCGACCGCCCGGTTTCAGGCGCAGTTACGTCACGTTTGGAGCTATTACCACCACTTCGCCGGACGCGCGGTGAAGCCGGCCCGGCGTTCGATGGCAAGCCCGGCGTTGAGCACGCCCTGTTCGTCGAACGGACGACCGATCAGCTGAAGACCCAGCGGCAGCCCGTTGCGATCGAGCCCGCCCGGCACCGACATCGCCGGCAGGCCGGCAAGGCTGGCGGGCACCGAGAACACGTCGTTCAGGTACATTTCCAGCGGATCGGCGCTCTTTTCGCCCAGCGCGAAGGCGGCGCTTGGCGCGGTGGGCGCCAGGATCACGTCGCATTGCGTGAAGGCGTTGGTGAAATCGTGGCTGATCAGCGTGCGGACCTTCTGCGCCTGCGTGTAGTACGCATCGTAGAAACCGGCCGAGAGCACGTAGGTGCCGATCAGGATGCGGCGCTTCACCTCGGGGCCGAAACCGGCGGCGCGGGTGGCGGCGTACATGTCCTGAAGGCCGGCGCCTTCGGGCAGTTCGCGCAGGCCATAGCGCACACCGTCATAACGCGCGAGGTTCGACGAGGCTTCGGCCGGCGCGATGATGTAGTACGTCGGCAACGCATACTTGGTGTGCGGCAGGCTGACATCGACGATCTGCGCGCCCGCGTCCTTCAGCCAGGCGATGCCGTCTTCCCACGACTTCGCCACGTCGGCGTCCATGCCGTCGAGGCGATATTCGCGCGGGATGCCGACCTTGAGGCCGCGCAGATCGTCCGAAAGGCCCGCTTCCCATGCGGGCACGGGCATATCGAGGCTGGTCGAATCCTTGGGATCGAACCCGGCCATCGCTTCGAGCATGATCGCGCAATCGCGGACGTCGCGCGCCATCGGGCCCGCCTGATCCAGCGAGGAGGCGAACGCGACGATGCCCCAGCGCGAGCAGCGGCCATACGTTGGCTTGATGCCCGAAATGCCGGTGAACGCGGCGGGCTGACGGATCGATCCGCCGGTGTCGGTGCCGGTAGCAGCCGCGACGATGCGCGCAGCGATGGCGGCGGACGAACCGCCCGACGAGCCACCCGGCGCCAGCGGCGCGGTGTCACCGGGGCGGCGCCAGGGCGAAATGACGTTGCCGAAGGCGCTGGTTTCGTTGGAAGAACCCATCGCGAACTGGTCGAGGTTCAGCTTGCCCAGCATGCCGGCGCCGGCATCCCACAGCTTGCTGCTGACAGTGGATTCGTACTCGGGCTTGAAGCCTTCGAGGATCTTCGACGCGGCGGTGGTCTGCACGCCCTTGGTGGCGAACAGGTCCTTCATGCCGATCGGCACGCCGGCCATCTTGCCCAGCGGCTTGCCCGCGGCGCGATCCGCATCGACCTTCGCGGCGGCGGCCAGCGCGGCTTCGGGCGTGGTGACGATGAAGGCGTTGAGC
Source organism: Pseudomonadota bacterium (assembly GCA_039804665.1). Classification (GTDB taxonomy): domain Bacteria; phylum Pseudomonadota; class Alphaproteobacteria; order Sphingomonadales; family Sphingomonadaceae; genus Novosphingobium. The sequence goes on along the minus strand of JBDLVU010000110.1, from coordinate 4,711 downwards.
GCATCCTGCGCTTCGGCCACGGCGGCGTTGAACGCGCCGGCCACTTCGGTGGCGGTAAAGGTGCCTTCGGCCACCCCTTCGCGGATGGCGGCAATGCCGAGATCGGTCAGATTGGTCATTATTCGATCACCTTGGGCACGCCGAAGAAACCGTGTTCGGGCGCGGGAGCATTGGCGAGGACGGCATCGCGGATGCCGCCGCCGGTCAGCGGGTCGGCATTGGCGACGTCATCGCGCAGGCGCTGCTTGTTGGGGATGACGGCGGTCATCGGCTCGATGCCGGTCACGTCCACCTGCCCCAGTTGTTCGACCCAGGCGAGAATGCCGTTGAGTTCGGGGACCATGGCCTCAAGCTCACCCTCGGTGACCTTGATCCGGGCCAGCGAGGCGATTTTCGCCACGGTGGCGGTATCGACCGACATGTGCGGTATCCTTGCGCTTGCGGGTGAACGGGACAAAAAACGGAAGTGCCCGCGCGCTAGCAAAGCGGGCGGGCACGTTCAAGCATATGCGCCGCGCGAACGGCGCAGATACGGTTGTTATTGCTGCGGCGCGGGCTCCATGCCGGGCATGGCTTCCATGCCCGAAGGCGCACCGGAAGCACCCTTGCCGCCGTGCTGCATCTGCTGCTGCATCTGCTGCATGATGCGGCGCTGCTGTTCGAGTTCGGCCGCGCTCTTGAAATCGACCAGTTCGACATCGAACACGAGGTCGCTGTTGGCCGGGATCACGACTTCGCCGGTCTGCTGGTTCTTCTGCTCCTGCGCGCCATAGGCCATCGAAGCGGGGATCTCGAGCCGGTACTTGCCGCCGCGCTGCATCTTCTGCAGGCCTTGGCTGAAGCCGGGGATCACGCCTTCGACCGGCATGGCGACCTTTTCGCCGCGATCGAATTCCTTGCCGTTGGTCAGGTGGCCGACATAGTTGACCAGCACGACATCGGCGGCGGTCGGCATCGGACCGGCGCCGGCCTTCAGCGTCTCGACCTCAAGCCCGTGATAGCGCGCGCCATAGGCGACCGCCCCACCGAGCGCCAGCGCGGCGACAACGCCGAGCCAGATCTTGCCGAGAGAGCCCTTGGCGACGGGCTGCAACGGAACGCGGGTGATTTCCGACATTGTTTCCCCTCTGGGATGATCCCTGTGGCGCGGCGATTCGCGCAAGACCCATGCAGATACGCAAAGGGCGCCGCTAACGGCGCCCTCTTGGCCCAGCGAAAGGCCTATCGCAAGTGGGTAGATAGGAGAGGCGAACCTCTCCCCTCCAGCCTCTTACTTCGCGCCGTCGCGCTCGGCGCGCTTGCGCTCCAGCTTGCGGGCGCGGCGAACGGCGGCAGCCTTTTCGCGAGCGCGCTTTTCCGACGGCTTTTCGTAGTGGCGACGCAGCTTCATTTCGCGATAAACACCTTCGCGCTGCAGCTTCTTCTTGAGCGCACGAAGGGCCTGGTCGACGTTGTTATCGCGAACGAGAATCTGCATAAACCGCTACACCTCAAATGCTTTCGGCAAGAGCCCGCTACGCGGCGGGGGTTGCCCAAAATCCGGAAATACAAAACCGGCCGAATCCGAAAGGACCGGCTCGAACCGGCGGCCCGATACCGATTCCCCGCGCACAAGGCAAGCAAACTCGTACGAACAGCGGCTTTATCGTGGGCGGCGCCAACCCGCTCCCCCGCCCTGCACCTTTGCAAAGCGCCCGGCAAGGCGGCCTGGCGGGCCGGTGCAGCCCCCACAAATTCGGCTTTTGGCGAATTTGGCAAAAACAGCTAAGGGCGGCGGCATGAGTTTACCCCCATCCTTCGGTTTTGCCTCGCTGCTCGTCGCCACAGGCGGCGGGTTTGGCGCATGGCTGCGCTTCGTGACCGGCCGCCTGTGGACCGCCGCGATCGGCCCCGTGGCGGCCAGTTCCTTTCCTTATGCCACGCTCACCGTCAACGTGCTCGGCTCTGCCGCCATGGGCCTGCTGACCGGCTGGCTCGCCCGCCACGGCGCTGGCGAACCGTGGCGCCTGCTGCTGGGCATGGGCGTGCTGGGCGGCTACACCACGTTCTCCTCGTTCGCGCTGGAGTTCGCCCTGTTTGTCGAGCGCGGCGCGCTGGGCCTTGCCGCGCTGTATGTCGGCCTTTCGCTGCTGGCGGGCTTCGTTGCCCTGTTTGGCGGCCTTTTCCTGATGAGGGCTGCTGCATGAGCGCCAATAAGATGACCCACGGCAACATGACCGACGAGACCGAAGTCCGTCAGTTCACCGTTGCCCACGATGACAACGACATCCGGCTGGACCGCTGGTTCAAGCGCAACCTGCCGCAAGTGGGCTTTGCCACCGTTTCGCGCTGGGCGCGCACGGGCCAGATCCGCGTGGACGGCAAGCGCGCCGACGTGGACACCCGGCTGGAAGCGGGGCAGGTGCTGCGCGTGCCGCCGGGCGGAACCACGCCCGCCACCAAGGGCGGCGTGCGCGAACGCAAGCCGCTGACCGACGAACAGATTGCGCTGGCCGAATCGATGGTGCTGGAAAAGGACCGCGCGGCCATCGTCCTGAACAAGCCGCCCGGCCTTGCCACGCAGGGCGGCAGCGGCACGCACGAACACGTCGACGGGCTGCTCGACGCCTATGCCGACGATCACGGACCGCGCCCGCGTCTGGTCCACCGCCTGGACAAGGATACATCGGGCGTGCTGCTGATCGCGCGCACGCCGGGCAGCGCCGCGTTCTTTTCCAAGCGGTTTTCCGGGCGCACCGCGCGCAAGATCTATTGGGCGCTGGTCACCGGCGTGCCCGAGATCAAGGATGGCCTGATCGAGCTGCCCATCGCCAAGCAGCCGGGCACCGGCGGCGAAAAGATGATGGTGGACGAAAGTGGACAGGGCCAGTCCGCCCGGAGCCGCTATCGCGTGATCAGCCGCGCGGGCAACAGCGCCGCGTGGGTGGAACTGCAACCGCTGACCGGGCGCACGCACCAGCTGCGCGTGCACATGGCGGCCATCGGCCACCCCATCGTGGGCGATGGCAAGTATGGCGGGCAGGCCGCGTTCCTGACCGGCAGCATCAGCCGGAAGATGCACCTGCACGCCCGCCGCCTGCGCATCGAGCATCCCGAAGGCGACTGGATCGACGTGACCGCGCCCCTGCCCGATCACTTCGCGGCAAGCATGGCGCAGCTGGGCTTCCACGAGGAAGAGGGCGACATCGAGCTGGACCCGCCCAAGCCGATGCCCGAGCGCGAGTTCCAGAAGCGCGCCGCCAAGCAGCATGCCAAGGAATACCGCAAGGAACGCCGTGGCGAACGCCGCAAGCGCGCCGAGGGCGGATCAAGCCGCAAGCCGACCGGGCAGAAAGCCGGTGCCCCGGCAGCCGGACCCAAGCGTGCGGGCAAGCCGGTTTCGGGCAGGCCAGTTGCAGGCAAGCCCACTGCAAGCAAGCCCACTGCGGGCAGGCCTGCTGCAAGCAAGCCCGCCGCCGCGCGCAAGCCGGCCACGGGCAAGCCTGCTGCCACGGGCAAGCCGGCCGCCCCGCGCAAGCCTTCGACACCGAAACCGAGCGGACCCAAGCGCGGATGACCGAACCGCTTCGCCCCTCTGCGCCGCGTCTCGCCATCTTCGATTGCGACGGCACGCTGGTGGACAGCCAGGCGGATATCTGCGCCGCGATGGACCAGGCCTTTGCCGGGCTGGGCCTGACCGCGCCGGATCGCAACGAAACGCGCCGCGTGGTGGGCCTTTCGCTGCACGAGGCGATGCGGCGGCTGCACCCGGACGGCGAGCATGAAGCGCACGCCGAACTGGCGCAGCTTTACAAGGACGCCTTCCGCGCGCGGCGCGAGGCCGGGCTGGTGGGCGAACCGCTGTATGAAGGCATCGCCGCGCTGGTGGAGGAACTGGCGAACGCGGGCTGGCTGCTGGGCGTGGCCACGGGCAAGAGCGACCGCGGGCTGGCGCACTGCCTGAACACGCATGGCCTCGCCGGGCACTTCGTGACCTTGCAGACCGCAGATCGCCATCCGAGCAAGCCGCACCCGTCGATGATCGAGGCATGCCTCGATGCGACCGGAGCCGAGCGCGCCCATACCGCGATGATCGGCGATACGGCCTATGACATGGAAATGGCGGTGAACGCGGGCGTGCGCGCGTTTGGCGTCGATTGGGGCTATCACCACCCGCGAGAGCTGGTGGAGGCGGGCGCGGAGACGGTAGCCGGATCGATGCGCGAACTGCGCGCGCTGCTGAAGGGCATGGAATGAACGACCCGGCGTTCGGCAGGTTCATGGTGCTGCAATTGGTCCGCCTTTCGGGCGCGCTGCTGGCGCTGGGCGGGGTGGTGCTGCTTTCGGGGCGGTTTGGCACGTATCCGGTGTTCGCCGGGTATGCGCTGGTAGGCGCGGGGCTGGTCGATTTCTTCGGCCTGCCGCCCCTTCTGGCAAGGCGTTGGAAGTCCAGATAATGAAGCGTTTCTACAAGGAAGTCTCGGTGGGCCGGGACGAGACGGGTTTTCGCGTCCTGCTGGATGGCCGCGCGGTGAAAACCGTGGGCGCGCGGGCGCAAGCCGTGCCGACATCCGCACTGGCCGAGGCAATGGCCGCCGAATGGGCCGGGCAAGGCGCCGAGATCGATGCCGGCGCCTTCCTGTTCCGCGACATGGCGGACTACGCCATCGACGTGGTGACGCCCGAGCGGGCGCGCACGATCATGGAACTGGTGCCGTATGCCGAGACCGAC
>JBDLVU010000109.1:0-9150 GCA_039804665.1 Pseudomonadota bacterium | reverse complement strand
CCAACCAGCCTTTCCTGCGCATCTTTTCCATTCCGCAGGCGTGGGTGGTGGACACCCCGCCGTTCGACCGCGTGCTGGACCGGATGCGCGATGGCGGCCGCCTGCCCGAAGTGCGCGACTTCCCCGAATGGCGGCGGGAGCGTCAGGGTTGGTTCCTGTCGCGCGAGCCGAAGGAGGAGCCGTGGCACCTGCACGACGGCACGCATCTGCGCGTTGTCGTGCAGCCGATGCCCGATGGCGGGCTGTTGATGATCTTTGAGGATCGCACCGAGCAGCTCCAGCTTTCCGCCACGCGCGACACGCTGCTGCGCACACGCACGGCCACGTTCGACAACCTGTTCGAATCGCTCGCGGTGTTCGGGCCGGATGGCAAGTTGCAGCTATGGAACCGGCGCTTTGCGGGCGACTGGGCGCTGGAGGAGACGTTCCTTGCCACGCACCCGCGCGCGGATGTGCTGCTGAAGCGCATCGCCGGGCAGCTTAAGCGCCCGGCGCAAGTGGGCACCATCGGCCACGTGATCCAGGCCGCCACGCTGGAGCGCAAGCAGAAGACCGGGCGGCTGGCGCTGGCCGACGGGCGGCATCTGGAGTTTGCCGGCGTGCCGCTGCCCGATGGCAACGGGATGCTGACGGTTCTGGACATCACGGATTCGCAAAAGGCCGAAGGCGCGCTGCGCGAACGCAACGCCGCGCTGGTGGAAGCAGACGCGGTGAAGACGCGCTTCATTGCCAACATGAGCTATGAATTCCGCACGCCGCTGACCTCCATCGGCGGGTTTGCGGAACTGTTGCAAAGCGGGATTGCGGGCGAACTGACCCCGCAGGGACAGGAGTACGTCGCTGCCATCCTCGCTTCGGTCGAGCGGCTGGGCGAGCAGATCGAGAACGTGCTGGACCTGTCGCAAAGCGAGGCGGGCACGCTGCCGCTGGCGCGCGAGCCGGTGGAAATCTTCGCGCTGGTGACCGACGTGGTGCAGGAACGCGCCGAGCGGATTTCGTCCGCCGGGCTGACGCTGGACCTGCGCGGCAGCGCGGCGGCAGGCACTGTGACCGGCGACGCGCGCCGGTTGCGCCGTGCCTTTGGCCAGCTGGTGGACAATGCCATCGCCGCCACGGGCGACGGCGGGCGAATTCTTGTGGAATGCACCCGCGCCAAGGGCGGTGGCACGCAGGTGGTGGTGTCCGACAACGGGCGCGGCATGGAACCGGCGGTGCTGGCCCGCGCGATGGAAGGGCTGAAGCTGGGCGCGGACGGTAAGGCGATGGAGCGGCGATCCGGCCTTGGCCTGCCGCTGGTGCGCCAGCTGGTCGAAGCGCACGGCGGCCGGATCGAGCTGATGAGCGAGCCGGGACAGGGCACCGCCGCGGTGGTGACGCTGCCAGCCGAGGTGCCCGCATGATCGTGCCTTTGCCCGACCACGCCGCGACCGAAGCGCTGGCGCAGGCCATCGCGCGCGATTTGCGTGCCGGCGACGTGGTGGCGCTGTCTGGCGGGCTGGGCGCGGGTAAGACCACGTTGGCGCGGGCGCTGATCGCGGCGCTGGGCCACACGGGCGAGGTGCCGAGTCCCAGCTTTGCCATCATCGAGGTCTACGATCCGCCATTGGTGCGGCTGCCGCTGGTCCATGCCGATTTCTACCGGCTGGACGACCCGGCCGAGGTGGAGGAAATCGGGCTGGACGATTACCGGCAGGGCGCGGCGCTGGTGGCGGAATGGCCCGAACACGCGGGCGGCTTTGCGCGTGAGCCGGGTTGCCTGTCGATCCGGTTGGAAGTGTTGGAAAACGCGCGCAGGGCCATTGTCGAGCCGGGGCGCGATTGGCTAGAGCGCGGATCATGGACCTGAGCATTCCCGCGGCGATCGAGCCGTTCCTCGTCAATTCCGGCTGGACCGGCGCTGTAATCGAACCGCTGCCGGGCGACGCTTCATTCCGGCGCTATTTCCGCATCCGTCGCAACGGGAAGACGGCAATGCTGATGCATGCGCCGCCGCCGCACGAAGACCCGCAACCGTTCCTTCGCGCGGCCAAGTGGCTCGATTCCAATGGCCTGCGCGCGCCGCAGATTCTGGCCGAGGCCGAGGCGGAAGGGCTGGTGCTGCTGGAGGACTTTGGCGAGGTGCGCATGCGCGAATACCTCGATGCGTGGCCGCAGGACGAAGCCGAGGTCTATCGCTATGCCATCGACGCGCTGGTGCAGTTGCACCGGCTGCCGGCGGGGCCGTTCATGCAGTATTCGCTGGCGGAGTACCAGCGCGAGGCCAGGCTATTCGTCGACTGGTTCTGCCCGGCGCAGGGGCTTTATGTCGATGGCGCGGGCTATGCCGCCGCGTGGGAGGAAGTGCTGGCATCGGTGCTGGTGCGCCAGCGTCCGGGCGTGACCGTGATGCGCGATTACCACGCCGAGAACATCATGCTGGTGGGCGGGCTGGAAAAGCAGGGCCTGCTTGATTTTCAGGACGCGCTGGTGGGCCATCCGGCGTATGACCTCGTCTCGCTGTTGCAGGACGCGCGGCGCGACGTTTCCCCCGAACTGGAAGCGGCGATGTTCGATTACTACGTCGAACGCGCGCGCCCGACGGCGGAATTCACGGGCGACTACGCCCGGTTGGGCGCGCAGCGTAACGCCAAGATCGTGGGCATTTTCGTGCGGTTGTGGAAGCGCGACGGCAAGCCGCGCTATCTTGATTACATTCCGCGCGTGTGGGCGTTGCTGGAACGCGATCTGGCACATCCCGCGCTGGAGCCCGTGGCGCGCTGGTTCGATGCCAACATTCCGGCCGCCTTGCGCGATCCGACGGGCACGCTGGGCGGGACGTTCGCGCTGTGAAGCCGCTGGCAAGCGATGTGGCGATGGTGCTGGCGGCCGGCCTTGGCAAGCGGATGCGCCCGCTGTCCACCACCCGGCCCAAGCCGCTGGTGCGCGTGGGCGGGAAGCCGCTGATCGACTACGCGCTCGACAAGCTGGGTGAGGCAGGCATCGCACGCGCGGTGGTCAACGTGCACTATCTGGCGGACCAGATGGTGGCTTACCTTGCCAACCGGACGAACCCCACGGTCACCATTTCCGACGAGACCGACGCACTGCTTGAAACCGGGGGCGGGCTGGTGCGGGCGCTACCGCTGATCGGGGCAGACACGTTCTTTTGCCTGAACAGTGACGCGATCTGGCTGGACGGGCCGCGCAATGCCTTTGCAGCACTGAGCGATGCGTGGGACGAGGACAGGATGGATGCGCTGCTGCTGCTCGTCAGCCATGCGCAGGCATTCAACTATACCGGCGTGGGCGATTTTCACCTCGATCCGCTGGGCCGCATCAGCCGGCGCAAGCAGCGCCACGTGGCGCCCTATATCTTCACCGGCATCCAGATCGTGTCGCAGCGCCTGCTGCGCGATGCACCCGAAGGCGCGTTTTCCACCGGCGTGCTGTGGAACCGGGCCATGGAGGAAGGGCGCCTTTATGGTATCGCCCATACCGGGCTGTGGTATGAAGTGGGCACGCCGCAGATGATCGGGCCGACCGAACTCGCGCTGACGCAGAACACGTGAGCGGCCAGCGGGAACGCCCCGGGCTTTATTCGATCGCGGCGCACCGTGGCTTTGCCGATGCGCTGGTGGCGGGCCTGATCCCGCGATATCGCGAGGAAGGTCTGGGGTTGGCGCGGCTGACGCTGCTGCTGCCCAGCCAGCGCGCGGTGCGCATCGTGACCGAAGCGTTCGTGCGCGCCAGCGCCGACGACGGGCGCGGGGGCCTGCTGCTGCCGCGCATGGCGGTGGTGGGCGATCTCGATCTGGACGAGACGCTGGGGCCGCTGCTCGATCCGATCGGCTCCGGCGCAGACATCCCCCCGGCGGCGGACCCGGTGTTCCGCCTGTTGCGCGTCGCCGAACTGCTGCGCGAGGAACTGGGAGACAAGGCGCCGGGCGAGGCGGGGCTGCTGCGGCAGGCGCGTTCGCTGGTGGGATCGATGGATCGCATGGCGGTTGAGGACATCGCGCCCGAACGCCTGCTGGAAATCGACATGCTGCCCGAACTGGCGGATCACTGGCAGGATTCGCTGCGGCTGTTCGCGCGGGTGCAGGCGCGCTGGCGGTTTGAACTGGAGGAAATGGGGCTGATCGATGCGCCGGAGCGGCGCAATCGGCTGCTCGATCACGCAGCGCGGCGCTGGCGCGAAAGCCCGCCCGCGCATCCGATCGTGGCGGCGGGCGTGACGTCGGCTTCGCCTGCGGTGGCGCGGCTGCTGCGCGTGGTGGCGGACATGGCCGATGGGGCGGTGGTGCTGCCCGATCTCGATCTGGCGCTGCCCGATGCGGTGTGGGAATCGCTGGGGTGTGCGGGCGCGCCGCAGGAGCCGGGCGGGTCGGTGTTTGCGCGCGGCGATGTGGTCACCCATCCGCAATATCATCTCAAGTTGCTGTTGAACCGCATGGGCATCGCGCGTGAGGAAGTCGCACCGTGGCACCGTGCCGGGCTGGCCGCGGCGCCGCCCGAACGCAGCCGCGCGATTTCCAATCTGTTCCTGCCGCCAGAGGCGAGCACCGTGTGGGGCAGCCTGCCGGGCGAACAGCGCCGGCTTGCGGGCGTGCGCCTGATGGAAACCGCGCACCCGGAAGAGGAAGCGCAGGCTATCGCCGTGCTGGTGCGCGAGGCGCTGGCCGTACCCGAACGCCGCGTGGCGCTGGTGACGCCGGACCGCATTCTGGCGCAGCGCGTGGTGGCGAACCTTGCCCGCTGGAACATCGCGGCGGATGACACGGCGGGGCGGCCGCTGTCGCAGACGCCGGCTGGGCGCCTGTTCGTCCAACTGGCCGAATGCTGGGCCGAACGCGCAGCGCCTGTGCCGCTGCTGGCCGTGCTGGGCCATCCGCTGGTGAAGAGCGGCGAGGGTCGTGCGCGCTGGCTGGAGCAGGTGCGGCGGCTGGATCTTGTGCTGCGCGGGCCGCGACCGGGGCCGGGGCTGGATTCCGTGCGCGATGCCGTGGCGGCGAAACACCGTGATCATCCCACGCTGGGGCGCTGGTGGGACGAGGTAGAAGCGCTGCTGGGCGGGTTGCTGGCGGTGGACGAAGCCGTGCCGATGGGGGCGGCGCTGGCGGTGCTTTCGGAAACGGCCGAGGCGCTGTGCGGCACCGGCGTATGGGCGCAGGCCGACGGGCGCGCGCTGGCGTCCTTTGTGGAACAGTGGAGCGAGGCGGCCGAAGCGGCCGTGCTGCCGGTCCCGCCGGTGGAATTGCCCGCGCTGCTGCGCGATGCGATGGACGAGATTGCGGTGCGTCCGCCTTATGGCGCGCACCCGCGCCTTGCCATCTACGGCTTGCTGGAAGCGCGGATGAGCCGCGCCGATCTGGTGATCTGCGGCGGGATGACCGAAGGATCGTGGCCGGCCAGCCCCGCGCCCGATCCGTTGCTGGCGCCGCCGATCCTGCGCGCTTTGGGCATTCCGGGGGCGGACTTCCGCATCGGTCTTGCCGCGCATGATCTTGCCGCGGCGCTGGGCGCGCCCGAAGTTGTGTTGAGCCATGCGCAGCGCGACAGCGCAGGGCCGGCGATCCCTTCACGCTTCCTGCTGCGCGTGCGTGCCATGCTGGGGGACAACGTGCGCGAGGAAGTGGACGCGGTGCGTTATGCCCGCGCGCTGGATCAGGCGCCGCCCGCGCCCGCCTATCCCCGACCGGAGCCCGGCCCAAGTGCCGAACAGCGCCGCGTGGACATCGCGGTGACCGCGCTCGACCGGCTGCGGGGCGATCCGTACCAGTTCTATGCGCAGGCGATCCTTGGGCTGCGTTCGCTCGATCCGCTGGATGCCGATCCCACGCCCGCGTGGCGCGGCACGGCAGTGCACGCCATTCTGGAAGCCTGGCACAAGGCAGGCGCACCGCCGGGCCGGCTTGTACCGCTGGCGGAACAGGCGCTTGCCGAAATGAGTGCCCACCCGTTCATGCGCGCGCTGTGGCAGCCCCGGCTGACCGCCGCACTGGCGTGGATCGAGCGCGAGCAGGAAGACCTGCTTCTCGCCGGACGGCAGGTGATCGCCTTTGAAGAGCGCGGCGAAGCGCGGATCGAGGGCGTGCGCATTCACGGGCGGGCCGACCGCATCGACCGTTGTGCCGATGGGACGCTGGCCATCGTGGATTACAAGACCGGCATGCCGCCATCGGGCACGATGGTGCAAAAGGGCTTTGCGCTTCAGCTCGGGCTAATCGGACTTATCGCCACCCAGGGCGGGTTTAAAGGCGTTGAAGGCCAGCCAAACGCGTTCGAATACTGGTCGCTGGCGCGAAACCGCGAGGGCGGTTTCGGCTATCGCAGCGAGCCGGTACTGGAAGGCCGCAAGAAGTCCGGAATTCCGCGCGAGGACTTCCTGCCCGAAACCGAACGCTATCTGAAAGAGGCCATTGCCCGCTGGATTCTGGGTGACGAACCTTTCACCGCGCGGCTCAATCCCGATCTTCCGGGCTATTCGGACTATGACCAGTTGATGCGGCTCGATGAATGGCAGGGCCGCACCGGCCGGGATGACGCGGCATGAGCGGCAAGGTCTATCCGCTGCAAGGAAACCAGCGCGATGCGGTGCATCCGGGGCGCACGGTGTGGCTCTCCGCTTCGGCCGGAACCGGCAAGACGCAGGTGCTGTCCGCCCGCGTTTTGCGGTTGCTGCTGCAACCGGGGGTTGAGCCTGAGCAGCTGCTGTGCCTGACCTTTACCAAGGCGGGTGCGGCCGAAATGGCGACGCGCGTGAACGAGGTGCTGGCCAGCTGGGTGCGCATGGACGATGCGCGGCTGGCGGCAGACCTGCGCGCGATTGGCGCGCCGTTCGGGCCGGATGCGCTGGATCGGGCGCGGAGCCGGTTTGCGGCGGTGCTCGATTGCGCAGGCGGGGGGCTGCGGATCGAAACGATCCACGCGTTTTCGCAGTGGCTGCTGTCGGCGTTTCCGGTGGAAGCCGGGCTGTTGCCGGGCACGCGGGCGATGGAGGATCGCGACCGCGACCTGCTGGTGCGGCAGGTACTGGCCGATCTGCTGGTGCGCGCCGGGGAGGGGGGCGATGGCAGCGTGATCGACGCGCTGTCCGAATTGTCGCTGCGGATGAGCCAGGACGCGGTCGAGGCGTTCCTGCTGCGCTGCGCGGCGGCGCGCGATCTGTGGATGGGGCCGGGGGCGTGGCAACCGCCGCTGCGCCCGCGCATCAACCGCGTGCTGGGACTGGATGCGGATGACGACGGCTCCGGACTGGCGGAATTGTGCACGGACGAGGCTTTCGATGTCGCGTCGGTGCGTAAATGCATGGAGGCGAATGCGCGCTGGGGCACGGCGACCGGGATCGACTGCGCGAACATCATCGGGGACTGGCTGGCGACCGCGCCAGCGGGCCGGCTGTTGGGGCTGGATGATTTCGCCAAGCAGTTCCTTACCGCCAAGGGCGAGGCCAAATCGGCGAAGAACCTGCTGAAGCACGAACCCGCCTATGCCGATTATCAGGCGCGGGTGATCGCGTGTCTTGAAAAGGTGCGGGAGCAGCAGGCGCTGGTGCAACTGGCGGCAATGCTCGATCCGGCGCTGGCGCTGGGACGACGCTTTGCGATTGCGTGGGATGAAGCCAAGGCGCGCGAGGGGTTCATCGACTTCGACGACCAGATCCGTGCCGCCGCCAGCCTTCTGACCGAGAGAGCGAGCGCGGAGTGGATACGCTTCAAGCTAGACCGCCGGTTCGACCACGTGCTGGTGGACGAGGCGCAGGATACCAACGCGGCGCAGTGGCGGATCGTGCTGCAGGGGTTGGTGTCGGATTTCTTCAGCGGTGAAGGCCAGCACGGCGATGGTTTGCGCACGCTGTTCGTGGTGGGTGACTACAAGCAGGCGATTTTCCGCTTTCAGGGCACCAGCCCGGAAAACTTCGACAAGGCGCGGGGCAGCGTGGCGCGGCAGCTGTATGCGCTGGCCGAGGCGACCAATGACGATGACCGGCGGTTGCTCGATCTGGGGCTGGGGCGGTCGTATCGCACTGCCGCGTCGATCCTGTCGTTCGTGGACCGCGCGATCCACCTGATCGGGGTAGACCGCTTTGGCCTGAGCACCGCGCCTGAACCGCACGAGGGCGAAGACCGGCCCGGCACCGTGGCGCTGTGGCAGGTTGTGGGGGCGCAAGGCGGCGACGAGGACGACGATTCCGACGGCACGCCCGAAGGTTCGGGCGAGGAAGGCGAGGAAAGCTGGCTTTCGCGTCCCGACCGAGACCTTGCCGACCGCATCGCGCGGCAAGTGCGGGCGTGGATCGAGACGGGCTTTCCGCTGGTGAAGGACAAGGACAATCCGCGCCAGGCCGGGCCGGGCGACGTGATGGTGCTGGTGCGCAAGCGCAAGGAGCTGGCCGGGCTGATCGTGGCGCGGCTTCATGCGCAAGGCGTGCCGGTGGCGGGCGTGGACCGGCTGCGGCTGGGCGCGCCGCTGGCGGTGAAGGACCTGCTGGCCGCCTTGCGGTTCTGCGCGCAGCCGCTGGACGATCTGAACCTTGCGGGCTTGCTGGTTTCGCCGCTGATCGGCTGGACGCAGGAAGACCTGCTGCGCTTTGGCTATCGCGGCAACCGCGTGCCGTTGTGGGAGCACCTGCGCGAGAGCGAGGGGCCGGAGATCCACGCGACGATGGAACGGCTGCGCGCGTTGCTGGCGCGGGCGGATTATGAGCCGCCGGCGTCGCTGCTGCACTGGATGCTGGTCGGCCCATGGCAGGGCCGCCGCAAGCTGGTGGCGCGATTGGGGCGCGAGGCGAACGATCCTATCGACGAACTGCTGAATGCGGCGATGGCCTATGCCCGCCTCAAGGCGCAGAATATCGCGCCCCAAGCCATACCTGAACGGCTCGTATATCAACCGGAACCACTGGCGCCGCCGCCCGAATCCGCCATAACGAACGGCGAAACGACACAGGGTGCAGCGCCTCCAGACGATCTGGAAACTGTTTCCCCGTTGTGGTTTCTCAAGGGATCGGGTCCGGTTCCAACGGGGGTCATGCCCCGCTTGATTGCCATATTTGTATTGGCAGGGCTGCTGATGGCTCTGGGCCTGATCGGCATAGCTGCCGCTTCAGGGATCACCTATCTTTTGCGCCATCTCTGACCCGCTCCCCCAAGCGCCGACCGGCCAAAAAGG
>JBDLVU010000108.1:0-9224 GCA_039804665.1 Pseudomonadota bacterium | reverse complement strand
CGAACAGCGGGCTGCCCGGCACCAGCGTGTCCATCCATGCGCCGCCCTGCTTGCTGTCGCGCTGGAACGGATCGATCAGGAACAGGCCCAGCACCCGCCCATCTTCCTCGCGCACTTCATAGGCGCGCATTTCCGGCCGCCAGCCCTTCAGATCCTCGCGCCGGTGAAAGCTCAGGCCATAAAGCTGGCCAGCGGCATAGAACACCCCGTCCTCCAGCACGCGCCACACCTCGAAATAGGGCTTCACCTGGCCCGCATCGAAGGCATAGCGCTTGGCCCGTACGTCCTCGGCATAGCGTTTCCAGTCCCACGGCGCGGCGCTGAACCGCTCACCCCGGGCGCGGATCGCGGCGTTGATGTCCCTGGCATCGCGCGCCACGCCCTTCGCCGCCGGACCCGCCACGCTGTCCATGAAGGCGATGGCCCGGTCCGGCGTCCCCGCCATTTCCGCGCTCAGCTTCAGCGCGGCAAAATTGGCAAAGCCCATGATCCCGGCCTTCTGCGCCCGCAGCGCCGCCATCTCGGCCAGATCCTTGCGCGTGTCGTTGGCGTCGCCACGCGTCGCCCGCGTCCACCCGGCCTTGAACACCGCCTCGCGCATCGCGCGGCTGGAAAGGTCGTCGGCCAGCGGCTGCACCGTGGTGTTCTGCAACGAAAGCACCCATTGCCCCGCCAGCCCGCGCGCCTTGGCGGCCTCCGCCGCCGCGGCCACCTGCTGGGGCGAAAGCCCGGCCAGCTGTGCCTTGTCATGCACCACCACTGCGCCATCGCGCGTGGCATTGGTCACCTTCTGCCCGAATGCCGTTTCCAGCGTGGCCAGCCGCTGGTCGATCTGGGCCACCTTGGCCTTGTCGCTGTCCGAAAGCTGCGCACCGTGCAGCACGAAGTCCTGATGATACAGCTCCAGCACCCGCGCCTGCTCGGGCGAAAGCGGCAGCGTGGCGCGCGCATCATACAGCGCCTCCACCCGGCCAAACAGCGCGGCATTTTGATAGAACGCGCTGTCCCACGCTGCCAGTTGCGGTGCGGTCGCGGTTTCCACCGCGTCCAGCGCATCGCTGGTATCGGCGCCGTGCCGCGTGGAAAAGGCGCGGCTGGCGCGGTCCAGCACCTGCCCGGATTTCTCCAGCGCCTCGATCGTGTTGGCAAAGGTCGGCGCATCGGGATTCCCCGCAATCGCGGCCACTTCGCCCCGCGCGATGGCAATCCCTTCCTCGATCCCCGCCTGATAGTCGGCAGCGGTCAGCGCGGGAAAATCGGGCAGCGCAAAGTCCAGTGCACTCGGCTTTGCAAACGCGGACTTCGCCACCGGGATCGCCGAGGCAGGTGCCGGGGACGGGGCAGCCGCAGGCGCCACCACCGGCGCGGGCACGCTCGCCACCTTCTGGCCGGCGCACCCGGCCAGCCCCGTCGCCGCCAGCAGCGCCGCAAGAGTTTGAACTTTCATGAAAACGCGTCCCCGAATGAACAATATGCCCCATCGTGCCAGTAGATAGTCACGCTTGCAACCACTTGCGGGCGCGCGCAGGCTCGCCCCATCGGCCACCTTGCCTGCACGGCGTTCCATACCCAGATAGGGCGTTCAAACGCGCCGCGCGGCGCATGTTTTCCGGCCCTTGCCTGACCCGCCCTTGCCTGAATCGAACAAATATGGAACACGCTCCCGCATGTCCTTGACCACCATTTCCGTGCGCGGCGCGCGTGAGCATAACCTCAAGGGGATCGACGTCGATCTGCCGCGGGACAGCCTGATCGTCATCACCGGCCTTTCGGGTTCGGGCAAATCGTCGCTCGCGTTCGATACGATCTATGCCGAAGGGCAGCGCCGCTACGTGGAAAGCCTTTCGGCTTACGCGCGCCAGTTCCTTGAAATGATGCAAAAGCCGGATGTCGAGCATATCGACGGCCTCAGCCCCGCCATTTCGATCGAACAGAAGACCACCAGCCGCAACCCGCGCTCCACGGTCGCCACCGTTACCGAGATCTACGATTACATGCGCCTGCTGTGGGCGCGCGTCGGCGTTCCCTATTCCCCCGCCACGGGCGAACCCATTTCCGCGCAGACGGTCAGCCAGATGGTGGATCGCGTGATGGCCCTGCCCGAAGGCACGCGCGCCTATCTGCTCGCCCCCGTGGTGCGCGGCCGCAAGGGCGAATACCGCCGCGAACTCGCCGAATGGCAGAAAGCGGGCTACACCCGCGTGCGCATCAACGGCGAACTGCTGGCCATCGAGGACGCGCCCGCGCTCGACAAGAAGCTGAAGCACGACATCGAGGTGGTGGTCGACCGCATCGCGGTGAAGGACGGCATCCAGACCCGCCTTGCCGACAGCTTTGAACAGGCGCTGAAACTGGCGGATGGGCTGGTCTTCTTCGACCTTGCCGATGGCGTTGTGCCGGGCCGCGAAGCGGAAGCGGGCAGCAAAAAGGGGGCGATGAAGAAAACCGGCCTTCCTGCCAACCGCATCGTCTTTTCCGAAAAGTTCGCCTGCCCGGTCTCGGGCTTCACCATCGACGCGCTCGAACCGCGCCTGTTTTCGTTCAACGCGCCGCAGGGGGCATGCCCCGCGTGCGACGGTCTGGGCGAAAAGCTGCTGTTCGATCCGCAGCTGGTCGTGCCCAACGAACACCTGTCGCTCAAGCAGGGCGCCGTTGTGCCGTGGGCCAAGAGCAACCCGCCGTCGCCCTATTACATGCAGGTGCTCTCCAGCCTTGCCGGCCATTTCGGCTTCAGCCTTGAAACCCCGTGGGATGCCCTGCCGACCGAGGTCAAGATCGTCGTCCTCTACGGCACCGGTGGCAAGGCCGTGCCGCTGACCTTTATCGACGGCAAGAAGTCCTACACCGTGCAAAAGTCGTTCGAGGGCGTGATCGGCAACCTCAACCGCCGCATGTTGCAGACGGAAAGCGCGTGGATGCGCGAGGAACTGGGCAAGTTCCAGACCGCGCAGCCGTGTGAAACCTGCCACGGCGCGCGGCTCAAGCCCGAGGCGCTCAGCGTCAAGGTCGCCGGGGCCGACATTTCCAGCGTTACCCACCTGTCGGTGGCCGCCGCGGTGGATTGGTTCCTCGGCCTCGATGCGCAGCTCACCAGCCAGCAGAGCCAGATCGCCAAGGCCATCCTCAAGGAAATCAACGAACGGCTCGGCTTCCTCAACAACGTCGGGCTCGACTACCTCAATCTGGATCGTACCAGCGGCACGCTGTCGGGCGGCGAAAGCCAGCGCATCCGCCTTGCCAGCCAGATCGGCAGCGGCCTGTCCGGCGTGCTCTACGTGCTGGATGAACCCTCCATCGGCCTGCACCAGCGCGACAACGACCGCCTGCTTGAAACGCTGAAACGGCTCCGCGACCTCGGCAACACGGTGATCGTGGTCGAGCATGACGAGGACGCCATCCGCACCGCCGATTACGTGGTCGATCTCGGCCCCGGCGCGGGCGTCCACGGCGGCGAGATCGTCGCGCAGGGCACGCTGGAGGATATCCTCGGCAACCCGAACAGCCTCACCGGCCAGTACCTCACCGGCGCCCGCCGGATCGAGGTTCCGCAAAAGCGCCGCAAGGGCAATGGCCTGTCCCTCACGGTCGAAGGCGCGCGGGCCAACAACCTGAAGAACGTCACCGCGTCGATCCCCTTGGGCACGTTCACCTGCGTCACCGGCGTGTCCGGCTCGGGCAAATCTTCCTTCACCATCGACACGCTGCACGCGGGCGCCGCGCGCACGCTGAACGGTGCGCGCGTGATCGCCGGCCCGCACGATGCGATTAAGGGCCTCGAACACTGCGACAAGGTGATCGAGATCGATCAGTCGCCCATCGGCCGCACCCCGCGCTCGAATCCGGCCACTTATACCGGCGCCTTCACGCTGATCCGCGATTGGTTCGCCGGGCTGCCGGAATCCGCCGCGCGCGGCTACAAGCCCGGCCGTTTCAGCTTCAACGTCAAGGGCGGCCGCTGCGAAAAGTGCCAGGGCGACGGCCTCATCAAGATCGAGATGCACTTCCTGCCCGACGTCTACGTCACCTGCGAGGAATGCGGCGGCAAGCGCTACAACCGCGAAACGCTGGAGGTGAAGTTCAAGGGTCACTCCATCGCCGACGTGCTCGACATGACGATCGAGGACGCCGAGGAGTTCTTCAAGGCCGTGCCCCCCATCCGCGACCGCATGCACATGCTCAACGAAGTGGGGCTGGGCTATGTGAAGGTCGGCCAGCAGGCCACCACGCTTTCGGGCGGTGAGGCGCAGCGGGTGAAGCTGGCCAAGGAACTGGCGCGCCGTTCCACCGGGCAGACGCTCTACATCCTCGACGAACCCACCACCGGCCTCCACTTCGAAGACGTGCGCAAGCTGCTGGAGGTGCTGCACCGGCTGGTCGACCAGGGCAATTCCGTGGTCGTGATCGAACACAACCTCGATGTCATCAAGACCGCCGACTGGATTCTCGACATGGGTCCCGAAGGCGGCGTGCGCGGCGGCGAGCTTGTGGCCGAAGGCACGCCCGAGGACGTGGCGAAGAACCCGCGCAGCTTCACCGGCCACTACCTCGGCCCGCTGCTGACGCGCTAGGGTCGGGCGGGCGCTAGGCGGCGAGCTTCCGCACAAACAGCGCCCGCACCATCCGCGCTTCCAGCACACGCCCCACAAGGTACAGCACCGCAAACATCCCGGCAAAGACATAGCCCGGCGTGTGCGAGGGCTTCTTGCCCCGCCCGATGCCCTCGGCGCCATTCTTGCCCGGCGCTTCGGGTTCGGGCGCGCCCAGAGCCTTGTCGATGGGGTTCATCGGCAGCGCCTTGGGCTTGGCCGCCGGCGCTTCGGCGGCTGGCTGGTGCCACGCGCCGACCACCACGGTCGCTTGGGCAAACGCCAGGAACAGCAGCGGCGCCAGAAAGCACGCCAGCAGCATCCGGCTGGCCAGATCATAGCGCAGCGCGCCGCCTTCCACGCGCAACGTCCCGCTGTCGAACACCGCCATCCTGTCCTGCGCAGGCTGGTCCTTCTTGCGAAACGACAGCGCATCGCCGCCGCGTTCGTAGCGCGTGCCCCTTTCGCGGAACAGTGGTTCCAGCCGGTCGAGCGCCTCGGCAGCGCTCATTCCCGGCTCCAGCGTCACGGCGCCCCGCACGTGCCAGATCCAGTCGATCCAGCGCAGGTTCGCCTCGCCGCCCGGTGCGCGTCCCCGCGCCAACGCCAGCCCGCTCATTCCGCCGGCACCGCGCTGGCGGTGCGCCCGCCAAGGCGCTCCTTCATCGTGCGCCAGCCCTCGGTAAAGGGAAAGCTCATCTGTTCGCGGATCGACATGCGGCGCCCTTCTTCCATCCCCAGCAGCTCCGCCTCGCCATCCACGCAGGTGCCGAACATGCGGTCGATGAAGATGTACGACCCGGCATAGTTGCTGCGCGTCGCTTCATAGTCCTGCGAATGGTGCAGGCTGTGATGTTCGGTGGTGTTGAACAGGAACCGCCACCAGCGCGGCGAATTGAACCGCACGTTGATGTGCTGGTACGTGCCGATGGCCAGCCCGAACGCGCCCGCCATCAGCGCCGCACGCGGCAGGAAATCGAAGAACCCGCCCACGCCCAGCCCGATCAGGAACAGTTCCACCGGGTTGCCCACCGCGCCTTTGTTGATGTTCAGCTGGGTGATGTAGTGGTGCACCGAATGCGTCAGCCACAGCGGATACCAGTTGTGCATCCCGCGATGCATCCAGTACTGCCCGAAATCGAACAGGAACGAGATCAGGAATGCCTGCACCAGCAGCGGCAGACCCGTGAACCACGCCAGCTTTTCCCAGTGCATCTGCGCCATCAGCGCCTTGATCAGCGCGTCGCTGCCGATGAAGCTGTCGACCAGCCGCAGGATGGTATAGCCCAGCCCGACATAAAACAGGTCGGTCACCAGTTCCTTCCACGTCAGCCGCCAGCTGGCAAAGCGCGGGTTCACCCACTCCAGCCCCAGCAACAGCACCTTGAAACCGATGCCGATACCGATCGCGGTCGAAGCCTTGGCGATGGAATTGGGCGCATAGTACCAGAACGCCAGCAGCCCCAGCAGCACCGTCGGCTGGAACCATGTGAAGAACGCGCGCTTCACCGGCCCGCCTTCCACGCGCGGAATGTTTTCCCAGCCTATCGTAACCGGCGCCTGCGCCCCGATGATCCTTTTGCCAACGCGCACGCCGTCCATCCTGTCCCCGCGAAATCGATTCACGAGCGGCACGATGTCGAACTTTGCTGCAAAGCGGCATACGCCATCGGGCGTATATCGCGGCGCGAAAGCGCCTTATTCCAGCGACATCGCCGGCTGCTCGCCCGCCGCTGCGGCCAAGGGCCCTGTCGTGCGCAAGCCCAGCAGCGCGCGGACCCCGGTAAAGGTTTCCTCCAGCGATCCGATCACCGCGGCTTTCGTCAGTTCGGAAGAAACCGCGCCCGTGGCGGGAAAGGTCGATTGGTCCGCCACGCGCAGCAGGATGGCTTCCATGTCGGCCAGCCATTCTTCGGGCCGGGGCGCCAGCCGCGCAAGTTCGGGCAGCATCATCGTAACCATCAGGCGCAGCGAGTGCACGTGAATGCCCAGCGTGCCATCCTCGGCCGCGCCGTTCCGTTCCAATTCCATTCCCCGTCCTTTATCGTATCGTTGGCGATCCCGTCCGGATTGATGTTCCGGTCGTAACGTTACTGGCCGCCGAACGCCCCGTGTCCATTGATGCAGATCAATGACAGCGGGAAAAAAGGAAAATGCTTCTTGCTCGTCATGCTTCGGGCAGGGCACCGGCCACCGCGCGCAGCATCGCCGCCACGATCCCCGTCGCCAGCGTCCGCGCGTTCTGTGAAAAAGCCGGATCTCCCATGCGCGGCCCCGCGTCCAGCACCGCGCGGCAGATCACGCGCGGCGTGGTCAGGCGCGAAGCGACGGTAATCTCCATTCGATCCGGCACCAGCGCAAACGCCGCGCTTTCCGGCGCCCGCGCTTGCAGCAGCCGCGTTGCCGCTTCGGCCTTGCGGGGCCAGCCCGGCTCGATGAAGCGCGCCATGTGCGGCGCCATCACCTCGGCCAGCCGCGTCAGTCCGTCCGCGACGTCGTCGGCCTCCAGCATCTCGCAGGTTTCGGCCAGTTCGTTGAAATATTCGCGGTAGTATCCGCTCGCCGTACCATCGCCCTGGCTGAAATACGGCACGGCGCGCGCACCCGCGCCGTCCTGGGCCCTGGCGTCAGCGCCAGTGTCGTTGTCCGGCGTGCGGGTCGGCGGCCGGCTCATGCTTCTGCATCCTGCGCGCGGGGTTGGCGCGGCATGTCCGCATTGGCCACCATGTGCAGCGAATACCCGGCCGAGCCGTCGTTGCGCAGGTGCAGGGCGGGTGAAAGCTTCTTGCGCAGGCCGGTCAGATAGACTTGCAGCGATTTGATCGAGACCTGCTCATACTTGTTGCTCGGTGGCGCGCGCAGGCGGTGTATCGGCACGCTCTGCCCGGGCTGCGCCATCATCATGTTGAACAGGTAAGCCTCGCGCGCTGTGGGCTCGTCGCGGAAAAAGCGGCGCTTGTCGGCTGGTGAAATCAATGCGGCCACGGCCCGCCGCGTGTTGTAGATGTGCACCCGGCGATAGATCGCGGCGATGCGCAGCTTCACCTCCATCGGATCGAACTTTTCGTCGAATACGTCGTCGAACCCGGCGTTCAGCAGGGCCGTGCGTTCTTTGGGCGTGCTGCGCGGCATGACCGCGATCTTGATCTTGCGCAGCAAGGTGGGACGATAGAACCGCAGGAACCTGCGTAACCGGTTGTGGTCGTTGCCGCATACCACGATCGCGTCGAACGCGTCTTGGCGTTCGCCCAGATCTGCAATGTATTCGTCCGATATGCGCACGCAACGGTTGTTCGCGAAGACGAAGCGCGCGAACGCAACGGTGCCCTGCCGGTCGGTGCCAAAATGCGCGATGCGCGCGCTCAGGGCTAAAATGCCGGAGTTGCCGTCAGCCTCGCCTTTCGAATCTTGCAAGTTGACGACGTTGTATTGATCGTCAATATTGCTGATGTCGGAAAGAAGGTCCGAATTAATCAAGTCAACCCCCTAAGCGTTCGCGGTTTGAACAGGATATTCCCGTGCGAATGCAATTTTTTATTTTAATTATTTTGATAAATTAGAAGGCGATGGGCTAGCCGAGTGGAGGTAATTGCGCAATCGGCTGCCATGGTTAACGTCCGATAGGGCGCCATTTCTATTCAATTTATTGAAAAAAATAGATAAAGGCTGCTTCGTGCGCGCGGTCACATTAAGGAATTCGTTCAACCAATAGTGCCTTCAAGCCGGGCGTGGGGCGATTAACCAATATGGTTATTTATCTGTCCTACATGCGATTGGACCGCTATGACCGAGCCCCTTCTTGCAGGAGAGGTCGTCATGGAACAAAGCCACGCACGCGGATTTGGCCGGGGCTGGGTGCCCGCTGGCCGCGATATCGGACTTCCTTCGGAATGCGTGCCGCCGCACCTTCTGGGACCATCCGGCCATGCTGCCGATGGTCCCCGTGCCGGTGCTGGCTCGATCCCGGGCGTGCGCCACGATGCCTTCACCCGGCCGCGACAGGTGGCGTTCCTGGGCCATCTGGCGCAACACGGGGTCGTCCGGCTTGCCTGCCAGGCCTGCCACGTCTCGCCGCAGGCTGCCTACAGCCTGCGGCGGCGCGATGTCGCCTTTGCCGATGGATGGGATGCCGCGCTGGTGCTGGCGCGTGGGGCTGCCGAACAGGTGCTGGCCGATCGCGCGCTGAACGGCGTGGCCGAAACGATCTTCTACCGCGGAGAGGCGGTGGGCGCGCGCGTGCGGTTCGATGCGCGGCTGCTGCTTGCGCACCTTGCCCGGCTGGATCGCCACCACGATGCCCTGCCACGGGCGCGGCAAGCCGCCACCGGTTTCGATGCGCTGCTGGGTGCGCTGCTTGATGCCGATGCGGGGGGCTGCATGGCGGGCGATGCGAACGCCGATGCGCCTGTTGCGCCGCGCTCGCGTGCCGAATGCGTCGCGGCGGCAGAGGCGGCGGCCGAGCGCGCCTTTCCCGATGAACTGGCCGATATTCCGCTTGCCCGGCGGGCTGAACTGGCGGCGGCGGCAGGGCTGGACCCGGCGTGGCTGGACGACTTCATCGGCCGACATGCGGCTGGCGCGGTATCGGATGCCGATGCCGACGATGTGTGGGTCCTGCTCGAACGCGCGGCGCGCGGC
>JBDLVU010000107.1:0-9251 GCA_039804665.1 Pseudomonadota bacterium | reverse complement strand
CAACCGGCTTAATACTGCCATACCGAGCCCAAAGACCCCGGCAAGCAGGCGCCGTCGCCCACATGTCCCTTCATCTAAACCTACAATGTCAAAGAACCACCAAATCCACCACCGTAGTGACGAAATCAGGCGGACAACCAGTGCTCCCCGATTTTGGCGGGGGACAGGATGTCCGTCTATTTTGGCTACCGAAGCGATTGAAAACCGGAGAAAACCGGCACCAACGCTGCGTTGAAGCGGCGTATATGGATGGGGTCCGCAGCGGTCAACGATATTTTGCAATTTAATTTCAATGCCCTCTCAAACCCCCAAAAACAGGGCGTTTTCGGCCACGCGATGGCCCCGCGCTGCAACGTGCGCAGGCAGAATCGCACAAGAATCGCCCCCCTCCATCGAGAATCGCCCCATTTCGACCCCCGTAAGCCAATCCTTAAGCGCCTTGGGCCTAGGCCGAGGTGATGACCGACCCCCTTCCCACGCCCCCGCACGAGGGACGCACGCCCGCGCGTGTGGCGGTGATCGTGCCCGCCTATGGCGTGGCGCATCTGGTGGGCGAGGCGCTCATCTCGCTCCAGCGGCAATCCTTGCGCGAATGGGAATGCGTGGTGATCGACGATGGCGCGCCCGACGACGTGGCGGGTGCTGTAGCCCCGTTCATGTCCGATCCCCGCATCCGCTTTGTATCCACGCCAAACCGCGGCGTTTCCGCAGCCCGCAACCGCGCCATTGCCGAATCGCGCGCGCCACTGGTCGCGCTGCTCGATGGCGACGATCTTTTCCGGCCCGATTATCTGGCGCGCATCGTGCCCTTGCTCGAAGCGGACCCGACCTTGCGCCTGGCCACCTGCAACGCCCGCATCTTTGGCGCCGTCACGCGCGAGAAGACCTGCGTCGAACGGCCGCACAAGACACGCGGCACGCTGGCCGACATTCTCGACCGTTCCTTCAACGTCTATATCGGCACCACCTTCCGCCGCGGCGACTTCGACACCGTGGGCGGCTTTGACGAAACCATGGCGCAGTCCGAGGACTTCGACCTGTGGGTGCGCCTGATGGCGCTGGGGGGCGAGGCGCACTACGTCGATGCCGTGCTGGGCGAATACCGCGTCCGCGCCGGCAGCGCCTCGGCCAACGCCGGGCGAATGCTGATCGGCAACCGCCGCGTCTATGAAAAGCTGCGGCGCAACCTGCCCGGCGATGCCCCCGAAATCGCGCTCATCGATCGCCTGCTGGCAGACACCTCTGCCGCGCTCGCGTTCGAACACGCCATCGACCGCATCGTCGATGGCGACACCGCGCGCGGCCTTGACGAACTGCGCCGCGCACGCGCGCAGGTCCGCGGCCCGGTGTGGGACATCGCCTTCGCGCTTTGGCGCGTAGTGCCCGCGCTGGCGCAACCCATGCTGCGCTGGCGGCGGCAGGCACACCGCCGGGGCGCGGTGGGCCACTCCCTGGCGCCAAGCCTTCTGGAAAGCGAGGGCTGACCCATGACCGATCCGCAAACCTCGCAGCCGTCCGCGCCCGATGCGGCCCCGGTCATGTCGGTACGCACCGCCGCCGCGTGGGCGCTCGTTTCGCAATACACCTCGTTCGCCATCCAGTTCGCCACCAGCGTGGTGCTGGCCCGCTGGTTCATCACGCCGGCGCAGCTGGGCCTGTTTTCCATCGCCTTTGCCGCAGTCACGATCGTGGCGTTCCTGCAAGACTTCGGCGTGACACGATACATCAACGGCGAAAGGGACCTGACGCCCGAGAAGCTGCACACCGCCTTCACCATCTCGGTGGTATTTGCATGGAGCATCGCCCTGCTTGCCATCGCGGCGGCGGCGCCCATCGCGCATTTCTATCGCGATCCCGCGCTGCTGCCGGTCACGCTGGTGGTGGCGTGTTCCTATCTTCTGGTCCCGCTGTCGATCGTGCCGCAGGCCGCGTGCCAGCGCCGCATGGACTACAAGTCCAACACCATGATCGAGGTCGGCTCCTCCGTCTTCAATGCGGCGACGGCGGTCACGCTGGCGGTCATGGGCTATGGCGCGCTGTCGCTGGCGTGGGGCGCCTTTGCGCAGCAGGCCGCGCGGCTGATCGTCAGCCAGTGGCGCGCCGGGTTGATGCTGCCCTGGCCCTTGCGCCTTGCAGGAGCAGCGCCCGTGCTGCGCATCGGCGGCACCAATTCGGTGCTGGCCATCTGCAATTCGGTGACCAGCCGCGCGCCCGAACTGGTGATCGGCCGGCTGATCGACAACGCCGCCGTCGGCCTGTTCGCGCGCGCATCCGGCCTTGCGCTGCAATTGCGCATGCTGGTGGCGGGCGCGGTGACGGGCGTGTTCTACCCCGCCTTTCGCCGCGTGCGCGATAGCGGAGAACCACTCGGGCCGCCCTACCTGCGCGTGGTCGCGGCCTATACCGGCGTCACCTGGCCCGCGATGGCCGGCATCGCCGTGCTGGCCGGCCCGCTGGTGAGCCTGCTTTACGGCGAACGCTGGATGGCCACCGCCCCTCTGCTGTGGTGGATCGCCATTTCGCAGCTTTGTTATGTCGCGCTGCCCCTGCATTCCGACCTGCCGCTGCTGCTCGATCGGATGAAGGCGCTGATCCATCGCAACGTGGTGGAAACGGTCGCGTCGGTCGCGCTGATCATCGCCGCCGCGCCGTTCGGCCTGCGCTATGTCGCCATGTCGCGCGCGGTGCACGCGGTGTTGTGGGTGGCAATCTACGCACCGTTCCTGCGCGCGATGGTGGGCTTTGCCTGGCGCGATCTCGCACTCGTCTATCTGCGCAGCGCCGCCGCGACGCTCGCCGCCGTCGGCCCCCTGCTGGTCAGCTACGCGCTGTGGGCGCCTTCGGCATCGAGCGGCATCGTCCAGAACGGCACGATGGTCATGGCCGGCGTCGTCCTCTGGCTCGCCACGCTAAAGCTCACGCGCCACCCGCTGATGGCCGAGATCGAGGGCATGGCGGGCGAGATCGCGGGCACCCTGCCCATGCTGCGCGCCCTGCCCTTCGCCCGTCAAACAGCGATGGCGGAGCCTCAAGCAAAGGCGTAGTATCCCAGCCGGGAGAAAAGGCCATGGCCCTGAACGCGTCACTGGCCGCCGCAGCACTGGCCGCGACGGCTGTCGGGAATCCGGATGCTCTTGCGCAGCAAGGTTTGCAGCAGATGGCCGTGGCTGCTGTCGACATGGATATCGTCGGCACCCGCATGGACGCCTATGACCGCATGACCGTGCCCGTGCGCATCGGCGCCGGCGGCCCGTTCGCCTTCCTGATCGATACCGGCGCCGAACGCACCGTGCTGTCGCGCACCGTGGCGCAGCAGCTGGGCCTAACGCCCACGGGGCAGGCCACCGTGGTCGGCGTGGCGGGCGAACAGACGGTCGATCTGGTTGACGTGGACGAGATCAACCTTGGCACCCGCAGCTTCTACGGCCTCAGCGCCCCCTTGCTCGATGCCGAGCACATCGGCGCGGACGGGATCATCGGGCTGGACGGCCTGCAAGACCAGCGCGTGCTGCTGGATTTCGATCACAACCGCATGGCCATCGGCGATGCGGCATCGCTCGGCGGCAACCGGGGTTATGACATCGTCGTGCAGGCCCGCCGCCGTTCAGGCCAGCTGATCATGACCAACGCCGATATCGACGGCGTGCGCACCGATATCATCATCGATACCGGGTCAGACACCTCCATCGGCAACCGCGCCCTGCAACGTGCGCTGGCCCGCCGCCATCAAAGCCTGACCACGGAACTGATGTCGGTCACGGGTCAGGCCGTGCGGGCGGACATGGGCGTTGCCAGCACCTTCCGCCTCGGCAACCTCACCCTCACCAACACGCTGATGGCCTTCGTCGATGCCCCGCCCTTCGCCCGGCTCGGCATGAACCGCCGCCCGGCGATGCTGCTCGGCATGAACCAGCTGCGCCTGTTCCACCGCGTGGCCATAGACTTCGCCGCCAAACGCATCCTCTTCGACCTCCCCCAAAGCGCGACGTTTTAGGGGGGTGGAGGAATTGGGCAGTGGCGGCTTACTTTTTCGGCCTCCCATTGTTGTTCGGCGCACCTATCATCTTTTTGCTGAACGTTCTGGCCGTCTGGTGGAAATATAGGGCAGGCTCTCGTCGTCACTAACTCCGCTCTCCCCGATTTTCCTGCCGTTCGCAGACTCGGGATCTCGCCCCAAGCTGTCGTCACCCTGAACTTGTTTCAGGGTCCATCA
This sequence comes from Pseudomonadota bacterium, assembly GCA_039804665.1. Lineage (GTDB taxonomy): Bacteria > Pseudomonadota > Alphaproteobacteria > Sphingomonadales > Sphingomonadaceae > Novosphingobium. Next base: position 5,038 of record JBDLVU010000107.1, on the reverse strand, counting down.
AGCCGAAAGCGCGGAGCGTGAGCGGCCGCGCAACGGAAGGGCAGCTTGCCGGTGACAGCCCTTTGCCCAATGCAGAATGGATGCTGAAACAAGTTCAGCATGACGACTGGAAAGCCCGGCGTGCCCAACTTGCCAGCCGCCCCGTCAGATTTGAAAATCCCTCAAAACCTTCCGTCACCCCGGACTTGATCCGGGGTCCCGCTTTTGGGTGGGCGGTGCGGCGAACAGCGGGACCCCGGGGCAAGCCCGGGGTGACGGATATGCGGCAGCGATCCGCATTCCGCTGAGGCCACCCACGCCCATCGCCCCCAAACCACCGCTCTTGCCCTCCAAGGGTCTGGCGTCCGGCTGCAAAGCGCCTATCTGGGGGCCATGCCTCCCGAAACCGCATCCGCTGATCCAAAAGCCCGCCACGATGGCTGGCAAACGCTGCGCCGCTTCATGCCGTACCTCTGGCCGCGCGAAAATCCCGCGTTGCGCTGGCGCATCGTGGTGGCGAGCGGGCTCATCCTTGTGTCCACCGGCCTGCAACTGGCGCTGCCTTATGCGCTGAAGTGGGCGGTGGACGGCATGAACGTGGCCGGGCCGCGCGTGCTGCATTTCGTGATGCTGATGGTGCTGGCCTATTCGGTCGGGCGCTTTGGCGGCGTCGCCTTCGACAACCTGCGCAACATCGTGTTCGAACGCGTTGGCCAGGATGCCACCCGCGCGCTGGCGGAAAACGTGTTTGCCCGGCTGCACCGCTTGTCCATGCGCTTCCACCTGGCGCGCCGCACCGGCGAAGTGACCAAGGTGATCGAGCGCGGCACCAAGAGCATCGACACGATGCTCTATTTCATGCTGTTCAACATCGCGCCCACGGTGCTCCAGCTCGTGGTGGTGGCGGTCATTTTCTACATCAACTTCGGCTGGGGGCTGGTGGCGGCCACCGCGCTTGCCGTCGCCGCCTATATCTGGGTGACGCGCGCGATCACCGAATGGCGCACCCATTTGCGCGAACGGATGAACCGGCTCGACGGACAAGCGCTGTCGCGCGCGGTCGATTCGCTGCTCAACTATGAAACGGTGAAGTACTTCGGCGCCGAAGCGCGCGAGGAAGCCCGCTATGCGCAGGCCACCCGCGCCTATGCCGATGCCGCCGTGCAAAGTGAAAACTCGCTGGGCCTGCTGAACATCGCGCAGGCGCTGGTGGTCAACCTGCTGATGGCGGGCGCGCTCGCCTATACCGTGTGGGGCTGGGCCAAGGGGCAATACACCGCCGGGCAACTGGTATTCGTGCAGACCTACCTCACCCAGTTGTTCCGTCCGCTCGACATGCTCGGCATGGTCTATCGCACCATCCGGCAGGGGTTGATCGACATGGCCGAGATGTTCCGCCTGATCGATACGCAGGTGGAAGTGGCCGACGCCCCCGGCGCGCCCGCGCTGGTGGTGCGCCACCCTTCCGTCACGTTCGACAACGTGGTGTTCGGCTACGATCCCGATCGCACCATCCTGCACGGCCTTTCGTTCGAGGTTCCGGCCGGCAGCCGCGTCGCCATCGTCGGTCCTTCGGGCGCGGGCAAGTCCACCATCGCGCGCCTGCTGTTCCGGTTCTACGATCCGCTTTCGGGCCGCATCCTGATCGACGGGCAGGATATCGCGCAGGTCACGCAGGCCTCCTTGCGCGCCGCCATCGGTATCGTGCCGCAGGATTCGGTGCTGTTCAACGACACCATCGGCTACAACATCGCCTATGGCCGCGAAGGCGCCACGGCCGATGATGTCGCCGCCGCCGCGCGGGGCGCCTCCATCGCCGATTTCATCGCCCGCCTGCCAAAGGGGCTCGATACCGAAGTGGGCGAACGCGGGCTGAAATTGTCGGGCGGGGAAAAGCAGCGCGTCGCCATTGCGCGCACGCTGGTGAAGAACCCGCCGATCCTGCTGTTCGATGAAGCGACCAGTGCATTGGACACCCGCACCGAACAGGACATCCTCGGCACCATGCGCGCGGTTGCCAGCCACCGCACCACGCTGTCGATCGCGCACCGTCTTTCGACCATCGCGGATTCGGACACGATCCTCGTGCTCGACCACGGCCGCCTTGCCGAACAGGGCAGCCATGCGGACCTGCTGCGGCGCGATGGTCTTTATTCTGAAATGTGGGCGCGGCAGGCGGCCGAAAGCGCGGAACTGGACGAAGCGGCGGAATGATCCTCCGCGCGGCCCCCGCGCGCAAAGGATACCCGCTTGCTTCCCTTCCGTATCTTCGCAGCCTTTCTCGCGCTGTCGGCCCACACGGCCCACGCCGCCGAATGCGCCCGGATGGAGGCCTCGCGCCTCTGCCGCGATGTCGCCGCGCGCCTGCCCGCCGCGCAGGACCGGTCCGACTGGACCCTGCCCGCCGGCTGCACGGCCGACGTTGCCGAAGCGGATCTGGGCGAAGGCGAATGGCTGTTTTTCAACGGCGCCCGCTGCAACGGCACACCCCTGCGGCTCGAACTCGGAGCCCCTGACCCGGCACGCGGCAACCTGCGCCCCCTGCGCCGCGCGGGCGAAATCGCCCCGCTTGCCGAAGTCACCCGCGCAGCTTCCGATCCGAAGGCGCAACTCCTCGCCATCGCTCACGCCGGACTGCCGCCACGCGCCGCTGCGGCGTGCACGGCAACCGTCTCGCAAATCGCCGGCGTGCCCGATGGGGCGTGGACGGTGACCTCTGGCGACCGGCGCGTCAGGGACGACGAATGCGGCCCGTTCGGCGCAGGCGCTTCGGGGGATGGGTACTGGATGCAGGTGGGCAGCCGGCTGTTCTTCTTCGGTCAGGACAGCACGACCGGAGCCCAACTTTTAGACCCGGCCAGCTTCACCGTGGTCCGGCTGGCAGACGTCCAGACCGGGTTAGGGTCGCCCTAGGTCGTCCCAGGTCGATCTCAACTTACTTCACCACGTTTGCTTCATGCCAGACCACGGCCTGCGCCACCTTGATGCAGTCCATGCCCCCGTCATACGTCATCGAAGGCGATCCATAGAGCCGCCAGCCTTGCGCCAGCGCCTCGGACACGCGCTCGCAAAAGGCGCGGTCGTCCTTGCCGGTCAGCAGGCGATACACGGGGCGGTCATCGGGTGTCTTGTAGTCCATGGCCCGAGCCTAGCACGCCGCGCCCCTTGCGCAATCCGGGCACAATGCGAGAGTGGCCGGGCATGACATCTTCATCCCGCGAACGCTTTGGCCACCCCAAGGGCCTGTGGACACTGGCCGGAACCGAACTGTGGGATCGCGTGTCGTTCCACGGCATGTCGGCCATGCTGGTTCTGTACATGACCGGCGAACTGCTCAACGGCACGCGCAGCGATGCCATCGCAGGGTTTGGCGCCTATCGCCATATGCTGCAAAGCCTTGGCACAACGATGACCCCGGTGGGCATCGCCACGCAGACATTCGGCCTGTATTACGCGATCATGCTGTTCCTGCCGCTGATCGGCGGCTGGCTGGGCGACCGCGTGATCACCCGGCGCAGCGCGGTGAGCGCGGGCGCGCTGACGATGACGGCGGGCCATTTCTGCATGGCCTTCGACCGCACCTTCCTGCTGGCGCTGGTGCTGCTGGTGACGGGCGCTGGCCTGCTGCGCGGCAACCTTTCACCGCAGATCCGCGCGCTTTATGCCGCAGGCGACCGGCGGATGGGCGATGCGTTCCAGATCTACAGCTTCTGCATCAACATCGGCGCGTTCATCGCCCCGATCCTGAGCAGCACCGTGGCGAAGTATTACGGCTGGCACGCCGGCTTCGCGGTGGCGGGCTTTGGCATGTTGATCGGGCTGGTGTGGTATCTTTCGGGATCGCGCAACCTGCCGCCCCAGCCGCTGCGCCAGAAGACCGGCCCGCGCGCGCCGTTCACCGCCTTCGAGCGGCGCGACCTGATCGCGCTGGCCGCGATATGGCCGGTCAGCGTGGCGTTCTGGACCACGCAGGCGCAAGTGTGGAACGTCTACAGCCTGTGGGTGCGCGACCATATCGACATGCACGTGGGCACCTTTGCCGTGCCGATCCCGTGGCTGCAATCGCTCGATGGCCTTGCCCCGGCGGTTGCCGCCCCGCTGCTGATCCTGCTGTGGCGCTGGCAGGCACGGCGCGGTGCGGAACCATCAAGCCTTGGCAAGATCGGCACCGGCTGCCTGATCATGGCCGCCGCCACGCTGGTTCTGGCGGCAGAGCCCATGTTCGCGGGGCAAAACGGGCGGGCCAGCGTGTGGCTGCCGGTGCTGTTTCACGTGATCTCGAACGTCGGCGCGATCTTCTTCGCCCCCACGGTCCACGCCTTCTTCGCCACCCGCGCGCCAGAGCCGTGGCGCGGCACGCTGATCGGGATCGATTCCCTGTCGGTCAGCGCCGCCAGCCTGATCAGCGGCACGATGGGCGGCTGGTACCAGTCGGTCACGCCCACCACGTTCTGGATCGCAAGCGCCTCAATCGCGGGCGTGGCGGGGCTGATCGTGCATGCGATCGACCGGCCGTTCCTGCGCTGGCTGGACGCCGGCCGTCCGCCTGAAGCGGCGCCGACCGAAGTCCAGCCAACCGCAGCCTAAAGAATATACTTCGAAAGGTCGGCATTCCCCGCGAGGCTGGAGAGCTTTTCCGCCACGTAGGCTTCGTCCACGGTCACCGTGGTGCCCACGCGGTCCTCGGCTTCGAAGCTGACTTCTTCGAGCAGCTTTTCCAGCACGGTCTGCAAGCGGCGAGCGCCGATGTTTTCGACGCTTTCGTTCACTTGCGCGGCGATGCGGGCGATGGCGCGGATGGCGCCTTCGGTGAATTCCAGCGCGACCTGTTCGGTGCCGAGCAGGGCGCGGTATTGTTCGACCAGATTGGCGCGCGTTTCCGAAAGGATGCGCACGAAATCGTCCTCGCTCAGCGCCTTCAGCTCCACCCGGATCGGCAGACGACCCTGCAATTCGGGCAGCATGTCGCTGGGCTTGGCCACGTGGAACGCACCGCTGGCGATGAACAGCACGTGGTCTGTCTTCACCGGGCCATACTTGGTGGCGACCGTGGTACCTT
>JBDLVU010000106.1:0-9463 GCA_039804665.1 Pseudomonadota bacterium | reverse complement strand
TGATCCGCTTCAGCCACATGGCCGAATAATCGACCAGCGCGGCTTCGTGGAACGCCAGATGCGTGCCGTCGGCCAGCTTCATGGTGATGGGCGTGTGCGCGGTGGAAACCCCGTCGATCGCCGTCTTCTGATAAACCTGTTCGTAGCGGTTCCATTCACCGCCGGGAATCCACCACGCGGTGCCGTTCTGCGCCACATCGAACTCGGTCAGTTCGTCGGCGATCTTCATCGTCTTCATGGCCGCCTGCTCGGGCAGTTCATAGCGCAGGCCGAAGCCGTTGTTGAACAGGCGGAAGCGCACGTTCATGCGCCGCGCGCCCCAGTCGGCGCTCTGTTCGAACTTCACCAGCAGTTCGTTGTGATCGTCGGTCACGAACCGGCGTTCGCCCCACGGCTGTTCCCACGTGGACTTCGCGCTTGCCGTCTCCGAGCCGAGGATATGGTTGCCGCGCACCATCGTCGGCCCATCGGCCAGAATGAAGCCGAGGCTGGACGCCCCGATCAGCAGCTTGCCCTTGCGCGATAGCGAGTACGTCGGCCGCCCGTCGTTGTCGGTGGTCACGGTGAGTACCAGCGAGCCATCGGGCGAACTGGCGGTCGCGCTTTGCGGCGCGTCTTGCGCCATCACCGCTTGCGGCGGCAGGACGCAAGAAAGCGCCAGCGCCAGCGGCGCTGTGAAACCGGCGGTCAAACGCATTTCAGATCCTCTCTTCAACCAGCAGCGCGGCAAACGGCGGCAGCTGCCCGATAGTGGCGCCGTTGACCGACACCAGTTCCTTGCCCGTGCGAACCAGCCCCGCCGGCACCGAAACCGGCGCGGCGGAAAGGTTGAACACCCCGGCAATGACATTGCCCCCATGCACGCGGCGGATGGCGAGCAAGGCGTCGTTCGCGTGCGTGACGGTGAAGTCCCCCAGGCGCAGCGCCGGGATCTGACGCCGCAGCCGCAGCAGGCGCGCGGTCAGGTTCAGCAGCGAGTCCGCATCGGCTTCCTGCCGGTCCACCGCGCGCGCCAGATTCTCCTCGCCCAGCGGCAGCCACGGCGCGCCCTGGGTAAAGCCGCCCTGCGCGTCCTGCACCTGCCATGGCAGCGGGGTGCGCGCGCCATCGCGCGAAAGCGTCAGCGGCCAGTTGGCAATCGCTTCGGGGTCCTGCAACTGCTCGAACGGGATCTCGACCTGCGTCAGGCCCAGTTCCTCACCCTGATAGACGATGATGTTGCCGCGCAAGGCAGCGAACAGCACAGCCTTCATCCGGCCGAATGCGTCCACCTGATCGGGCGTGCACCAGCGCGACAGCGCGCGCGGTGCGTCATGATTCTCGAACGCCCAGCTGGGCCAGCCCAGCCCCGGCTTGTCGGGCCACTTGGCCAGCACGCTTTCCACCAGCTGCGGCGTCAGCGCGTCGGCATAAAGGAAATCGAAGCCATAGGCGCTGTTCAGCCGCGTTTCGCCGGCGGTGAATTCCTTCATCTCGGTCTCGGCCAGATCGCCGCCGACCTCGGCCACGGTGAACACTGCGCCGTACTGGTCGCACAAATGCCGCAGCCGTTCGATGAACTTCACGATATCGGGGTGCGACTGGTTGTAGATCTTCAGCTGATAGTCGAACGGCCGCGTGCGGCGGCGTCCGTCATATGGGGCCGGCGGATTGTCGCGCAGCGTCGGGTCGTGCATCAGGAAGTTCAGGGCGTCGATGCGGAAGCCGTCGACCCCGCGATCAAGCCAGAACTTCATCACCCCCAGCAGCGCTTCCTGCACATCCGGGTTGTGCGAGTTCATCTGCGGCTGGCTGGAGAGGAAATTGTGCATGTAATACTGGCAGCGGCGCGCGTCCCAGCGCCAGGCCGGTCCGCCGAACACCGATTGCCAGTTGGACGGAGGCGAGCCATCCGGCTTGGGATCGGCCCACACGTACCAGTCCGCGCGGGGGTTATCCTTCGACTGGCGGCTTTCCACGAACCACGGATGCTCGTCCGAAGTGTGGGCATAGACCTGATCGATCGTGACCTTCAGCCCCAGCGCATGCGCCCGGGCCACCAGCGCATCGAAATCCTCCAGCGTGCCGAAGATCGGATCGACCGCGCAGTAGTCCGAAACGTCATAACCGAAGTCCGCCATCGGCGACTTGAAGAACGGCGAGATCCAGATCGCGTCCACCCCCAGCCGCGCCACGTGGTCCAGCCGCGCTGTGATGCCGGGCAAATCGCCCACGCCATCGCCGTTAGAATCGCAAAAGCTGCGGGGATAGATCTGATAGATCGCCGCGCCGCGCCACCACGGCGCCTCGTCCGTGGCAGGTTGGGGAGCGACTTGCTGTGTGCTGGACTGCGTCATTGGCCTGCGTGCTGGTCTGGGGAGGGATCGGCCCGGCAGACCGCGCTGCCGAACGGGGGAAGATCGAGCATGACCGCGCCCGGAGCGGAAACCTGCGCCGGGCAGGCGCCGAACAGCGCGCGCAGCTTGACCGCGCGCGCGCCGATGACACTGGCGGCGTGCAGCGGCTGGTCGCTGGTGTTGAAGGCGATCAGGTATTCCGCGCCTGTCTTGGGATCGAAGCGCGACACGCTGAACAGCCCCGGCTTGTCGGAATAGCTGCGGGTCACCTGCCGCCCGGTCACCAGCGCAGGGTTCGCCTTGCGAAGCGCACCGAGGCTGGCGATCAGCCGGTACAGCGGATGGCCGGGATCAAAGCTGTCCGTCGCGGTGGTGTGACCGGTGCCAAGCAGGCGGTTGTCGTTATAGCTGGCCACGCGGCTGGCAAACATGTCCTCGCGCGCATCCTGATCGTTGCCATCGCCAACGAAGCCCTGCTCGTCGCCATAGTAGATCACCGGGGAACCGCGCAGTGTCATCAGCATCACGTGCCCCAGCATGACCCGTTGAAGCAACTCCTTATCCGCAATCGATGGCTGATCCTGCCGAATGAGCGTGGAAAACCGGCCCATGTCGTGGTTGCCAAGGAAGGTCGGCATGGCCAGCGCGGCCTTCTCTCCGCCCTTGTACAGCACGTCGCCATCGAACAGCGCGGCCAGCACATCGGTGCCGCGCCCCTTGCCCAGCGCCGCGCGCACTGATGCCTGAAACGCAAAGTCCAGCACCGCCGGATAGCCATCGCGGCGGGTGAACTGCGCGATATAGCCGTTGTCCGGCTCCTCGTGCGCCACTTCGCCAAAGATGTGGAAGTTCGGGATGCCGCGCTTTTTCGCCTCGGCCTGCATCGCGGGGATGAACGCTTGCCAGAATCCGGGATCGACATGGCGCGCGGTATCGATCCGATAGCCGTCGATACCGAAATCCCTGATCCACCCCGCATAGATCGCGATCATCCCGGCACGCACGCGCGGGCTTTCGGTAAACAGGTCGTCCAGCCCGGCAAAATCGCCGAACCGCGCGCTTTCGCCATAAAACGTCGAATTGCCGCGGTTGTGATAGTACTGCGGATCGTTCAGCCAGTCGGGAACCTTGGCGTGTTCCTCGCCCTTGGGAACATAGGGCGTATAGGCCCAGTCGAGACTGGTCAGCTTCGCAAAGTTCGCCGTGGTGGATATTTCGTCGCCGGCAAAGCCCGGATTGATCGGCTTGCCGCCCAGCCCGCCGGCGCGCGAATAGGGCCAGTCCGCCCGGCCGCGATAGGCATAGCCCGCCTCGGCCCCTTCGCGGTACTGGATCACGTCTGCCGTGTGGTTGGCGATGATGTCCATATAGACCTTCATCCCGCGCGCATGGGCCGCATCCACCAGCGCCTTGAAATCGGCGTTGGTGCCAAAATGCGGATCGACGCGGGTAAAGTCGGTGATCCAATAGCCGTGATACCCGGCGCTTTCCTGCCCGGGGGCGCCCTGCACCGCCTTGTTCCTGAAGATCGGCCCGACCCACAGCGCGGTGGCTCCCAGCCCCTGGATGTAGTCCAGCCGCTGGATCAGCCCCTTGATATCGCCGCCGTTGTAGAACGCCTTGGACGAAGGATCGAACCCGGTATGCAACCGGTCGCCGGTCAGCCCGCCGGTATCGTTCCCCGGATCGCCGTTTTCGAACCGGTCAGGCAGCACGAAATAGACCGTCTCGCCAGCGGCCGGTCGCTCCCGATACGGCTCTGCAACTGCTGGGAGGGGGGCGCAGGAGAGCAGTATCGGGAGCAGGGCGAGGCGCCGGATCATGCGGCAACGCTTTCAAGCGGTGCGGCGGCGCAATGGCTGGCGATGTAATCGGCGTGCGAGGGATAGCGTGCGGCCTCGCGCGCATAGAGCCCGTTCAGCGTGTCCATGTAAGCCTTCAGGTCCGCTTCCGGAATGGCATCGGCCAGCGCATGGCTGCCGGCGGGTACGATCCCCTGCCCCGCCATCACCTGGAACCACGCGACTTCGCTGAACAGTTCGTCGGCATCGCGGAAAATATGCCCGTTGGCGCGGAACAGCTCGATCCGGTGCGTCAGGCTGTCGGGCAGCGCCATTTCGCGGCAGGCACGCCAGAACGGCTCATCCCGTTCATTCAGCGTGTAGTGCAGCACGATGAAATCGCGGATGCGCTCCATCTCGAAGGCGAACTGGCGGTTGTATTCGTCGCGGTCTGCCTGTGCCTGAATCTTGCCCGGCATGAACTTCAGGATCCGCGAAATGGCCGACTGGATCAGGTGGATCGACGTCGATTCCAAAGGTTCAAGGAACCCGCTGGAAAGCCCCACCGCGATCACGTTGTGGCTCCATGCCTGCTTGCGGCGGCCGGTGGTGAACCGGATCGGGCGCGGATCGGCCAGCGCCGGGGCATCGAGATGCGCCAGCAGGCTTTCGGCCGCATCCTCGTCCGAGATGAAGCTGCTGCAATACACGCGGCCATTGCCGGTGCGGTGCTGCAAGGGAATGCGCCACTGCCAGCCGGCATCGTGCGCGGTTGAGCGCGTGTACGGGGTGAAGTCCTCAACCCGCGCGCTCGGCACGGCGAGCGCGCGGTCGCATGGCAGCCAGCGCGTCCAGTCCTCATAGCCTGCGTCCAACGCGCTCATCAGCAGCGCGCGCATGCCAGAGCAGTCAATGAACAGGTCGCCGGTAATTTCCTCGCCCGATTGCAGGCGCAGCGCGGACACGTCGCCGCTCTGGCCATCGCGCAGTACGTCGGCAATCCGCCCTTCGGTGCGCACGACACCGTGCGTCTCGGCAAACTTGCGCAGGAATGCGGCATAAAGCCCGGCGTCGAAATGGAAGGCATAGGGCATGTGCGGCACGTTCTTCGACGTGATCGGCGCACCCCGGTGCATCCGGCCCTGCTTGGCCGCCATGTCGTTCAGGCAATAATCGTGGGTCGGCCCGCCAAGGCCAAGCCTTTGCGCGCGTGACCAGTAATGCTGAAAGGCGCACAGCCCAACCGGGCGGCCCACGTCGCCAAACGCGTGCATGTAATGCGTGCCCGGCCGCTGCCAGCCCACGAACTCGATGCCCAGCTTGAAGCTGGCTTGCGTTGCGCGGATGAATTCGTTCTCGTCGATCCCCAGCGCCTGATTGAACAGGCCGATCTGCGGGATCGTGGCTTCACCCACGCCGATCGTGCCGATCTCTTCGGATTCGACAAGGCGGACGGAAAAGCCGGGGCCAAGGAAGTGGCCAAATGCGGCGGCCGTCATCCAGCCCGCCGTGCCCCCACCGACAATGACGATGGAGAGGGGGTTGGCGGAAAGCGGTCCTATATCACCCATTGCCCGGCTCCCCCAAAATTGCGTCGTGTGGCCGGGCGAAGACATGTCTCCGCCCGGCCGTGCGACCCGATCCTCAGAACTTGTAGCTGAGGCCGATGTAGTAGTCGCGTCCATAGCGCTGGTAATCGATCACCTGGCGCGGATCGTTGTTCTGGTAGGTGATGAACGGACGGTCGGTCAGGTTCTTCGCCTGGAACAGGATCGAAAGACCGGCCAGCGCCGAACCGGGCTGGAATTCATACCCGATCTGCGCGTCGAGGATGCCTTCAGCCTTTGCCGTGCGATAGGTCGGATTGGCCGAAAGGCCCGCCACTTCGGCCAGGAACTGCGAACGGTAGCGATACGAAGCGCGCACCTGGAAGCCGTGCTTTTCGTAGTACACCTCGGCATTGCCCACCCAGTCCGACAGGCCCGGAAGCGTGATCGGGCTGGTCGGATTGCTGCCCAGCGTGATCGTGCTGTCGGTGTACGAAGCCGAACCATAGAAGCCGAAGCCCTCGAGCGCCTTGCTGAGGTTGCCGAACGGCATCGACAGCGTGACTTCAAAGCCCTTCAGGTTGCCCTTGCCCGAGTTGGCCGGCGCCGTGACAAGCCCCAGCGTCGTGCCAACGCCCGGCAGCCCTTGGGCCAGCGCGGCGAAGTCGTAGATGTAGCTCTGGCTCGGATCGACGTAGTCGGTCAGATGCTTGTAGTAAGCCGCCGCCGAGATGTAGCCGCCCTTGGCAAAGTAGTGCTCGACCGAAAGGTCAGCGTTGGTCGAAAGGTAGGGCCGCAGGTGCGGGTTGCCGCCTTGCGAGGTGAACGCGCTGTGCGTCGGGTCGGTCGAACCGATCAGCGACAGGTTTGGCGGATTGAACTCCTGGTTCACGCGTTCCTGATCGAGGCGCGGACGCACCATCGTCTGCGAACCGGCCACCTTGACGTACGTCGAGGGGAACATCTCGATCGCAAGGTTCGCGCTCGGCAGCACGCGCCAGTAGTTGTCCGAAGCATAGGCAGGCAGGATCGTGACCACGCCGCCGCTGAAGTTCGAAATCGAACCGTGCGAGGACTGCTTGGTATAGACCGCCTGCACGCCAAGGCTGCCGGTCACCTTCTTGCCGCCCACATCGCCGTCCAGGCCGATCATGGCATAGCCGGTCCAGACGTTCTCGATCACGTCGTTGTCACGCACCAGCGACACCGGACGGTTGTCGTAGTTCGCGTCCAGCGCGTTGTTGTAGAGGTACATCGAATCCAGCGCGAGCATGCTCGGCACGCCAAGGTAGCCCAGCGCCGTGCTGCCAACGATGGCCTCCTGCGGGATCGGCGCGAACTGCGTGGTGCCGCTTGCCACGGTGCAGTTGGTGCCGGCGCCCTTGGGGCACAGGAAGTACGACAGGAAGTTCGAGACCTTCTTGCGGTGGCTGTAGTTGACGCCAACCTGCCAGGTATGGACCAGCCCGTCGCCGAACTGCCCGTCCAGATCGGCGCGCAGCGCCATCAGGTCGTCCTTGAAGCTCGGCTTGTTGAGGAAGCCGGCCTGCACCACAGCGGTCGTGCCGTTATAGCCCCAGCCGCGCGGGTCGGTCAGGCCGAACAGGCTCGCGTCCGAATAGTCCAGCGTCGGGACGATCGAGAACGTGCCATTGCCGTTCTGCGAGATGTGCAGCGTATCGCTCGGGCCCGTCGCGCCATAACCGGTGCCGGTATAGGTCTCGAGCAGGAAGTCGGTGCGCTTGGCATGGCTGTAGCTGGCGTCGAGCGTCAGGTGCGTGGTTTCACCCAGCCCGATCACGTTGTTCCAGCCCACCGAGAAGTTGTCGGCGTTGCGCTTGTTCAGGTCGTTGCGCTGCACCGCGTGCACGCCGCTGATCGTCGCATCGGTGACCATCCCGTTCGAAACGGTATAGCCCGGCTGCACCGTCGCGCCCGAACCCCAGTCCGGCGCGATCGGGAATTCGATGCCGCGCAGGTGCTGCGTTTCCTTGAACTTCGAATAGAGCACGTCGAGCGTCGAGTGGAAGTTGTCGCTCGGCTGCCATTCCAGCGTCGCCACCGCGCCATAGCGCTGCAGCTTGTTCGACTGGACATAAGGCTTGGCACCGCCCAGCAGCAGGTTGCCGCCAGCCGATCCCGAATTGGGGAAGCCCCAGGCGTTGTAGCGTTCGTCCTGCGAAGGCGCGTCGGTGGCCGAAACGCCGATGGCGATGCCCAGCGTGCCGTCGGCGTTCTTGTCGACATAGGCCGCCGACGCGCGATAGCCATAGCGGCTGGCATCGGGGTTCAGCTTCTTCATGCCGTTCATCTGGCCGCGCAGCTGCACTGCAACGATGCGGTCCTTCTGCGCCAGCGGACGCAGCATGCGCAGGTCCACGGTGCCCGAGATGCCGGCCGCCACCAGCGACGGATCGGCGGCCTTGTGGACCACCACGTTCTTGAAGAATTCGGACGGATACTGATCGTATTCCACGCCGCGGTTGTCGCCCACGGTCACCTGTTCGCGGCCGTTGAGCAGCGTGGTGCCAAAGTCCGGACCAAGCCCGCGGATCGACAGGCGCTGGTCACGCCCTTCAAGCCGCTGCGCCGTCACGCCGGGCAGGCGGGCAAGCGAATCCGCAATGGAGACGTCGGGCAGCTTGCCGATGTCCTCGGCCGAAACCGCTTCGACGATGGAGGGCGAAATGCGCTTGATCGCGGCCGAGGCGTTCAGCGAGGCGCGAATGCCGGTGACGACGATGGCGTTCTCTTCCGCCGGCGCGGCGGCGGCGTCAGCCTGCGGCGCGGCCGCCTGCGCGAATGCGGCCTGTCCGGCGAGCGCGACGCTCAGCGCGACCAGCGAGCCGCCCAAACGACCCGCAATGATACCCCTGTTGCTCATGGTGCTTTCCACTCTCCCACCCGGCCGTTGGCCGGCCTGAACCTTTGATCCCGCTGCCTGCGGAATCGACTGGGCAGGTCCTCGAACCCAAGGCCTGCCGTGGGATGCAAACTACGCGCTGCATCAGCACGTCCGAATATGGCATACGTATACCATGCATGTGGCGATGCATGGAACTTGTTGCTTCGTAGGCATTTTTGCAGGACTTTAGCCATTCCGAAGGCATGCGAAACCGTTTGCCCGGTCTGGCATTTTCATGATCTACGCATACATGAGATAATCATGCAGCGCCCAGGAGAGGCGCCGGAGAGAACGACCGATGGGACGCAGGCCTTCCAACAAGCCGACCAGCTTCGACATCGCCTATCTCGCCGGCGTGTCGCAGCCCACTGTCAGCCGGGCCTTGCGCGGCAGCAAGTCGGTCAGCCTCGAAACGCGGCAAAAGATCGAGGCGATCGCCCGCCAGCTGAACTACACGGTAGACAAGAACGCCTCCTCGCTGCGCTCGCAACGCTCGCACACGCTGGCGCTGCTGTTTTTCGAAGACCCGACGCCCGACGATTCGCACATCAACCCGTTCTTCCTGTCGATGATCGGCGCGATCACCCGGGCGTGTGCGGCGCATGGTCGGTGGCGATCATGTCGATCGTGCCGTCGCACAGTGCATCCCACAGCGGCTGGTTGTGGCGCGGCTCGCGGATCGGCGGGTTGACCCTCAGGATGCCGCCCAGGCGCCGCATGTCGTCGGTGTTCAGCAGCAGGTACTGCGGGCAGGTTTCCACCGTCACGTCCACGCCGCGGGCCTTGGCCGCGCGCAGCAGGTACAGCGAGTCGGCCGCGCTGTGGTGCGCGATGTGCACCCGCGCGCCGGTCCATTCGGCCAGCGTCAGCACGCGGCCGATGGCCTCGATCTCG
>JBDLVU010000105.1:0-9504 GCA_039804665.1 Pseudomonadota bacterium | reverse complement strand
TGAACCACCGGCAATTTTACACAGACGACACCATTCCCCTTGACTAAGTGAACGTTCTCATTCAGGTGAACGTTCACAACAGACGGTCCGCTCTGCCGGATCGCGTGGAAAACGGGAGAGGAATCGACATGAAGCGTACGCGCAAACTCGCTATCGGGCGCCTGCTCTTGAGCGTTTCGGCAACAGCCATGGGGCTGGCCGCCCAACCCACAATGGCGCAAGAGGCCGCCGCGCCGCAGCCCGACCAGCCAATCGTGGTCACCGGCATTCGTGCCAGCCTCATGAAGTCGCTCGACGTCAAGCGCGATGCCCAAGGCGTCATCGATGCGATTTCCGCCGAAGACATCGGCAAGTTTCCGGACACCAACCTCGCCGAATCGCTCCAGCGCATCACCGGCGTGTCGATCGACCGCAGCAACGGTGAAGGCTCCACCGTCACCGTTCGCGGCTTTGGCCCCGACTTCAACCTCGTCCTTCTGAACGGCCGGCAGATGCCTGCCTCCAGCCTTGGCGGCAGCAGCGGCGCGCCAGCTTCGCGCAGCTTCGATTTCGGCAACCTTGCCTCTGAAGGCATTGCCGGGGTCGAGGTGTACAAGTCCGGCCGCGCCACGCTGGCCACCGGCGGCATCGGTTCGGTCATCAACATCAAGACCGCCCGCCCGCTCGATCGGCCCGGCTTCCACGGTAGCATCGGCGCCAAGGGCGTGTATGACACGTCCAGCTTCGACGGGAAGAAGGTCACCCCCGAAGTTTCGGGCATCATCAGCGACACGTTCGCCGATGGCCGCATCGGCATCCTGCTGAGCGGATCGTACCAGGATCGCAAGGGCAGCCAGGCGCAGTTCAACGCCGGCTGGCGCGAAGGTTACCTCGGTTCGGAAAACAACTGGGGTTCGCTGGCGATGGAAGGCGACCCGCGCTTTGCCAACATCCAGAACCGCCCCGGCCCGAACGACGTCTATCAGGTGACGCAGAACGCCGGGTATGATTTCACCACCTTCGAGCGCAAGCGCATCAACGGCCAGGCCGTGTTGCAGGTGAAGCCCACCGACACGCTCGTCGCCACGGTTGACTACACCTTCTCGCAGAACACCATCGACGCGCGCACCAATTCCATCGGCGTGTGGTTCAACCACGGCGACACATCGAGCAGCTGGACCGATGGCCCTGCCGCCGGCCCGAACTTCTATTCCGAGAATTTCGGCCCGGGCAAGGATCTTGCCATCACAGGCGCGGTCGCGGCGAACCGGTCGATCAATCGTTCGATCGGCGGCAACCTGAAGTGGGATGGCCCCGGCGGGCTGCGGCTGGAACTCGACGGCCACCACTCCACGGCCGAAAGCAAGCCGACATCGCCCTATGGCTCGGGCATCGCGGTGGGCAGCGCCATCTTCGGCGTGAAGTCGCAGACGGTGGACTACACCAAGGACATGCCGGTCATCAGCGTGGAGATGTACCCCGGGTCTGAAATCACCGCCTCCAACATCCGCCCGGCGGGCAACGCGTTCCGCACCGCTTACATGCGGGACGAAATCAACGAGGTCGCGTTCAAGGGCGGGTACGACTTCGACGCTTCGTTCATCGACAGCCTCGACTTCGGCGCGACCTATACCGAGAACAAGGTCCGCTCTGCCTTTGGCGTGATCCAGAACGATACCTGGGGCGGCACCCTGTCGGCCGCAGACACCCCCGACGACCTCTACCAGATCCACGACCTGCCCTCGGACCTCAAGGGCATGTCGGGCTCCAACGATCCGGCCATCATCCCGAGCTACTTCCGGATCGATACGTCGGCGCTGATCAACCTGCTCAACAGCAAGCTGGGCATTTGCGGCGCTGCGGCCACCCCCGGCACCTGCATCGCCACCTACACCACCGATCGCACGGTGCGGGAAAAGACCTGGGCGCCGTATATCCAGACGGCGCACACGTTCGATCTTGCCGGCAACCCCGCGCATCTGCGGCTTGGCCTGCGCTATGAAAAGACCAAGGTCGATTCCTCGGCGCTCGTGCCCATCCCGGTGCGCACGATCTGGACGGGCGGCAACGAAACCGCGATCGATTACGGCGCTGTTCCGACCATCAGCGCCGCTTCGCTCAAGGGTGAATACAGCAACTGGCTACCGGCCATCGATTTCGACATGTCGCCGGTGACCAACGTCAAGCTGCGCGCGTCGTACAGCCAGACGATCACCCGTCCGGACTACACCAGCATGCAGGGCGGCACCACGCTCGCCTCGCCCATCCGCATCGGTGGCAGCACCGCATCGAGCGGCAATCCGGGGCTGCTGCCCTATAAGTCCAGCAACATCGACCTTTCGGCCGAATGGTACTACGCGCCGACCAGCTATGTCTCGGTGGGCTTCTTCCACAAGGTGGTGAAGAACTTCATCAGCCAGACGCAGGTGAACCAGCCGGCGTTCGGCCTCACAAACGCCGCCGCTGGCGCCCATGCCACCGAAGCGCGCAATGCGCTTGGCTCAGGCGCGAGCGCGCAGGAACTGCTGGACTATATCGGCGAACATTATCCCAGCACCGTGACCCGCAACGACGGCGGCGACGTGACCGGGGTGATAGGCCAGCCCGACGATCCACTGGTGAATTTCATCACCACGCAGCCCACCAACAGCAGCCAGAAGGCCAAGCTGTGGGGCTGGGAATTCGCCATACAGCACAGCTTCTGGGACACCGGGTTCGGCGCCATCCTGAACTACACCATCGTCAAGAGCGACACGAAGTTCGACAACGCCGTGCGCTATACCGTGCCGCAGTTCGCGGTGACCGGGGTCAGCGACAGTGCCAACGCGGTGCTGTTCTATGACAAGCACGGGTTGCAGGCCCGCGTTGCCTACAACTGGCGCGCCGGGTTCCTCTCAGGCTACGGGTTCGATCCGTACTACGTGAATTCCTACGGCCAGTTCGACGTCAGCGCGTCGTACGAAATCCGCAAGGGAATGACGATCTTTGCCGAAGGCATCAACATCACCAATGCCGACCGCAAGGGTCATATGCGCAACAGCCAGACGGTGTTCTTTGCTGCGCCGGGTTATGCCCGCTATGCTGCGGGGGCCCGGTTTACCTTCTGATGCTGGCAGGGTGACCTGCAGCCAAGGGAACCGGCGGGCCGCACTGCGTTGCAAGGCGGCCCGCAGGCCCTTTCGCCGGGCAGAAAGGCCACTGGAATAACCGGTGGCGGATTGGGTGAGCGATGATCGGGTCGGTGGAAAAGGTTGTCATCGTCGGCGGGGGCACCGCCGGTTGGCTTTCGGCCTGCCTGCTCGCCGCGCGGCGGCCGGAGTTGGCCATTACACTGGTCGAAGCGCCGGACATCGCCACCATCGGCGTGGGCGAAGGCACATGGCCGACCATGCGCGAAACACTCGCCACCATCGGCATTTCCGAAGCCGAATTCCTCACCGAATGTGATGCCGCGTTCAAGCAGGGCTCGCGCTTCGATGGCTGGGTCGATGGGTCTGCGCAGGACAGTTATCTGCATCCGTTTACCCCGCCCCCGCCGGGCGACATGGCCGCGTTGCTGGCCGCGTGGCAAGCTGGCGCGGCAGACCTCCCCTTTGCCGCCATGATGACGCCGCAGCATGCAGTCTGTGCGGAAAACCTCGCACCGCGCCAGCGCACCATGCCGGGCTATGCCGGCGCGCTGACCTATGGCTATCATCTTGATGCCGGCAAGTTCGCGGGGTTGGTCGGGCGCCATGCTACCGGCCGCCTTGGCGTCAGCCATGTCGCGGCGCAGGTTACCGAGGTCGTGATCGGTCCGACCGGCGATGTCGCAGGGCTGCGCCTGCACGATGGTCGCACGCTTGAAGGCGATTTCTTCATCGATTGCTCGGGTCAGGCCGCCATTCTTATCGGCAATCACTGCAAGGTGCCGTGGATCGACCGCTCGGACGTATCGTTTAACGACCGTGCGCTCGCCGTGCAGGTGCCGGTCGCGCAGGGCAGCCCCATCGCCTCGCAGACCGTCGGCACCGCGCACGAAGCGGGCTGGATCTGGGATATCGCGCTGCCCGCCCGGCGCGGCATCGGATGCGTCTACAGTTCGCGATTTCTCGACGATGACCGGGCGGAAGATATCCTGCGCGCCCATATCGCGGCGCATGTGCCCGGCGCGGATGTCTCGGCGCTGCAACCACGCCAGTTGCGCTTCGCCACCGGGCACCGTGCCCGCTTCTGGGATCGCAATTGCCTGGCCGTGGGCCTGTCGGCCGGGTTCATCGAACCGCTGGAGGCTTCGGCCATCGTCACGATCGAGCTCTCGATCAAGGCGCTGGCCGATAACTTCCCGCGCCGTTCGGCAACGATGGGCATCCTGGCCGACCGGTTCAACGACCTGTTCCGCTATCGCTGGGATCGCATCGTCGAATTCCTCAAGCTGCACTATGTGCTGAGCCGCCGGGCAGAGCCCTATTGGGTGGCGCAGCGCGATCCGGCCACGATCCCTGCCCGGCTTGCCCAATGCCTTGAACTCTGGCGCGATCAGCCGCCATCGACATGGGACTTTCCCCGCATGGACGAACTGTTCTGCGCCGCCAGCCAGCAGTACGTCCTCTATGGCATGGGCTTCCCCGTGCCCGACGCATGCCGTCGCTCTGCCATCGACACCGCCGCCGTCGGCCGGCTAGCCGACGTGCGACAACGCGCACGATCGCTGGTCGCGGCCTTGCCCGCCAACCGCACCTACCTCGATGCGGCAAGGGTGCAGGCGCACGCTGCTCTCAACATGGAACTGGCACGCCAATGACCAATCACGCAATCCTGAACCCAGCCGATCATGGCGACTTGCGCGTGCACACGCACGCATCGGCCGATCTGGGTGACGCCATCATGGCCTGCCCCACGGTTCCGGCGGAATTCCGACAGGTGCAGGCGCATTATCCGATCGTGCTGCGCCGCGATCCGGCCACGGGGCAGATGGGCGCGCTGGCGCTGTTCGGGTTTGAAACCGGTGAAAACCTGTTTCTGCGCGATGGCCGGTGGGATGCGACCTACCGCCCGCTGGCAATGGCGATACAGCCGTTCCTGATCGGCCGGCCAGCTACGCCTGACGGCGCTGCGCAAGTCCACGTCGATCTCGCCCATCCGCGCATTTCGGCCGATGGCGAGGGCGTGCGCGTGTTCGATGCAGAGGGTATGCCCACGCCGTTCCTTGAAGACATTGCCGGCAAGCTCGGCGATCTGGATCATGCCCACCGCGAAGCCGCCGGTTTCTACGCCGCGTTGGAACGCTACGAACTGGCCGAACCCTTCACGCTCGAAGTCACGCTGGACAGCGGCGCCACAAACTCGCTGGTCGGCTATCACACCATCGATGAGGCGCGACTTGCCGCGCTCGATGGGGCAGCCCTTCACGATCTCATGGCAGGCGGGCACTTGCTGCGCATCGCCATGATCCTTGCCTCGCTCTCGCACTTTGCCGATCTGGTAGCGCGCAAGAACATGCTGGCGCGCGATGGCTGATTCCGGCGCCGGGACACTGGCCGGCGTACCCGCCGTAGCGGAACGCACCGCCGTCGATGCCGCGGCGCTCGATACGCTGCTGCGTGATTGCCGCGAACCGTTCGTGCTACGCGGTCTGGTGGCGGACTGGCCGCTGGTACGGGCCGGACTGCAATCGCCCCGGGCGGCGCGCGCCTACCTTGTCGAACGGGCGCGGCCGGTGCCCTTCGCCGTCTCAATCGCCGATCCGGGCAGCGACGGCCGCCTGTTCTACGATGCCGCGATGGCGATGAACTTCCGCATGGCGCGGGGCAAGCTGGCGGATATCTTCGCCGGGTTCGACGACAACGAAGGCCGCGCCGATCCGCCGATGATCTACCTTGCCTCCATCGACGTGCCCGCCCATTTCGATGGCGTAGACGCGGAAAACCGGATCGATCTGGGCCGCCGCGATGCCATCGCCAGCCTGTGGATCGGCACGCCCACGCGCATCGCGGCGCACAACGATTTTCCCGACAACCTTGCCTGCTGCGTCGCCGGCCGCCGCCGCTTCACGCTGTTCCCGCCCGACCAGTTCCGCAACCTCTACCTCGGCCCCATCGACAACACGCCCGCCGGGCGCGCGGTCAGCATGGTTGATTTCGCCGCGCCCGATCTGGCAGCCCATCCCCGCTTTGCCGATGCTCTGGCGCACGCGCAGGTCGCGGAACTGGATCCGGGCGATGCGCTGTTCATCCCGTCGATGTGGTGGCACCATGTTGAGGCACTGGCGCCGTTCAACATCCTGCTGAACTACTGGTGGCGCAATACGCCACGCTTCCTTGGCCAGCCACAGGATGCCTCGAATCACGCAATTCTTTCGATCCGCGACCTTCCGGCGCAGGACCGCGCAATCTGGCGCGATTTGTTCGAACACTACGTTTTCGCGCCCGACGCCGGCGTGACCGCCCACATTCCCCCGGGCGCGCGCGGCGTACTCGATCCGCTCGATGCCGACGCCGCCGGCCGCCTGCGGTCCTTCCTGCTCAGGAGCCTCAGCCGATGACCCCGCCCCCCTACAGCCCGCGCCGTATCGTCATCGCTGGAGGCGGTACCGCCGGCTGGATGACTGCCGCCGCGCTGGCCCGCACGCTCGGTCCATCCATCGAACTGACGCTTGTCGAATCCGACGCCATCGGCACCATCGGCGTGGGCGAAAGCACCATTCCCCCGATCGTGGCCTACAACCGCCTGCTCGGTATCGGCGAGCCGGAGTTCATGCGCGCGACGCAAGCCACCTTCAAGCTGGGCATCGCGTTCGAAAACTGGCGCGTGCCGGGCGAAAGCTACTTCCACTCGTTCGGCCTGACCGGCCGCGATCACTGGTCAGCGGGCTTTCAGCACTTCTGGATGCACGGCCTGACGCGCGGCCACACGTATCCGTACGACGACTACTGCCTTGAGCTGAAGGCCGCGCTCGCGGGGCGCTTCGCCCATCTTCCGGACAACCGGATGAACTATGCCTACCAGCTCGATTCCACGCTCTATGCCGCGTTCCTGCGCCGCATGGCCGAAGGGGACGGCACGCGCCGGGTTGAGGGCAAGATTGCAGAGGTCGAACTGAACGGCGCAAGCGGCGCCATCGCCGCGCTCCGCCTTGAATCCGGACAACGCATCGAAGGGGACCTGTTCGTTGATTGCACGGGCTTTCGCGCGCTGCTGATCGAAGGAGCATTGCACGTAGGCTTTGACGACTGGTCACACCAGTTGCCCTGCGATTCCGCTATCGCCGTGCAGACCGCCAGCGTCCGGCCGGCGGTGCCCTATACACGCGCCATCGCGCACGATTCCGGCTGGCAGTGGCGCATCCCGTTGCAGCACCGGCAAGGCAACGGCATCGTCTATTGCAGCCGCTACCTTTCGCGCGATGCCGCGCTCGACCGCCTGCTCTCCACGCTTGAGGGCGAACGGCTGACCGAGCCGAACTTCATCCGCTTCACCACCGGCGCACGGCGCAAGCAGTGGCACCGCAACTGCATCGCCATCGGCCTTTCCGGCGGGTTCATGGAGCCGCTGGAATCCACCTCGATCCACCTGATCCAGCGCGCGATCCTGCGCCTGATCCGGATGATGCCGATGGGCGCGATCAGCGACCGCGACGTGGACGAATTCAACGAACAGCAGATGACCGACATGCTGCAGGTGCGCGATTTCCTGATCTTGCACTACAAGGCGACGGACCGGCGCGACAGCGCGTTCTGGCGGCAATGCGCCTCCATGGAAATCCCCCAAAGCCTTGACCAGAAGATCGGCCTGTTCCGGGAAACCGGCCGCGTGTTCCGCAAGAACGAGGAACTGTTCGCCGAAAACAGCTGGGTACAGGTCATGCTTGGGCAGGGTATCGTGCCGCAGGCGTACCATCCGGTCGCCACACGGCTGTCGGACGCGGAACTGGACCACCTGCTGTCGGGCCTGCGCGAAAGTGTGGCAAAGACTGTGGCCGGGCTTCCCGAACACCACGCCTTTGTCGCCCTGACTTGCGCCGCGCACGAAGCGCAGGCCGCCTGATGCGCCGGCTTTTCAGTCCAGTTGTTGCCGCCATCCTTGCCACCGCAGCGCCGGCGGCCCGCGCCGAGGAATGGCGCCTGGTCTGGGCCGATGAGTTCGACGCGCCCGCCGTCGACCCCACGCGCTGGAGCCTCGAGACCGATTGCTGGGGCGGCGGCAACGCCGAACGGCAATGCTACACCGCCAGCCTGCGCAATGCTGCGGTTCGGAACGGCAAGCTGGTCATCACTGCCCGGCGCGAGCGCGCAACCGGGCCCGCTCTGCCGCTGGCACAGCGCAGCACTGCCGCCGATCCCCAAGCCACCGCCACACGCGAATACAGTTCCGCCCGGCTGACCACACGCGGAAAGGCGGCGTGGCGCTATGGGAGGATCGAGGTGCGCGCCAGCCTGCCGCAGGGGCAAGGCATGTGGCCCGCCATCTGGATGCTTCCCGAAGACGATGCCTATGGCCCATGGGCCGCATCGGGCGAAATCGACATTCTTGAAGCGGTCAACCTTGGCGTTGCGTGCAAGGTCTGTTCCGGTGGACGCGAAGACACCATCCTTGGCACGCTCCATTTCGGCGCGCCGTGGCCCGACAACGCCCATTCGGGCGATGAGGTTCACTTCCCGGGCGCGCTTTCGGGCTTTCACACTTATGCCGTGGAATGGGACGAGAACCGCATCGCATGGCAGGTCGACGGGCGTACCTATGCGGAGCGCGGGCGCAGCGCCTGGTGGTCTTCCGGTTCGAAAACCCCCGGCGCCCCGTTCGACCGTCCATTCCACCTCATCCTCAACCTGGCCATCGGCGGCCGACTTGCCGAGGAACGCGGCATCACGGGGATGGACCCGCGCGGATTTCCCAAACGGTTCGCCGTCGATTGGGTTCGCGTCTGGCAAAAGATGCCGAACCCGGTTACGCCAACGGGACGTTCAGGCGAAGGGAGCCGATAAGGCAATGGCAAGGCGGCGGCAGGCTGTTACCATCAAGCATGTCGCGGCGGATGCAGGCGTTTCGCTGCAAACCGTCAGCCGTGTCATCAATAACGAACCCAACGTCCGCCCGGAAATGAAGGAGCGCGTCCAGGCGTCGATCGACCGGCTCGGCTATGTGCCATCCATCGCCGCCCAGCGGATGAGCGGCTCGCGCTCATACCTCATCCTCGCGCTCAACGACCGCGACCGCACCATCGCCGACTGGCGGGCGCGGCAGGGCACCGACTGGGTCGACCAGATGCTTCTCGGCGGCATGCTCAAGTGCGCCGAGCACGGCTACCGCATGATCGTCGAGCTGGTCGATACCCACAGCGACCACGTGGAGCGCGAACTGCTCGCCGCCATCGCAGCGCTGCAACCCGACGGGATCATCCTGACCCCGCCGCACTCCGACAACGCGCAGCTTGTGGAGTTCCTTGCCGGGCAGGATATTCCCTTCGTCCGGATCGGCTCGCAGGACAGCGGCCCGGGCATCCCCGTCTCGATGGACGACGAAGGGTCCGCCCGCACCGCCACGCGC
>JBDLVU010000104.1:0-9546 GCA_039804665.1 Pseudomonadota bacterium | reverse complement strand
CCAGCCTGTTCACTTCCTGTCCACAGCTTTTGAACAGGCTTGTCGAGTTTTACCCAATGGCTTGTTAACCTGCCGTTGCCGTTATCCGTTTGCTCCGCGATGGATCATGGCATTCGAACGGCGCGGGCCTTCCGCCCGTGAATCAGGGCGACGCGCCCCGGAGAACTGCTGATGCGGACCGGCCACGACGATAGCGAGCGCGATGACGCGGCGCCCGTCGACATGCTTGCCTCGCTGTTCGAGGCGCGCGGCTGGCCGTGCGAATTCGTCTCCGACGACGAGATCCACGGCGAGATCCAGGGTTCCTGGGCCAATTATCAGGTCCGCTGCGTCTGGCGCGCCGAAGACCATGTGCTGCAAATCCTTTGCCTGCCCGACATCCGCGTGGCCGAAGACAAGAAGGCCGCCGTCTATGAAGTCATGGCGCTGATCAACGAACAGGTGTGGATCGGCCACTTCGATATGTGGTCGAACGGCGGCGTGCTGCTTTATCGCCATGGCCTGATGCTGGGCGACGACGGGCTGCTCAGCCTCGGTCAGGCGCAGGCTGCCATCGAGGCGGCGGTCGATGAATGTGACCGGTTCTATCCGGCCTTCCAGTTCATCCTGTGGGGCGATAAAAGCCCGGCCGATGCGCTCGCCAGCGCGCTGGTGGATGCCGCTGGCGAGGCCTGAGCCCGCACCCCATTCAGGAGCATATCGCATGAACGTCCTTCAGTTCGGCTGCGGCAACATGGGCGGCGCCATGCTGGCCGGCTGGCTCGCCGGCGGCTTCGCGCCCGACGCCTTCACCGTGGTCGATCCCTTTCTGGCGCAGGCCCCGCAAGGCGTCCGCCTGCTGAAGGCTGCCCCTGCTGGCGAAGCGCAGGCCGATGTCGTCCTGCTCGGCTTCAAGCCGCAGCAACTGGCCGATGCCGCCGCCGCCGTCCGTCCGCATGTCGGCCCGGCCACGCTGGTCCTGTCGATCCTTGCGGGCGTGGACATGGCCACGCTGCGCAAGGCTTTCCCCGATGCCCAGGCCATCGTCCGCGTCATGCCCAACCTCTCTGCCGCGCTCGGCAAATCGCCCATCGCGCTGGTTGGCGATGCGGTGGGTGAGGCAAAGGCGCTCACCGAACGGCTGATGGCGCCGCTGGGGCAGGCCGAATGGCTTTCGGGCGAAGACCAGATGGACCTCGTCACGGCGCTCGCCGGCTCGGGCCCGGCGTTCGTCTATCGCGTGATCGATGCGCTCGCCACCGGCGCCGCCGCGCTGGGGCTGCCGCGCGAACAGGCGGATCGTCTGGCGCTGGCGATGGTCGAGGGCGCCGCCGCGCTAGCGGCGCAATCCGCCTATGGTCCGGCCGAACTGGCCGACCGCGTCGCCAGCCCGGGCGGCACCACCCGCGCCGGGCTTAACGTGATGGACGCCGATGGCCGCGTCCTGAACCTGATGCAGGACACCCTGCGCGCCGCCCGCGATCGCAGCGCCGAAATGACCGAGGAAGCCCGCCGCAACGCCTGAGAACCTCCCCCGTAAAGGGGAGGGGCCACCCGCAGGTATCCGGCGCGAAGCGGTATTTCTTCGCGCAAAGGCGAAAAAATCCAACTCAACCAATCCAGTTACAATTTGCGACAAGCGCGCAAGTCCGGTTTCGCTTGAATGCGGGCCGGGCAAGCGCGATATTGCGCATATTGCGGGCCCATCCCGGTCCGCCCATTGGAGAAGTGAAGCACATGGCAAACTGGAACGACCCCCAGCCCCGGATGGGCTTTGGCGCGTCTCCGAGCCTTTCCGGTGCCATCGGCCGGGGCGAGGTTTTCGACGCCGGCCTGCGCCGCTACATGCTTTCGATCTACAACTACATGGCCTCGGGCGTGCTGCTGTCCGGCGTCGTCGCGCTGCTGTTCGCCACCAGCGGCATGGCCGCCGTGGTGTTTGGCACCCCGCTGCGCTGGCTCGTGGCGCTGGCACCGCTCGCCTTCGTCATGGTGATGAGCTTCGGCATCAACCGCATTTCCACCTCCACGCTCAAGGCGCTGTTCTGGGCGTTCAGCGTGGCGATGGGCTTGTCGCTCTCGTCGATCTTTTTCGTCTACACCGGCCCCTCGATCGCGGCGACGTTCTTTGCCACCGCGGGCGCCTTCGCCGGTCTCAGCCTGTTCGGCTATACCACGAAGAAGAACCTCTCGGGGCTGGGCACGTTCTTCATCATGGGCGTGGTCGGGCTGCTGATCGCCTCGGTGATCAACATCTTCCTGCAATCGCCGGGTCTTGCGTGGGGCATCAGCTTCCTTGGCGTGCTGATCTTCGCAGGCCTGACGGCCTATGACACGCAGCGCCTGAAGGACCAGTATGCCTATGTCGCCGGTAGCGATTTCGCCGGAAAGGCCGTGGTCATGGGTGCGCTGACGCTTTACCTCGACTTCATCAACATGTTCACGTTCCTGCTTCAGTTCATGGGCGACCGTCGCTGATGCGGGAACAGCAGGACCGGTTCCGGATTTGTCCGGAATTGATCCACTGCGGATAATCCGGCCCGGCGGGCTTTCTGGCCCGTCGGGCATTTTCTTTGCCGGCGGAAGCGTTTATTGTCTCGGATCAGTCCGGGTAACAGGATGGCCCGCCTGTATTGCCGCCACGGGTCATCCGGGGGAGTTTTGATGTTTCGCATTTCGCGCCTTGCCGCGCCGCTTGTTGCCATTTCGGGGCTGACGCTCGCGCTCGCCTCATGCGCGCCGCCGCCGCCTCCGCCTCCGCCGCCCCCTCCGCCCAAGGTCGTGGTGATTCCGCCCAAGCCGAAGCCGCCAGCCGGCGCGTCTGAAAACATCACGGTGCCGGCTATGGACCAGACCGGCTTGCGCGTGTCGGTCAACCGCAACATCACGCCCAACCAGATGCTGTGGAACCTGCGCTCGGCCTACAACGTCGCCGCGCTCAATTGCAGCGGGCCGCAGCACGCCGATATCCTGCCGCGCTATCGCGCCTTCCTCACCACCAATGCAAAGGTGCTGACGGCGGCCAACAAGAAGGTCGACAGCGAGTTCAGGAGCCGCTTCGGCGCAAAGTTCGTGGCCCCGCGTGAAGAGTACATGACCTCGGTCTACAACCACTTCGCGCTGCCGCCGACGATCAACGATTTCTGCGATGCCGTGCTTGCGGTCAGCCGCGATGCCGTGCTGGTCAAGCCTGCCGAGCTTGAGGCCTTTGCCGTGCGCAGCCTGCCGAACATCGAGATCGTGTTCGACGATTTCTATCGCCGCTACGACAAGTACCGCGCCGACCTTGCCATCTGGCAGGCGCAATATGGTCAAAGCACTTCGGCCGCGCCGACCTTCATTCCGCCGCAGGCCAGCGTGCCCGCGTCGGGCACCGGCAGCCTTTGAAATCCCGCCCCGCCGTTCGCGGCAGGGGCGCCGACAAACGCCCCTCCCGCCTGGGGGAGGGGTTGGGATAGGGGGAGGGCCTGTTACCGCCGCTCCCCTCTTCCCGGCCCGGCCACCACCCCGCTGATCCTCAGCCTGTCGAGGGATGCGCGCCGCCGCGGGCCGAAAAATTTTGGCATAAGGTCTTGGCATGGCAAAACGCCTGCGCTAATGGCCGCGCTCCCGGTGGTGCACCTGCCGGGCTGATACTGGGAACGGGGCCGTAGCTCAGCTGGGAGAGCGCGTCGTTCGCAATGACGAGGTCAGGGGTTCGATCCCCCTCGGCTCCACCAGATATCTGAAAGGCCGCCGGTTCCGCCGGTGGCCTTTTCGGTATATGGGTCCCGGTAAATCGGATCGGACCGCGAACGGGCCGGTCTTGTGCGGCGCACTTCCGCGTCCCACCTTGCTGTTTCCTCGCCCGCCGGAACCGTTTCCCCATGCATTTTCTCGACCAGGCCAAGATCTTCATCCGTTCGGGCACCGGCGGCCCCGGTGCGGTCAGCTTCCGGCGTGAAAAGTACGTCGAATACGGCGGCCCCGATGGCGGTAACGGCGGCAAGGGCGGCGACATCATTTTCGAGGCCGTGACCGGCCTCAACACCCTGATCGACTTTCGCTACAGCCAGCATTTCAAGGCGCAGCGCGGCGGCGGTGGCGCGGGCCAGAACCGCACCGGCGCGGGCGGCAACGATCTCGTCATCAAGGTGCCCATCGGCACGCAGGTGCTCGATGACGACCGCGAAACCGTGCTGCTCGACCTGACCGAGCCGGGCCAGCGCGTGGTGTTCCTGCGCGGCGGCGATGGCGGGCGTGGCAACCTCAGCTTCAAATCCTCCACCAACCGTGCCCCGCGACAGTGCGGCCCGGGCTGGCCGGGCGAGGAAATGTACGTGTGGCTGCGGCTGAAGCTGCTGGCCGACGCAGGCCTTGTCGGCCTGCCCAACGCGGGCAAGTCTACCTTCATCAACCAGATCACCAACACCAAGGCCAAGGTGGGGGCCTATGCCTTCACCACCACCAAGCCGCAGCTGGGCGTGGTGCGTCACCGCAACCGCGAATTCGTGCTGGCCGACATTCCCGGCCTGATTGCGGGCGCGGCCGAAGGCGCCGGGATCGGCGACCGCTTCCTTGGCCACATCGAACGCTGCCGCGTGCTGATCCACCTGATCGACATCCACAGCGAGACCGACCCGGTCGAGGCGATGCACATCGTCGAGGAAGAACTGTCCGCCTATGGCGCCGGGCTCGATGAAAAGCCGCGTCTGGTGGCGCTCAACAAGATCGATCTTGTCGATGCCGAACTGGTCCGCGCGTTCAGCGAGGAGCTGCTCGAAGCCGGCGCCGACGAGGTGTTCCCGATCTCTGGCGCGACGGGCGCCGGCATGGACGCGCTGCTCGACGCCGTGCTCGGCTATCTGCCCGCCGCCACCGTCACCGAACGCCCCAGCGGCGAAGTGGAGGACGAGGAAGACCGCAAGCCGTGGTCTCCGCTGGGCTAACCGTTTTCAACCCGCTTCACCTGCCGTCACATTTGCCCTAAGCGCTGCGGCATGAAGATTGCTGCGCTTGCCCAGCTGGCCGATCCGGCCCGCTGCCCCCGTCTGGTCGTGAAGGTCGGTTCCGCCCTGCTCGTCGGCAAGGACGGGCAGCCGCGGCGCGAATGGCTGTCCGCGCTGGTGGCCGAAATCGCTGCGTTGCGTGCCGCCGGGCAGGAAGTGATCGTCGTGTCCTCGGGTGCCATCGCGCTCGGCGCGCGGCGGCTGGGGCTGGCCAAGGGCGGGCGCGGCAGCCTGTCCGATGCGCAGGCCGCCGCCGCCGTCGGCCAGATCTCGCTGGCGGGGCTGTGGGCAGAGCTGCTGGCGGGCCACGGGCTGACTGCCGCGCAAGTGCTGCTGACGCTTGAGGACCTTGAGGACCGCCGCCGCTACCTGAACGTCACCGCCACGCTGGGCACGCTGCTGGCGGCGGGCGCGGTGCCGGTGATCAACGAGAACGACACCGTCGCCACCAACGAAATCCGCTTTGGCGACAACGATCGCCTTGCCGCGCGCGTGGGGCAGGCAGCGGGGGCGAGCGGCGTGTTGCTGCTGTCCGACATCGACGGGCTGTATGACCGCGATCCGCGTGTGGCCGGCGCGGTGCGCATCCCGGTGGTCAAGGGCGTGACGCCCGAAATCCACGCGATGGCAACCGGCGGCTCGTCTTCCGGGCTCGGTTCGGGCGGGATGACCAGCAAGTTGCAGGCGGCCGAGATCGCGGAACTGGCGGGCATCGCGCTCGCCATCATCGATGGCCAGCCGGTTTCGCCCATCGCCGCCGCGTTTGCCGACGAGCGGGGCACGCTGTTCCTGCCGCGCGGCCGCAAGCAGGCGCGCAAGGCGTGGCTGGGCGGCAAGCTGCGGATGCGCGGCGCGGTGCATGTGGATGCCGGCGCCGCCCGCGCGCTGGAAGGCGGATCGAGCCTGCTGGCGGCCGGCGTGACCCAGGTGGACGGCGAATTCCAGCGCGGCGATGCCATCGCGGTGCTGGGGCCGGACGGACAGGTGCTGGCGCGCGGGCTTTCAGAGTACGACGCCGGCGAATGCGCCCGGCTGCTGGGCCACCACACCCGCGAACACGAAGCAATCCTGGGCTATGCGCCCCGCTCCGCGCTGATCCACCGCGACCAGCTGGTCCTGCTGTAATGGGGCATGAACTGCTGGCGATCACCGGCGCGACCGGGTTCGTCGGGCAATCGGTTCTGGAACACGCGCAGCGGCAGGGCTTCGAAGTCCGCGCGCTGGCCCGCCGCCCGCAGGAAGCGCGCGCCGGGATCGAATGGGTGCAGGGCGATCTGGGCGACGAACGCGCGCTCAAGCGGCTGGTGGCGCGCGCCAGCGTGGTCATCCACATCGCCGGCGTGGTCAACGCGCCCGAACCGGCGGGCTTCGAACTCGGCAACGTGCGCGGCACGCTGAACGTGGTCAACGCGGCGCTGGCGGCGGGCGTGAACCGCTTCGTCCACGTATCGTCGCTGTCGGCGCGCGAGCCGCAGCTTTCGGTGTACGGCGCCAGCAAGCTGCGCGGCGAAAAGATCGTCAAGGCCAGCAGCCTCGACTGGACGATCGTGCGGCCGCCGGCGGTCTATGGCCCGCGCGATACCGAGATGTTCGAGCTGTTCAAGCTGGCGGCGCGCGGGCTGGTGCCGCTGCCGCCGCAGGGGCGCACATCGGTGATCCACGTGGCGGACCTGGCCCGGCTGCTGCTGGCGCTGGTGCCGGGCGGCGAGGATGTGACCGACCTGATGTTCGAGCCGGACGACGGCAAGCCCGAAGGCTGGAGCCATGTGGAACTGGCCCGCGCCATCGGCCGCGCGGTGGGCAAGCGCGCCACGCCGCTGCCGCTGCCGCGCCGCGTGCTGGAATGGGCGGCCAAGGGCGACCGGCTGGTGCGCAAGGACAAGGCCAAGCTGACGCTGGATCGCGTCGGCTACATGTGCCACCCCGACTGGACGGTGACCGACGCCGCGCGGCCGCCCGCGTCGGTTTGGCAACCGCAGGTGGAAACGCGGATGGGCCTGCATGCGACGGCGGCGTGGTATCGCGAGGCGGGCTGGCTGAAATAGGCGCCCGATCCGTACAGGTGTCGGAATTCCTGACGAAGTTGACAAAGTTGACAGTGTCCAGA
This sequence comes from Pseudomonadota bacterium, assembly GCA_039804665.1. Taxonomy (GTDB): domain Bacteria; phylum Pseudomonadota; class Alphaproteobacteria; order Sphingomonadales; family Sphingomonadaceae; genus Novosphingobium. Next base: position 2,472 of record JBDLVU010000104.1, on the reverse strand, counting down.
GCGGAAACTCCGGGCCCCGCGTGACGCGGTACAGGGGCGCGCGGGCGCCAATCGATTCGGCGGTTCGCGTGGTAAATCAACGATTTCAAGGAACAGATGCGCAGTATGACGCAGGCGCGGACGTGTAGGACAGTGATTTATAAATAACAGACGCGTCTGTTATTTATTGTCCAACATTCCACGCCACGCTTTGTTTACCGGCGATGGTCTAGGCCCCTTCCTGTTCAAGACAGCGGAGATAGTCATGGCGATTGTGCGTGCGATCCAGAGTTTCGATCAGCGATACGCCTACCTGGCATCCGGGGTGACCCTGCCGGCGCCGGTGCTGGAGGCGGGCGCCTATCGCGTTGAACCCTATGCGGACAGTTATACGCTGGGCGCGGTGGACGGGCAGGGGCTTGGCACCGTGACCTATTTCGCCGGCGACGACCTGAGCGCCACCGATACCCACGCGATCACCGAGATTGCGAACCATGCCTTTCGGAGTGGCGGCTGGGATAACGAATTCCGTTCGGACCAGCTGGTGTGGTCGATCGAGGGCGTTTCGCTGTCCCGCGCGCAAATCGACACGATGGTGGTGGCCGCGAACGGCGGTGACGCGACCGCGTTTGAAACCATGCTGCGCGAGGAACTGACCGGGGACGATGTATTCTACCTGGGCAGCGGCGGTGACCGGATCAACGCCTATGAAGGCAACGACGTGATCTATGCCGGTGGGGGCAGCGACGCGATCTATGCCGGCGCGGGCAACGATCTGATCGACGGGCGCAGCAACCTGATAGACGACTATCACATGGCCTCGGCCTATTATGTCGGCGGGACCGGCAACGACACCTACATTCTGGGTTCGGTGGTTGCCAACGTGGTGGAAGCGACGGGCGAGGGCACGGATCTGGTCAAGATTGCCGACCCCAATCCCGGCAGGAAATACATCGCACCGGCGGGTGTGGAAAACATCTGGCTGATCAACACGGCCGATACGGCGGTGACCGGCAACGGCCTTGCCAACGACATTCGCGGCAATGCGGCGGCCAATACGCTGTATGGCGCGGGCGGGGCCGACGTGCTGCGCGGGCTGGGCGGGACGGACATCCTGAACGGCGGCGCGGGGGCCGACGTGCTGTATGGGGGCGCGGGGCTGGACAGGCTGACCGGTGGGGCGGGGACAGACCGCTTTGTGTTCGATACCGCGCCGAATACTGCGACCAACGCCGATACCATCACCGACTTTTTCCATGGCACCGACAAGCTGGCGTTCGCGGCCAAGGTCTTTGCCGGGATTGGCGCGGTGGGGCCGCTGGCTTCGGCGGCGTTCTGGTCCGGCGCGAACGTGGCGAGCGCGCACGACGCCAGCGACCGGGTGATCTATGACACGGTGAGCGGGAAGCTCTATTTCGATGCCGATGGCACGGGCAGCGCGGGCGCGGTGCTGGTGGCGACGCTGGGCGTGGATACGCATCCGGCGCTGACGGCGGTGGATTCCCTCATCGTGGCGTGAGGGGCGGCGGCCGGATCGGGATGATCGTCCGTGGGAACTGCAGGCGGGATCGGGGGCGGTGCGAAGCGGGCCTTGCGCGGCCCGCCCGCTCAGAACACGGGTTCGTAGCCCGGCGGAAGATCGCCGTCGTTTTCGCCCGTGGGCGCGTTGGTGGTGCCGGGGACGTGGATGCCGCATTCGGTCTTGTCCCAGCCCTTCCAGCGGCCCGAGCGCGGGTCTTCGCCCGGGGCGACCTTGCTGGTGCAGGGGGCGCAGCCGATGGACGGGTAGCCTTGCGCCACCAGCGGGTGCACGGGCAGGGCGTGCTCGGCGAAGTAGGCTTCGAGCGCGGTCTTGTCCCAGCTGGCGAGCGGGTTGATCTTCAGGCGGCCTTGCGCATCGGAGCGGTCGATCTCGAAGCGGGGCAGGCCGGCGCGGGTGGCCGACTGGAAGCCCTTGCGCCCGGTGATCGAGGCATCGAAATGCAGCAGCGCCTTGGCCAGCGGCTGCACCTTGCGGATTTCGCAGCAGCCATCCGGGTCCCACGACCAGCGCAGGCCGTTTTCGTCCTTCGCCGCGATCAGATCGGCCGGGGGCGCGATGATCTGCAGGTTGGTGAGGCCAAGGAAATCGACCAGTTCATCGCGGTAGGCGAGCGTTTCGGGGAAATGCTTGCCGGTTTCGAGGAACAGCACGGGCGTGGCCGGATCAAGGTCGACCTGGTGGTCCTGACCGTTCACGTTCAAAGTGGTCATGGGAGGTGGGTATTCCGTGAAGGGGTTGCAAGAGATCCGCGCAAGGTGCCAACAGCCACCCGTTCGGCCGGACAGCCCGAGAGGATAACGAGAGTTGATTGCCCGCTACGGACAACATGGCCAATGCTGCGGCCCGCATCACCCAACCGGACAGCCCGATTCCCAAGTGGTCAGGCCCTTGCCCGGCATGCCAGGCGCCCGCTGGCGGTGACGTGGTGTTTTATGAAAGCCGGGGCGAGG
>JBDLVU010000103.1:0-9619 GCA_039804665.1 Pseudomonadota bacterium | reverse complement strand
TCGGCATCGGAACGACCCAGAGCAGCTTCGGCTGGCTGGGCGTCGCGGGTCCGATCGATTCCTCCACGACCGACTATCGACTATCCGATGGAATACTCATCCATTTCGAGTACGCGCCGTTCAACCAGCAGGGTGGGCTGGGGAAGGTGCATCAGTTGTTTGGGGCGGAGTTGCCGGCCGTGCTGAACAGCCTGACGCAATCGCTGGTCGGCACCGCCATCGCGCGGCTGGCCACGCGATCCGTGCCCGGCGCCATCGTGGTGGGTGGCGGAATGCTTGCTAAGACGCTGTATGACCGGCGCAAGGGCAAGGCGGCGAAGGCGAAGGGCATGGCCGCAATCGAGGACCAGTCCGCAAAAGCGAAGAAGTAGCGCCGCGCCCGAACTTGCGGCACAACGTGGCGCATGATCGCCCGCCTGTTGCCGCTCGCCGCGCTGCTTTGCGCCATTGCCGCCCCCGCTAAGGCCGAAACGCTGTATGTGCGGGCCGGGCGGCTGATCGATCCCGAAACCGGCACGGTACAGGCGCGCCGCGTGCTGCGCGTGGAGAACGGGCGCGTCGCCGCAATCGGCCCCGATGATGCGGTGCCCGCGGGCGCGCAAGTGGTGGACTGGTCGGGCTTTACCGTGCTGCCCGGCCTGATCGATGCACACGTCCACCTAGCCGATACCGAACAGTCCAACAACCCCGCCGAACCGCTGATGCATTCGCCGATGGAGATCGTGTTCATCGGCGCCCGCCATGCACGCGATACGCTGATGGCCGGGTTCACCACGGTGCATGATGTCGGATCGTTCCGCGCGTTTGCCGATGTGGAACTGCGCAACGCCATCGACCGGGGCGATGTGATCGGCCCCCGGATCAGCGCGGTGGGTGCCTATGTCACCGTGCCCGGCGGCGGCGGCGAGGTAACCGGCTTTTCACCCGAGGTGCGCATTCCCGACGACATGCGCGCGGGCGTGGTGACCAGCCCGGACGACGTGCGGCAGAAGGTGAACTTCCTGTTCCAGCACGGCGCGGATTCGATCAAGCTGATCGCCACCGGAGCCGTCTTTGCGCTGGGCACCGAAGCGGGCCAGCAGGAACTGTCCGAGGACGAGATGCGCGCCGCGGTGGATGTAGCCAGGGCGCGCGGATCGTGGGTCACCGCGCATGCCCACGGCGCGGCCGGGATCAAGGCGGCGATCAACGCCGGGGTGCGCGCTATCGAGCATGCCAGCCTGATCGACGACGAAGGCATCGCGCTGGCCAAGGCCAAGGGCGTGTGGCTGGACATGGACATCTACAACGGCGACTGGACCGACGAGGTGGGCCGCCGCGATGGCTGGCCCGCCGACTACCTGCGCAAGAACACCGAGACGACCGAAGCGCAGCGGCAAGCCTTTCGCAAGGCGGTGAAGGCCGGGGTCAAGCTGTCGTTCGGCACCGACGCCGGCATCTTTCCCCACGGGCTGAACGCACGGCAATTCAAGTACATGGTACGCTGGGGCATGACGCCAATGCAGGCCATCCAGTCCGCCACGACCGTCTCGGCCGCGATGATGCAGCGCGCGCAGGACGTGGGCGCGCTTTCACCGGGCCACTATGCCGACATGATCGCCGTGGCAGGCGATCCGCTGGCCGATATCACCGCGCTGGAACAGGTGGCGCACGTGATGAAGGGCGGCGTGGTGGTGAAATAACCGGTCAGGCAGCGCGGTCCGCGACGCCAGCTATGCACAGCACATAGCCCTGTCGGGCGGTGGATTCCACCGTCACGCCTTCACGCAACTTCTTGCGCAGCTTGGAAATCGCCACGCGCAAGGTGCCGACGGCCATGTTCTCGTGATAGGTGCTTACCTGCGAGCGAATCACCGCGTGCGACACCTCGCGCCCTTCGCGATCCAGCAACAGCCGCAGCAGCGCCTTTTCCCGACCGGTCAACATCGTCGCGTAGGCGATCATGTCCAGCCGTTCCCCATCGCGCTGCTCGGCCGCCCGGCGCGCGCGCGTGGATTCATAGCGCGACCACATCGCGCCGACGCGGGCCGTCGCCTCGATCGGGTCCATCCGGGCGCAATCGAACACGTCATCGAACCCGGCGGCGATCACCGCTGCGCGACGGCGCGGATGACCATCGCACATCAGCGAGACCTTGAGCTTTTGGCCGAACATGATGGCGTTGTATTTCATGATCTTGGCCACGCGCCGTGCATCGTTGCCGCCGATCACGATCACGTCGTAGTCGGATACGCTGGTCGACAGGAAGCTGGTGTCGTTTTCAGCGAACAGATACTCGCTGTAATTGCCGAAGGTGCGCCGCATCCACACTTCGCGCTGCGCACGCGTCGCGTCGTTGAATGACAGGTATCGGACCTTCAATCCGTCCACGATGCAATTTTTCGGGAACCGGACGTCGTCCAGTGCATTTCGCCACTCGCCAAAGTCTTCGCACGCCATATCCCAATCCCACCCATCTTACCCGTGGGCGCGCGCCGATCCCGCAGCGCTGCGCAGCGCACCGTATAGGCAGGGTGCCGTTACAATGCCCGCCGTGGCTTATGTTAACGATTGCAATGGCGCAAATCCGGAAAGTTAATGCATATCAATGGTTTGATATGATAACCATTACGTCTGGCGCAAATCCGGGCATCATAAGCCCAAATGAACTTTTCGTAATGATCGCCAAAATCCTCAAACGTTTGCCGAAAAACACGGGGGGGGCGCGAATCAGGCCCCGGCGCGGGTGGCGAAATTCCATGCCTGCCGTGCCAGTGGCAGAACCCTGTCTGACATCGCGCGCGCATGGGCGGACGATGCGGTGCCGTCGATCACGCGCTTCTTGATCCCCTGGATGATCGCCGCCAGCCGGAAGAAGTTATAGGCGAAGTACCAGTCCATCGCCGGCACGCCATCGCGCCCCGTCGCCGCGCAATAACGCGCGACGACTTCGCCCAGTTCGGGGATGCCGAGCGCAGCGCGATCGAGGTCCTGCACGCCCGAACGGCCGCCGTTGTCCTGCACCCACGCCAGGCACAGATACGTGAAGTCCGCCAGCGGATCGCCCAGCGTGGACAGTTCCCAATCGAGCACCGCCAGCACCGTTGGCCGGTCGGCGGCGAAGATCATGTTGTCGATGCGGTAATCGCCATGGACCACGCTGGTGCGGGTCTGCTGCGGCAAAGTGGCGGGCAGCCATGCGATCAGCCGCTCCATCTCGTCCAGCCGCCCGGTTTCCGACAGCCGGTACTGCTTCGTCCAGCGCTCCACCTGCCGGCCGAAGTAGTTGCCCGGCTTGCCATAGTCGCCAAGCCCCGCAGCCTCCACGTCCACTGCGTGCAAGGCCGCCAGCGTATCGACCATGGCGAAATAGGTGGCGCGGCGCTCCTCCGGCGAAGCGCCGGGCATCGCCCCGTCCCAGATGGTGCGGCCGTCCACGCAATCCATCACATAGAACCACGATCCGATCACGGCTTCATCCGTACACAGGCCGAACTGCCGCGCCACCGGGAAGCCGGTACCGTGGAGCGCCGCCTGCACGCGATATTCGCGGTCCACCGCGTGGGCGGAGGGCAGCAGCGGGCCGAACGGTTTTCGCCGCAGCACATAGACGCCCGAAGCGGCTTCGATGCGATAGGTGGGATTGGACTGGCCGCCCTTGAACTTGGTCACGCGGACCGGCCCGGCAAAGCCCGCCACGTTCGCGTCCATCCACGCGGTCAGCCGGGCTTTGTCCAGCCGGTCGGCTTCGTCCGGCTCCACTGTACCGCTGAACGCGGCCTGCGCGTCCATTTCGGTCATTGGTCGAACACGATCACCGAGCGGGCGGAATGGCCCTGCTTCATCTTGTCGAAGCCTTCGTTGATGGCTTCGAGCGGGATGCGCTCGGCAATGATCGTGTCGAGATCGAGCAGACCGCGCATGTAGAAATCGACAAGGCGCGGCAGGTCCACCGGGAAGCGGTTGCCCCCCATGATCGCGCCTTGCAGCTTCTTGCCCGAAAGCAGGTCGATGGCCGAAAGGCCGACCTTGTGCGTCAGCGGCATCATGCCGAGGATGGTCGCGGTGCCGCCGCGCCGCAGCGAAGCCACGGCCAGATCGCCCGAGGCGGGCCGGCCCACCGCCTCGATGGCATGGTCCACGCCGCCCTTGGTCAGTTCCAGAATCTGCTGCGCGGCGTCCGGCGCGCTGGCGTCCACCACGTCGGTCGCGCCCAGCTTCAACGCCAATGCGCGCTTTTCGGGGATCGGATCGGCGGCGATGATGCGCCCCGCGCCGGCGATCTTCGCCGCGTTGACCGTCGCCAGCCCCACGCCGCCGCAGCCGACCACCGCCACGCTTTCGCCCGGCGTCACCTTGCAGGCGTTGAACACCGTGCCCGCGCCGGTGGTCACCGCGCAGCCGATCACCGCGGCGCGGTCCAAGGGCATCTCCGGGTCGATCGCCACGCAGGCATGTTCGTGGATCAGCATCATTTCGGCAAAGGCGGACAGGTTCAGCATCTGGTTGACCGCGCTGCCGTCACTCGCGCGCGTCAGGCGCGGCGCTTCGGCAGGCCCACGCCGCGTATCCGCGCCAAGGCACAGCGACATGCGCCCCGTGACGCAGAATTCGCAATGCCCGCAGAACGCGGACAGGCAGGTGACCACGGCATCGCCCACCTTCACCGTGCGCACTTCGCTGCCCACCGCCTCGACAATGCCGGCTGCCTCGTGCCCCGGCACGCAAGGCAGTGGATGGGGATAGCTGCCCTCGATGAAGTGCAGGTCGGAATGGCACAGCCCGCACGCCACCGTGCGGATCAGCACTTCGTGCGGCCCGGGCTTCGAAATCGCCAGCCGGTCGATCACCAGCGGCTGGCCGGGCTGTTCGAGGATTGCTGCCTTCATCGTTCCCACTCCCGTTTAACGCGCCACGCCAAGGTCGCCCGAACTGAAGCCTGCCTCACCCGCCGGGGCTGCATGGCGCGCGAATTCGATCCGCGCGATGGCACGCGCGTGGACCTCATCCGGCCCGTCAGCCAGCCGCAGCGTGCGCATGTGGGCATAGCTTTCGGCCAGGCCGAAGTCGTCGGACACGCCGCCGCCGCCGTGCGCCTGAATGGCATCGTCGATGATCTTCAGAGCCATGTTGGGCGCCTGCACCTTGATCATGGCGATTTCAGCCGCGGCGGCCTTGTTGCCCACCTTGTCCATCATGTCTGCGGCCTTCAGGCACAGCAGGCGCGTCATGTCGATGTCGATCCGCGCGCGGGCAATGCGCTCTTCCCACACCGAATGTTCGGCGATCCGCTTTCCGAAGGCCACGCGCGATTGCAGCCGCCGCGCCATCTTCGCCAGCGCTTCCTCGGCCACGCCGATGGTGCGCATGCAGTGATGGATGCGCCCCGGTCCAAGCCGGCCTTGCGCGATCTCGAACCCGCGTCCTTCGCCCAGCAGGATGTTGGTGGCGGGAATGCGCACGTCAGTAAGGCGCATTTCCATGTGCCCGTGCGGCGCGTCGTCATAACCGAACACCGGCAGGTGCCGCACGATTTCCACGCCCGGCGTATCGAGCGGCACCAGCACCATCGACTGCTGCTGGTGGCGCTTCGCCTCGAAATCGGTCTTGCCCATCACGATGGCGATTTTGCAGCGCGGATCGCCCGCGCCCGAAGACCACCATTTGCGGCCGTTGATCACGTATTCGTCGCCCTCGCGCCGGATCGCGGTTTCCACGTTGGTGGCGTCCGAGGAAGCGACCTGCGGCTCGGTCATCAGGAAGGCCGAGCGAATCTGCCCGTCCATCAGCGGTTGCAGCCACGCTTCCTTTTGCGCGCGCGTGCCATAGCGGTGCAGCACTTCCATGTTGCCGGTATCGGGCGCGGAGCAATTGAACACCTCGCTCGCCCAGCCCATCCGCCCCATCTCCTCGGCGCAAAGCGCGTATTCCAGATTGGTCAGCCCGGGCCCCGCGAATTCAAAGCTGTCGTCCACGTGATGGTGGCCCGAATTGCGCGGCGGCATGAACAGGTTCCAGATGCCGGCTTCCTTCGCCCGCGCCTTTTCCTCCTCCACCACGTCCAGCACCTTCCAGCGATCGCCCGACGCCTGGTTCGCCTTGTAGTCCTTGTGCCGGGGGCGCACATGGCGCTCGATGAAATCGCGCACGCGATTCCGCCAATAGACCTGCCGTTCGGTGGGATCGAAATCCATCTGCCTCTCCTGTCGCGGCGCCGCCCGCCGCTCGTCGCGGTTCTTAATCTAGCGGTTAAAGGGTGCGCCAAGCCTTGCCCCAGATCAAGCCGGGATTGCCCTTTCGATGCAATTCGGATGGTTGACGCTACGGCATCCACGCTCGGGCAAAGGCCCGGAAATCCGCGCTTGCATGGCCGCCCCGAGTCGCCTTAACCTCTCGATTAAGAGAGGAGCCAGACGATGTCAGACCTTGACGCCTTCCGTGCGGAAATCCGCGCGTGGCTTGAAGCGAACTGCCCGCCCGAAATGCGCGAACCCGTTGCCGACGAGGACGACGTGTGCTGGGGCGGCCGCAACTTCAAATTCAAGAACGCAGCGCAAAAGGCCTGGCTCGATGCCTGCGTGGCCAAGGGCTATACTGTGCCCGATTGGCCCAAGGCTTATGGCGGCGCCGGCCTTTCCGCCGCCGAGGCGAAAGTATGGCGCGAGGAGATGGCCCGGATCGGCGCCCGCCCGCCGCTGTCCAGCTTCGGCATCTGGATGCTGGGCCCCGCGCTGCTGAAGTTCGGCACCGAGGAACAGAAGGTCCATTACCTGACCCAGATCGCGCGCGGCGAAATCCGCTGGTGTCAGGGCTATTCCGAACCCGGCTCCGGTTCGGACCTCGTCTCGCTGCAGACCTTTGGCGAGGATCAGGGGGACCACTGGGTGGTCAACGGCCAGAAGATCTGGACATCCTATGCCGACAAGGCCGACTGGATCTTCTGCCTTGTCCGCACCGACAAGGCGAACAAGTATCAGGGCATCAGCTTCCTGCTGTTCGACATGACAACGCCCGGCGTCACCACCAAGCCGATCCGCCTGATAAGCGGCAATTCGCCGTTCTGCGAAACCTTCTTCGACAACGTGGTGGTGCCCAAGGCCCAGATCGTGGGCGAACTGAACCGCGGCTGGGACGTGGCCAAGTACCTGCTGGGCCATGAGCGCGAAATGATCTCGGGCGCGGGCGGCGGGGACCGGCTCAATGCCATCGGCGCGGTCTGCGCGCGCAACGGCGGGCTTGAAGACCCGATCCTGCGCGCCGAACTGGCGATGTTCGACGTGGACGCACTCGCCTATGGCGCGATGGGCGAAAAGTTCATGGACGAAGTAAAGGTCGGCCGCGCCCACCCCGCGCAACCCAACATGATGAAATACGCCGGCACCGAGCTGAACAAGCGCCGCCACGAACTGCTGATGGCGGCGGGCGGCAGCACCGCGCTGGAATGGGGCAGCGAAGCGACCGACGGCGGAAAGCCATCGCGTTCATGGCTGCGCACGAAGGCCAACTCGATCGAGGGCGGCACCAGCGAAGTGATGCTGAACGTGATCGCCAAGCGCATTCTCGACCTGCCGGGAGCCTGAACCCATGCCGCTTTATCACAGCGAAGATCAGGCCATGCTGGCCGACACCGTCACCGGTTTCATGGCCGAGGAAGGCGCGATCAAGAAGCAGCTGCGCCACTGGCGTGACCGGAATTGCCAGGACGGCTTCGGCCATGCCTTGTGGAAGCAGTTTGCCGAGCTTGGCCTGACCGGCATCCTCGCCGCCGAGGCCGATGGCGGGATGGGCATGGGTCATGTCGAGGCCGGAATCGTGCTGCGCGAAATCGGCCGCAACCTGACGCCATCGCCCTTCCTCGCCACCTCGGTGATGGGCGTCACCGCGCTGGCCGCCGCATCGGACGACCTGCGCGGGCGCTGGCTGCCCGGCGTGATCGCGGGCGAAAGCGTGCTGGCCGTCGCCGTGGACGAAGGGCCGAAGCATCGCCCCGAACGCATCGCGCTGGCCGCCGAAAAATCGGGCAACGGCTTCCGCCTGAAAGGGCGCAAGGACTTCGTGGTGCACGGCGCATCGGCCGACGCGCTGATCGTCGCCGCGCGCACTTCTGGCACGGATGGTGACGCCGATGGCGTGACCCTGTTCGCCGTGCCCAGGGACAGCGCCGGTCTGGGGCACAACTCCGTCCGGCTGGTCGACAGTTCGATGGCCAGCCATGTGACCTTCGACGGCGTGGAGCTTTCGGGCGACTGCGTCATCGGCGATGTCGACGGCGGCCGCGCGGTGCTGAACCGGATGCTCGCCGCCGGCCGGATCGGCTCAGCGGCCGAACTCACCGGCGTGGGCCAGGGCGCATTCGACATCACCACCGGCTACCTGAAAACGCGCAAGCAGTTTGGGCGTCTGATCGGAGAGTTTCAGGCGCTTCAGCACCGCGCCGCGCATCTCTATTCCGAACTCGAAATCGCCGAAGCCGCCACGATCAAGGCACAGCAACTGCTCGAAGCAGGGTCCGATCGCGCCGAACTGATGGTTTCTGTGGCCAAGGCCAAGGCCAGCCGTGCGTGCAATCTTGCCGTGCGCGAAGGCGTGCAGATGCACGGCGGCGTGGGCATGACCGACGAATTCGACATCGGCCTATACATGAAGCGCGACCGCGCGCTGGCCGAATTCATGGGCGATGCCGGCTATCACACCGAACGCGTCGCACGCCTTTCGGGCTATTGAGGAACCCGCACATGGACTTCACCAAGCTGTTCAGCCTTGAAGGCCGCGTGGCCGTCGTCACTGGCGGATCGCGCGGGATTGGCGAAATGATCGCCGAAGGATTCATCGCCGCAGGCTGCGCGCGCGTTTATATCACCGCGCGCAAGGCCGCCGTGGTGGAGGAAACCGCCGCCCGCCTTGGCGTCCGGTGCATCGCGCTGCCCGGTGACATCTCCACCGTTGCCGGCTGCGAGGCGCTGGCCGCCGAACTGGCGGCCCGCGAACCGCACATCGACATCCTCGTGAACAACGCGGGCGCCGCGTGGGGCGCGGATTTCGATGTCTTTCCCGAAGCGGGCTGGGACAAGGTGATGAGCCTCAACGTCAAGACACCGTTCTTCCTGACGCAGAAGCTGCACCCGCTGCTGAAGGCCGGCGCGGCCACCCGCCCGGCCAAGGTCATCAACATCGCGTCCATCGACGGCCTGCGGCTGAACCCTTGGGAAACCTACAGCTATCAAGCGTCAAAGGCCGCCGTCATCCACCTGACCAAGCGCATGGCCGCGCGCCTGATCAAGGACAACATCGTCGCCAGTTGCATCTGCCCCGGCGCCTTCCCGTCGGAAATGAACAAGGCCGCCGCGCTCAATCCCGAAGCCTCGGCCAAGGGCATCCCCTCGCGGCGCGTCGGCAGCATTGAGGACATGGCCGGCGGCGCGATCTACCTCGCCAGCCGCGCAGGCGACTATGTTGTGGGCACGGCGCTTCCCATCGACGGCGGCATCGTCAACGCGGCGATCCCGGAAGATTACGTGGATCCGTCAGGGCATTGAATTTTGTGAGGTGCGGGAAACCTTGCGGCACCGGCCCGAGTCTTTGTTTAGTGCGGGAAGGCCATCCGGCCTTCCCTTGCGGCACCGGCCCGCTCCCCCGCCCG
>JBDLVU010000102.1:0-9646 GCA_039804665.1 Pseudomonadota bacterium | reverse complement strand
AGCCGGCGAGATCCCAGATCGCCGTTCCGTCCCGCCCACCGTCCTCATGATCACGCGCGGTTGGCGCGTGATCATGATGGATCGCATCAGAAGCGGTAGGTGACGCCCGCGCTCAGAACCCACGGATCAAGCTTGTGCTTGGTCTTCAGCACCAGCGTGTCATCGACAAAGAAGCTGGCGGTCGGCTTGATGAAGTACTTCTTTGCATCAAGGCTGAGGCCAAAGCCGCTGTTGCCCAGCGCGATATCCGTACCGGCCTGCAGCGCCACGCCCACCGAATTGCTCATCGAGACCTTGTTCACGCCGAGCGAGGCTGCGGTCGCGCCGGGCTTTTCACCCATCACGAAGAACACCGAGGGGCCGACGCCGACGTAGGGCTTGATCGCGCCCAGCGGCAGGTGTGCCTTCAGCGTTACCGTGGCCGGCAGGATCAGCACGTGGTTGACGAGGTTGGTGCCGGAAAGGCCGCCATCACCGTTCACGTGGTGCTGGGTAAGGCAGCAGATCGTTTCCACCGAGAAGTTCGGGGTGAAGAAGTATTCCACCGCAATCGTCGGAACGTAGTTGTCGCTGGCCTTCGTCTGGACGGCGCCGCCGGCGGCAACGGTCTGGAGCGTGCTGACCACGGCGGCGGAGCTTGCCGGATCGATGCTGTCGATCTTGCCATCGGGAAGCACGGCGGTGCCGAGAACCTTGACCTGCCACTTGCCATCGACCGAACCTGCGTGCGCCGCAACCGGAGCCATGATGGCGGTACCCGCGAGAACCGCGGTGAGGATCTTCTTCATGCGTTTCAGTCCTGCCGCAGCGGGTGGCCAGCCCCTCGCTGTCCTTTTTGCCCGCGGCGTGGATCGGGAAATGGCGCAACGGCGAATCAGCGGCATTGACGGAACGCAAATTTGCAAAGTGTCGTCTACGACTTTGGTAGTAGGCCGAATTTCCCCCTTATTGACCCCTGTCAATGTTGTGGCCTTCCATCCGCCGCAGGGGCATGATTGCTTTTTTGCATGGAAGGGAAGGCTCCATGATTTCGCTCGTCACGCGAAGCGGCCTATGGTTCGCCGCTTTGATTTTTGCCGTCGTCGCCTGTGCGCTGGCGGTCGACTGGGGGTTTGCTGTCCACATGGGCATCTGCGCGCTCGCCGCGCTGATCGGCCTGATCGTCTCGCTGCGCACGGCGGACGTGGACTCGATCGCCAAGGGTATCCTCAAGGCGCCGGATCAGGGGCGTTATGATGATGATCCGATCCGCTGGGGGGTCATTGCCACGGTGTTCTGGGGCATGGCGGGGTTCCTTGCGGGGCTCTACATCGCGCTGGAGCTGACGTTCCCGCAGCTCAATTTCGGGCTCGAGTACATCAACTTCGGTCGCCTGCGCCCACTGCACACCAGCGCGGTCATCTTCGCATTCGGAGGCAATGCGCTCATTGCCACGTCGTACTACGTCGTGCAGCGCACTTGCCGGGCGAGGCTGGCCTTCCCCGGCCTCGCCCGTTTCGTCTTCTGGGGCTACCAGCTGTTCATCGTGCTGGCCGCCACCGGCTATCTCATGGGCATCACCCAGGGGAAGGAATATGCCGAGCCGGAATGGTACGTCGATCTCTGGCTGACGGTCGTCTGGGTGTCCTACCTTGCCGTCTTCGTCGGCACGATCCTGAAGCGGTCCGAACCGCACATCTATGTCGCCAACTGGTTCTACCTGTCGTTCATCGTGACCGTTGCGATGCTGCATCTGGTCAACAACGCCGCCATTCCCGTCAGCTTCTTCGGCTCGCGCTCGATCTCCGCGTTCGGCGGCGTGCAGGGGGCGCTGGTGCAGTGGTGGTATGGCCATAACGCGGTCGGCTTCTTCCTCACCGCCGGCTTCCTGGCGATGATGTACTACTTCGTGCCGAAGCAGGCCGAGCGCCCGATCTACAGCTATCGCCTGTCGATCATCCACTTCTGGGCGCTGATCTTCCTGTATATCTGGGCGGGTCCGCACCATCTTCACTACACCGCGCTGCCCGATTGGGCGCAGACGCTGGGCATGGTCTTCTCGGTCATGCTGTGGATGCCCAGCTGGGGCGGCATGATCAACGGTCTGATGACGCTGAACGGCGCATGGGACAAGATTCGCACCGACCCGATCATCCGCATGTTCGTGATGAGCCTTGCCTTCTACGGCATGAGCACCTTCGAAGGCCCGATGATGTCGATCAAGAGCGTCAACTCGCTCTCGCACTACACCGACTGGACCATCGGTCACGTCCACTCGGGCGCGCTCGGCTGGAACGGCATGGTCACCTTCGGCACGCTCTATTACCTCGCGCCGCGCCTGTGGAACCGCGAACGTCTCTACAGCCTGCGCATGGTGAACTGGCACTTCTGGCTCGCGACCGTGGGCATCGTGTTCTACGCGGCCTCGATGTGGGTGGCCGGCATCATGCAGGGCCTGATGTGGCGTGAATACGGGCCGGACGGCTATCTGGTGAACTCGTTCGCCGAAACCGTCGCTGCGCTGCATCCGATGTATGCGCTGCGCGCCTTCGGCGGGCTGCTCTACCTGACGGGCGGGGCGATCATGGCCTGGAACATCGGCCGCACCATCGCCGGTTCGAAGCTTCGTGAAGAGGCTCCGATGACCGAAACCCCGTACGACGCCGCCAAGGACGTGCCGGTCATCGGCACGGTGGCCCACGCCTGAACGCCCGGGAAGGAGACAGACAATGGCATTCTCCATCATGGAGCGTCACAAGAAGCTGGAACGCAACATCACCCTGCTGGGCATCTTCGCCTTCGCTGCGGTGACGGTTGGCGGCATCGTGGAAATCGCGCCGCTGTTCTGGATCGACAACACGATCGAGAAGGTGGAAGGGGTTCGCCCCTACACCCCGCTCGAACAGGCCGGCCGCGACATCTACATCCGCGAAGGCTGCTATGTGTGCCACAGCCAGATGATCCGTCCGTTCCGTGACGAGGTCGAACGCTATGGCCACTACAGCCTTGCCGCGGAATCGATGTACGACCACCCGTTCCAGTGGGGGTCAAAGCGCACCGGGCCGGATCTGGCCCGCGTGGGCGGCAAGTACTCCGACGAATGGCACGTCCAGCACCTGAAGGACCCGCGCGCGGTCGTTCCGGAATCGATCATGCCGACCTACCAGTTCCTTGCCGAAAAGGATCTGGACGCAGGCGACATGACGGCCGAACTGCGCGCGCTCTATCAGGTCGGCGTGCCCTATTCGAAGGACGACATCGCCAAGGCCAACGACGACCTGAACGCCCAGGCCGATCCGGACGCAGACACCACCGACCTCAAGAAGCGCTATCCCAAGACGCAGGCGCGTGACTTCGATGGCGATCCAAAGCGCCTGACCGAAATGGATGCGCTCGTCGCATACCTGCAGGTCCTCGGCACGATGGTCGATGTCAACGCTCCGGCCGCGCAGGAAGATCTGGCGAAGGAGAAGGGGCGATGAGCACCTACGACGTCCTCCGCCACCTCGCGGACAGCTGGGGCCTTGTGGCCATGGGAGTGGTGTTCATCGGTCTTTGCCTCTGGCCGTTCCGGCCGGGCGCGCAGGGCCAGAACACCGAAGCCGCCAACTCGATCTTCAAGGATGAGAACGATGGCGAATAAGCGCATTGACGACGCCACCGGCGTCGAAACCGTCGGCCACGAATGGGATGGCATCGAGGAACTCAACAACCCGCTGCCGCGCTGGTGGCTGTGGTCCTTCTACGCCTGCATCGCCTTTGCGGTCGGGTATTGCGTGGTCTATCCGGCGATCCCCGGGCTGCATTCGGCATCGTCCGGCACGGCGGGCTGGACCAGCCGGGGATCGTTGGCGACCGAGATGAAGGTCGCCGACGCTTCGCGCGCCGCCGTCCGCGCCGCGATCGACAAGACCCCGGTCGACCAGCTCGCCGCCGATCCGAAGCTGCTGCGCGCGGCGATCGAGGGCGGCCGGGCCGCGTTCAAGGTGAACTGCGTGCAGTGCCACGGCGCCGGCGCGGCGGGTGCCAAGGGCTACCCGAACCTCAACGACGACGACTGGCTGTGGGGCGGTGACATCGCCACCATCCACCAGACGTTGCAAAACGGCATTCGCCAGCCGGGTGACGACGCCACCCGCATGAGCCAGATGCCCGCCTTCGGCCGCGACGGCATCCTCACGCCCGCGCAGGTGCAGGACGTGGTCAGCCATGTCCGCGTCATCAGCGGTCAGGAAAAGGCGAGCCCGTCCTCGCAGCGCGGTTCGCAGGTCTTTGCCCAGAACTGCGCCGTCTGCCACGGCGCCAATGGCGAAGGCAGCCGCGCTGTCGGTGCGCCGAAGCTCAGCGATGCGATCTGGCTTTATGGCGGCGATCGCAAGACCCTGACCGAGACCGTCACCAACGCCCGCTATGGCGTGATGCCGGCCTGGGGCGCGCGCCTCGATCCGGTCACGGTCAAGATGCTGGCGGCCTATGTCCACTCGCTGGGCGGCGGTGAAGCGGCTCCGGCCGCGCCGGCCCCTGCGGCTGCACCGGCGGTCGCCCAATAATACACCCGAGTACCTGTCTGGCCGCAGTCCTTCGGGGCTGCGGCCGGCAACCCAAGGACGCGACGCAATGAACGCGCATGATCCCAAGTCTCCCCGCGCGGACCATTCGAACGAAATTTCCTTTTACGCCAAGCGCAAGTCGGTCTTCCCGCGCAAGACGGACGGGCGTTTCCGGCGTTTCAAGTGGGCGGTCATGGCCTTTTGCCTGATCGTGTACTGGGGCACCCCCTGGCTGCGCTGGAACCGTGGTCCCTATGCCCCCGATCAGGCGGTGCTGGTCGACCTTGCCCACCGCCGCTTCTACATGTTCGACATCGAAATCTGGCCGCACGAATTCTATTTCGTGGCGGGCCTGCTGATCATGGCGGGCATCGGTCTGTTCCTGGTGACCAGCGCGGTCGGCCGCGCGTGGTGCGGCTATGCCTGCCCGCAGACGGTGTGGACCGATCTGTTCCAGCACGTCGACCGCTTCATCGATGGCGATCGCAACGCGCAGATACGCCTGCAGAACGCGCCCTGGACTGCCTCCAAGATCGCGCGCCGCGTGTTCAAGTGGGGCGTTTATCTGGGCATCTCGTTCTTTACCGGCGGTGCATGGATCTTCTACTTCGCCGATGCGCCCACGCTTCAGCATGCGTTCTGGGCCGGCACGGCGGACCCGGTTGCCTACACCACCACCGGCGTGCTCACGCTGACGACCTTCTGGCTTGGCGGCTTCATGCGTGAGCAGGTCTGCGTCTACATGTGCCCGTGGCCGCGCATCCAGACCGCCATGCTCGATGAAAAGTCGCTGACCGTCACCTACAAGCACTGGCGCGGCGAACCGCGCATGTCGGTCAAGGCCGCGCAAAAGGCGCAAGTCGCCGGCGAACCGTTCGGCGATTGCATCGATTGCCTGCAATGCGTGGCCGTCTGCCCCACCGGGATCGACATCCGTGAAGGGCCGCAGATCGGCTGCATCACCTGCGCGCTGTGCATCGATGCCTGCGACAAGGCGATGAGCGACGTTGGCCGTCCGCGCGGCCTGATCGATTATTGCACGCTGGTGGATGCCGACAAGGAACAGCACGGGCAGGACGATACCCCGCTGCTCAAGACGATCTTCCGCCCGCGCACGCTGATCTACTTTGGCGTATGGGCGGGCATCGGCCTTGCCATGCTGTTCATGCTCGGCCAGCGCAGCCGCGTGAACCTGTCGGTCGCCAAGGATCGCAACCCGGAATACGTGATGCTGTCCGATGGTTCGCTGCGCAACGGCTACACCGTGAAGCTGCGCAACATGGAAGACCGCCCACGTCCGATGACCCTGTCCGTCGCGGACCTGCCGGGCGGTGCGATCTACACCGACGACATGGAATCGAACG
The DNA here is from genome assembly GCA_039804665.1 of Pseudomonadota bacterium. GTDB lineage: Bacteria > Pseudomonadota > Alphaproteobacteria > Sphingomonadales > Sphingomonadaceae > Novosphingobium. Next base: position 3,753 of record JBDLVU010000102.1, on the reverse strand, counting down.
AGGCCAGGCCTGCGCTGGCGATCAGTGTCCCGGCCGATGAAACCCGCCGCCTGCGTGTTTACGCGGTCCTGCCGCGTGGTGCCAAGCCTGCGGAATTCTTGTTCCAAATCAAGGTGAACGACAAGGAAGGTGGGCAAGACACCGCCCACACAACGTTCACCACTCCAGAAGGAAACGGCCAGTGACCCAGCAGAGCCGTACCCGCCGTCCGTTCACCGGACGGCACATGGCCACCATCCTCATCACGTTCTTCGGCATCGTCATTGCCGTGAACGTGATGATGGCGCGGTTCGCCATCTCGACCTTCGGCGGCGTCGTCGTCGAAAATTCCTATGTCGCCAGCCAGAAGTTCAACGGCTGGCTGGAACAGGCCCGCGCCGATAAGGCACTGGGCTGGCACGCGGTGGTCGATCGCGCCCCGTGGGGCGATGTCCGCGCGCAGGTGACCGACAGCCGGGGCGCGCCCGTGGCCGGTGCACGCGTGACGGCCGTTGCCGAACACCCGCTCGGCCTGCGCCACAACGAACAGATCACCTTTCGTGAAACCGAACCCGGCCTTTATGCGGCGAAGCTCGAGTCCGGCCGCTGGCAGGTGAAGCTGACGGTGGAGGCGCAGGGCCACACGTGGCGCGAAATCGGGGACGTGGAGTGACCGCTCTCGCGCGGGGTCTGGCGCCAGACGCGCAGGTTCACAGTGTCCTTGCCGTGCCCGGCATGCACTGTGCCGGCTGCATGGGCAAAGTCGAGCGCGGCCTGTCCGCGCTCGAAGGCGTCTCGTCCGCGCGCACTAACCTGACCGCGCGTACGGTCGAAGTGGTGCACCAGCCCGGGCTGGACATGCCCGATCTGGTCGCCGCGCTGGCCCGCGCCGGGTTCGAAGCGCAGCCGCGCGTCATCGTTGAAGACGCACCCTCGGCGGTCAAGCCGCTGCTCGCGCCGCTCGCCGTCGCCGCCTTTGCCTGCATGAACGTCATGCTGATGTCGGTTTCGATCTGGTCGGGCGCCGAGGGCACCACGCGCGATATGTTCCACTGGATCTCGGCCGCCATCGGTGTGCCCGCGATCGTCTTTTCCGGCCGCCCGTTCTTTTCCTCGGCCTTCGCCGCGCTGCGGCGCGGGCGGACCAACATGGACGTGCCGATCTCCATCGGCGTCACGCTCGCCACCTGCCTCTCGCTGTATGAAACCGTCACCCACGGGCAGGAGGCGTGGTTCGACGGCACGCTGATGCTGCTGTTCTTCCTGCTCGCGGGGCGCTGCCTTGACGCGATGATGCGCGATCGCGCCCGCGCGGGCGTGGATTCGCTGCTGCGGCAGGCCGCCAGTGGCGCGATGGTGGTGGAATCCGATGGCGCCACCCGCTGGGTTGCCGCCGCTGCGCTGGCGCCCGGCATGGTCATGCGCGTCGCCTCCGGCGAACGCCTTGCCGCCGATGGCGAAGTGATCGCGGGCCTGAGCACGTTCGATCAATCGCTGCTGACCGGCGAAAGCGCGCCCGTGCCCGCCAAGCCGGGCGATCCGGTCCACGCGGGTACGCTCAACGTCGAATCCCCGGTCGATGTGCGCGTTACCGCCATCGGGCAGGACACAGCGCTGGCCGAAATCGCGCGTCTGATGGATGCCGCCGGGCAATCGCGCTCGGCCTATGTCCGCATCGCGGATCGTGCCTCGCGCCTTTATGCGCCGGCCGTCCACACACTGGCCGCGCTCAGCTTTGCCGGCTGGATGCTGGCAGGGGCAGGGGTCTATCACTCGCTCGTCATCGCCATCGCGGTGCTCATCATCACCTGTCCCTGCGCGCTTGGCCTTGCCGTCCCCGTGGCGCAGGTCGTCGCTGCGGGCGCGTTGATGAAGCGCGGCATTCTGGTGAAGGACGGCTCCGCGCTGGAACGCCTTGCCGATGTGGATCGCGCGTTGCTCGACAAGACCGGCACGCTCACCCTCGGTCGTCCGGTGCCCGATGAGGCCGCGATTGCCGGCCTTTCCGCCGATGAAGCCTCGGTCGCGCTCGCGCTCGCCAGCCACAGCCGACACCCGCTTTCGCTCGGCCTTTCTCAGGCACTCGCCGCGCGCGGGGTAAAGGTTGCCGATCTGGTCGACGTGCAGGAAGTGCCCGGGCGCGGCGTTACCGCGATCTGGAACGGCATTTCGGTCTCGCTGGGCAAACCTGTCGCCGCCGATGGCATGGCCACCGCGCTCAGCGTCGGCGATCGTCCGGCGCGCGTCATCGGCTTTGCCGATCGCATCCGCCCCGATGCCGCGCCCGCGCTTGCCGCGCTTCAGGCGCTTGGCATCGAATGCTCGATCCTGTCGGGCGATTCGGTCCCCGCCGTGGCCGAAGCCGCGCGCCAGACCGGCCTGACCGCGCAAGCCGCCGCCAGCCCTTCCGACAAGCAGGCCGCCATCGCCCGCCTGCAAGGGGCGGGGCGCAAGGTGCTGATGGTCGGCGACGGCCTCAACGATGGCCCCGCGCTCGCCGCTGCCAATGCCTCGATGGCCCCCGGCAGCGCCAGCGATGTCGGCCGGCAGGCGTCCGACCTTGTGTTCACCGGCGATTCGCTCATGGCCCTGCCGCGCGGCGTGCGCGCGGCGCGCGCCACCATGCGCGTGGTCCGGCAGAACTTCGTGCTGGCCATCGGCTACAACGTGCTGGCCGTGCCGCTTGCCATCGCTGGCCTTGTCACGCCGCTGCTCGCGGCCGTGGCGATGAGCACTTCGTCGCTGATCGTCGTCGCCAATTCGCTGCGCCTTGCGCGCGCCACCGGGCGGGAGTGAGCCGATGACTTCGCTCGCCTTCCTCCTCCCCATCGCGCTCGGCATGGGTCTCACCGGTCTCGCCGCGTTCTTCTGGGCGCTCAAGAAGGGGCAGTTTTCCGATCTCGATGGCGCCGCCGCGCGCATCCTGATCGAGGATGAGGACGACGACGACAAGTGAGCCGCATGTTCGCCCTGCTGGCCCCGCTTGCGGTGATGCAGATGGCGGCCCCGGTCGCCACCGGCGGTTCCGTCATGCTCGTGCCGATCTGTGGCGAGGCGGGCCGCGCCGTGCCCGTGCGCGTGCCGATGAAAAATGATGGTCCGGGCGGCGCACCGTGCTGCAAGATTTGCCATATCTCAATGCGCAAGCGGGATGGCGGCAATAGCTGTTGCGGGGAAGAGGATGACCCCGATGCCGCCTGAGCACTTTGCCGACTGGACTTATTACCCCGAACTGCTCACCCGGGCGGTCCCGCGCTACACCAGTTATCCCACCGCGGCAGAGTTCGTGGAGGAAAGCTTCGAGGACCGCCAGCGTGCCTCTCTGCGTGCGCTGCGCGGCACCGTCTCGCTCTACCTCCACATCCCCTATTGCCAGGAAATCTGCTGGTACTGCGGCTGCAACACCGGCGCTGCCAACAAGACGCACCGCCTGACCGCCTATCTCGAGGCCTTGCATCACGAGATCGAGCTGGTCGCTGGCGAACTGCACCCTTCGGTGCGCATCTCGCGCATCGCCTTTGGCGGTGGCAGTCCCAACGCGATCAAGCCCACCGATTTCGTCCGTCTGGTCGATACGCTGACGCTCGCATTCCGGATGCAGCAGCCGGTGCTTTCCATCGAACTCGATCCGCGCAGCCTTTCGCCCGACTGGCTGCTCGCCATTCGCGGCATCGGCGTGATCAAGGCCAGCCTGGGCGTGCAGACGCTCGATCCGAACGTGCAGCAGGCCATCGGGCGCGTGCAGCCGCGTGAAACGATCCAGCGCGCGATGGA
>JBDLVU010000101.1:0-9670 GCA_039804665.1 Pseudomonadota bacterium | reverse complement strand
GACGGGTTGACGTGAACGGCGAGGAGCGCGTTCTTGTGGCGATGGTTACCCACGAAGGCCCGGAGAGCGGCATCGCGGAGGCGCTGCGGCTGCTCGAAGGATCGCCCAACCTTGGCGAGCCGCCGCTCGTGATGCACATCCTGGAGGAATGAAACGGTGCGGCAACGCGCGTGTCATCGGCGGCTGCCATGACCTGTGCATGCCGCGCCGGCCGCGCACAATTCCGGAACAATCCGGGTCGCACTCGACAAACCGCCCCTTCGGGGTCTAGTCACGCATACGTCTGCACAACCCTTCGCCTGCACTGATACAGGAGCCTCCCCCTTGACCGATTCCTCCGCCAAGATCGCCCCCGAAGCCTCGCAAGTCCTTGATCGTGTCCTCGTGCTGGAAATGGTGCGCGTGACCGAGGCCGCCGCCATCGGCGCCTCAAAGCTGATCGGGCGCGGCGACGAAAAGGCGGCCGACCACGCGGCGGTCGAAGCGATGCGCGCGGCGTTCAACGAACTGTGGATGGACGGCACCGTGGTGATCGGTGAAGGCGAACGCGACGAGGCGCCGATGCTCTACATCGGTGAAAAGGTCGGCGCGGCACCGGGCACCGGTCCCAAGATCGACATCGCGCTCGATCCGCTGGAAGGCACCACCATCACCGCGAAGGCCGGACCCAACGCGCTGGCCGTGCTGGCCGTGGCCGAAGAGGGCGGCCTGCTCAACGCTCCCGACGTGTACATGGACAAGATGGCGGTCGGGCCGGGCTATCCCGAAGGCATCATCGATCTCGACAAGTCGGTGACCGACAACGTCAAGGCCGTGGCGGCGGCAAAGGGCGTGGCCCCGGGCGACATCATCGTTTGCGTGCTGGACCGCCCGCGCCACGCAGACCTGATCGCCGAACTGCGTGCGCTGGGCTGCGGGATCAGCCTGATCCCCGACGGCGACGTGGCCGGCGTGATCGCGGTGACCAACGATGACACCGGCATCGACATGTACATGGGTTCGGGCGGTGCGCCGGAAGGCGTGCTGGCCGCAGCCGCGCTGCGCTGCGTCGGCGGTCAGTTCAAGGGCCGCCTGCTGTTCCGCAACGATGACGAGCGCGCCCGCGCCCGCAAGTGGGGCATCGAGGACCTGAACAAGCAGTACGACCTCAAGGAACTGGCCAAGGGCGACTGCATTTTCGCCGCGACCGGCGTGACCGACGGCTCGCTGCTGGCCGGCGTGAAGGTGCACAAGAGCGGGGTGATGACCACCGAAAGCGTGGTGATGCGCGCCAGCTCGGGCACCGTTCGTTGGGTCAAGGGCGAGCACCGCAAGGCCCGCTGATCGGTCGGCAACGACCCGCGAAAAGGCCCCGGCGCAGCGATGCGTCCGGGGCTTTTTCGTGTCAGCTGGCCAAAGCGATGCGCGGCGGTGGCGCCGCTTCCTGAAGCCCTGATGTGCGGCGGAAGCGGGTGGGTTCCGCGATATGGGCGGGGCGGTTGTCCACGTCGCGCGTGCGGAACGAGGCGACCAGTTCGGTCAGGCGTCCGGCTTCAGCCGAAAGGCTGCGCGCGGCGGCGGACGATTCCTCGACCATCGCGGCGTTCTGCTGCGTCATGTGGTCCATTTCACCAACCGCGACGTTTACCTGCTGCAGGTGGGCCGCCTGCCCTTGCGCGGCCTCTGCAATAGCGCCGATCGCGTGGGTGATCTCGCCCACCCGTTCGACGATGCCGACCAGACGCTCGCCGGTCTGGCCGACCAGATCGACCCCCGCGCCAACCTGTTCGCTGCTGGTGGTGATCAGGGTCTTGATGTCCTGCGCCGCCTCCGCCGAACGCTGCGCCAAAGCGCGCACTTCAGTGGCGACAACCGCAAAGCCCTTGCCCGCCTCGCCCGCGCGGGCCGCCTCGACCCCCGCGTTCAGCGCCAGCAGGTTGGTCTGGAAGGCGATGCCGTCGATGACGGTGATGATCTTGCCGATCTCCTCCGCCGATCGCTCGATCGCGGCCATCGCCTCGATCGCCTGACGCACCACTTCGCCGCCTTGTGTCGCTTCGCGGTGCGCCGATGCGATCGATTGCTGCACGCTGACCGCACCGCTGGCGGTTTGCTGGATCGATCCGGTAACGGCGTTCATCGCACTGGCCGTCTGGGCAAGGCGCGCGGCCTGCTGTTCGTTGCGCTGCGCAAGATCGTCGGATGCCGCGTGGATTTCCTGAATGCTGGTACGCACGCTGGCGGCGCCGACGCGCACCGTTCGCAGCGCCTCGGCCAGCGAATCCACGGCCGCGTTGTAGTTGCGGCGCAGCATCTCGTAGCTTGGCGGGAAGGTGTTCTCGATGCGGAATTCGAGGTCCTTGGCCGCCAGTCGCTCCAGCCCAGTGGTGAGCGCGATGACGACGGCTTCCTGATCGGCGGCGGCCTGGATGCGCGCCACGCCATTTTCGCGGAAGACCTCGATGGCCCGGGCCATCATACCCACCTCGTCGCTGCGCTCCACGCCATCCACCGGCTGCCGATAGTCGCCATCGGCCATCCGGCGCATGACGTCCGCAGTCTGTACGACCGGCCCCACGACCACGCGATTGAGCGCCCGCGAAAGCATGAGGATGACGCCCACGGCACACACCGCCATGAGCCCAAGGAAGGCCATCGCCACGATCACGCGGGTCAGATCGCTCTGGTCGGCGTCCGCGCTGGCGGCGTGCGACAGGCGTACAAGCTGTTCTACCTGCCCGTGCTGGGCCTCGTAGGCGGGCGTAAGGTCTTCATCGAACACCCTGGCCATCGTCGCGCCGTCCTGCGCCGCAACCGCCGGGAGGAAGCGTTCGTCCATCAGGTCCCAGAAATGCTCCGCGGTAAAAAGCGTACGCCGGACAGGTTCCCGCAGCGCCTCGGGCAGGGGCGCCGATTTCCAGTAGGCGACGCGGGCGTTGAATTCGGCATGTTCCTGCTTCAGCTGTGCGATTTCGGGCTCTGCGTGGGCAGGCTCGTGCAGGATGCGCGCGGCGTGGAGATAGGATTCCACGACGAAGGCCGGCGGCGGGAGGACATCCGCGATGAGTTCCTCCTGCAGCGCCGCACGCTTCGAGATCGGGCCGCCATGGCGAATCACAAAGACGACCGCCGTGGCCACGGCGATGCCGATGAGGAAGGCGACGATCAAGACTCGGGCAACGATGCGCACCTTGCTGCTGATCATGGGAAGCTCCGGACTCTGCGGCAGTTGTCCAATTTCATAGGGTGCGTTGGTTAATTCGCGCGGGGGACAGGCCTCGCGGCAAATGCGTAGGTCGCCAAACGAAAGGCCCCGCCGGATCACTCCGGCGGGGCCTGTTCATGAAGCGCAGGTTGCGAGGAGGACTTATTCGCCCTCGCCGCCTTCGATCAGGTAGTCTCCCGCATCGGCGTCGGTGCCGTGGGTTTCACCCTCGACCGCCGCCAGCGGATCGTCGCCGATCGCTGCTTCGGGACCCTGCGCCAGTTCGGCCGCATGCTCTTCGGCCGCAGACTGCGGCGCGATGAGCGCTTCCTGAAGGCGACGGTTCGCCGCCCGCAGCGCCGCATCGCGGCTGGAAGCCGCCACGCGCAGACGGTTCATGCCCGCACCGGTACCGGCGGGGATGAGACGGCCCACGATGACGTTTTCCTTCAGGCCGATCAGCGAGTCCTTCTTGCCTTCGACCGCCGCCTGCGTGAGCACGCGGGTGGTTTCCTGGAACGACGCCGCCGAGATGAACGAACGCGTTTGCAGCGAGGCCTTGGTAATGCCCAGCAGCACAGGCTTGCCTTCGGCAGGGCGCAGCCCCGCTTCCAGCTTGCTGTTCACTTCGTTCATTTCCTCAAGGTCGACCTGCTCGCCCGGCAGCAGCGTGGTGTCGCCACCGTCGGTGATCTCGACCTTCTGCAGCATCTGGCGAACGATCACCTCGATGTGCTTGTCGTTGATCTTAACGCCCTGCAAGCGATAGACTTCCTGGATTTCCGCGACGAGGTATTCCGCCAGCGCTTCCACGCCGAGGACTTCCAGAATGTCGTGCGGGTCCGGCGAACCGGAAATCAGGTTGTCGCCCTTCTTGACGTAGTCGCCTTCCTGCACGTCGATCACGCGGCTCTTGGGCACCAGGTATTCCACCGGTTCACCCTCTTCCGGGATGATCGCGATCTTGCGCTTGGCCTTGTAATCACGAACGAACTCGATGCGGCCCGCGATTTTCGCGATGATCGAGTTGTCCTTCGGCTTGCGCGCTTCGAACAGCTCGGCAACGCGCGGCAGACCGCCGGTGATGTCGCGCGTCTTGGCGGCTTCGCGCGAAGCACGGGCAAGAATGTCACCCGCCTTCACTTCCTGACCGTCTTCGACCGACAGCGTGGTGGCCGGGGCCATCATGTAGCGCGCGGCTTCACCGGAGTTTTCGTCAAGCAAGGTCAGGCGCGGACGCAGATCTTCCTTCTTGCCACGGCTGCCGGCGCGGTTTTCGGTGACGACGCGCTGGGCGATACCCGTCGCTTCGTCGACCTGCTCCGTCAGGGTGCGGCCGTCGATCAGGTCCTGATAACGGACGATACCGGGCTTTTCGGTGATCACCGGCGTGGTGAACGGATCCCATTCCGCCAGGCGATCGCCCTGCGAAATGATGGCGCCGTTTTCATGCAGCAGGTGGGTACCGTAAGGCACGCGGTGGATCGCGCGTTCGCGGCCATCGGTGTCGATCACCACGATTTCGCCGTTGCGCGCCAGCGACAGGCGACGGCCACGCGAATCGGTGATCGTCGGGATGTCACGATACTGCACGGTGCCATCGCAGATCGCCTCAAGGTGCGACTGTTCGTTCACCTGCGCCGCACCACCGATGTGGAACGTACGCATGGTCAGCTGCGTGCCCGGTTCACCGATCGACTGCGCCGCGATGACGCCGACCGCTTCGCCGATGTTCACCGGCGTACCGCGCGCAAGGTCACGGCCGTAGCAAGTGCCGCAAACGCCCTGCGGCGCTTCGCAGATCAGCGGCGAACGGATGCGCGCGGACTGGACGCCCGCAGCCTCGATGCGCGCCACGGTAGGCTCGTCAAGCAGGGCACCCTTCTCCACGATGACCTCACCGGTCTTCGCCTCGATCATGTCTTCGGCCAGCGTACGGCCGAGGATACGTTCGCCCAGCGAGGCGATCGTCGAACCGCCCTGCACGATCGCGCGCATTTCCAGCGCCCGTTCGGTGCCGCAGTCGTTCACGGTCACGACGCAATCCTGCGACACGTCGACCAGACGGCGGGTCAGGTAACCCGAGTTTGCCGTCTTGAGCGCGGTATCGGCCAGGCCCTTACGGGCGCCGTGGGTGGAGTTGAAGTATTCAAGGACGGTCAGGCCTTCCTTGAAGTTCGAGATGATCGGCGTTTCGATGATCTCGCCCGACGGCTTGGCCATAAGGCCGCGCATGCCCGCCAGCTGCTTCATCTGGGTTGGCGAACCACGGGCGCCGGAGTGCGACATCATGTAGATCGAGTTGACCGGCTTTTCACGGCCGTGCTCGTCCACCGGGGTCGCGCGGATTTCGTCCATCATGGCCGCGGCCACCTGATCGCCGCAACGGCTCCAGGCGTCGATGACCTTGTTGTACTTTTCCTGCTGGGTGATCAGGCCGTCCTGGTACTGCTGCTCGTAGTCGGCAACCAGTTCCTTGGTTTCGCCCACCAGCGCATCCTTGCTGTCGGGGATGATCATGTCATCCTTGCCGAAGCTGATGCCCGCCTTGAACGCGTTGCGGAAGCCCAGCGCCATGATGGCGTCGGCAAACAGCACCGTGTCCTTCTGGCCGGTGTGGCGATAGACCTGATCGATAACGTCCGCGATTTCCTTCTTGGTGAGCAGGCGGTTCACCAGCTCGAAGGGCACCGTGTGGTTCTTGGGCAGGCATTCGCCGATCAGCATGCGGCCCGGCGTCGTTTCATAACGCTTCAGGTACTGCTCGCCGTTCTCATCGGTCTGCGGGACGCGCGCCACGATCTTCGTGTGCATGGTCACCGCGCCATGGTGAAGCGCCTGATGCACTTCGGCCATGTCGGCCAGCATCATGCCTTCGCCCGGCTCGCCCTTGCGATCCATCGACAGGTAGTAAAGGCCCAGCACCATGTCCTGCGAAGGCACGATGATCGGCTTGCCGTTGGCAGGGCTGAGGATGTTGTTGGTCGACATCATCAGCACGCGCGCTTCCAGCTGGGCTTCCAGCGAGAGCGGCACGTGGACGGCCATCTGGTCACCGTCGAAGTCGGCGTTGAAGGCCGAGCAGACGAGCGGGTGCAGCTGGATCGCCTTGCCTTCGATCAGCACGGGTTCGAACGCCTGAATGCCCAGACGGTGCAGCGTAGGCGCACGGTTGAGCATGACCGGGTGTTCGCGGATCACTTCGTCCAGGATGTCCCAGACTTCCTTGCGTTCCTTCTCGACCCACTTCTTGGCCTGCTTCAGGGTCATCGAAAGACCCTTGGCATCCAGACGCGCGTAGATGAACGGCTTGAACAGTTCGAGCGCCATCTTCTTGGGCAGGCCGCACTGGTGCAGCTTCAGTTCCGGGCCGGTCACGATGACCGAACGGCCCGAATAGTCGACGCGCTTGCCGAGCAGGTTCTGACGGAAGCGGCCCTGCTTGCCCTTGAGCATGTCGGACAGCGACTTCAGCGGACGCTTGTTGGCACCGGTGATGACACGGCCACGACGGCCGTTGTCGAACAGCGCGTCAACCGCTTCCTGCAGCATGCGCTTTTCGTTGCGGACGATGATGTCCGGCGCGCGCAGTTCGATCAGGCGCTTCAGGCGGTTGTTGCGGTTGATGACGCGGCGATACAGATCGTTGAGATCCGAGGTTGCGAAACGGCCACCATCCAGCGGCACCAGCGGGCGCAGTTCAGGCGGGATGACCGGCACGACGTCAAGGATCATCCATTCGGGGCGGTTGCCCGAATCGATGAACGATTCGACGACCTTGAGCCGCTTGATGATCTTCTTGGGCTTCAGCTCGGACTTGGTGGTGGCCAGTTCCTCAAGCAGGTCCTTGCGTTCCTGTTCAAGGTCCAGGTTCATCAGCATGTGCTTGACCGCTTCGGCGCCGATCCCGGCGCTGAAGGCGTCTTCGCCATACTCGTCCTGCGCGTCGAGCAGTTCGTCTTCGGTCAGCAGCTGGTAGTTTTCAAGCGGGGTCAGGCCCGGCTCGGTCACCACATAGCTTTCGAAGTACAGGATGCGCTCCAGCTGCTTCAGCTGCATGTCGAGCAGCAGGCCGATGCGCGAAGGCAGCGACTTGAGGAACCAGATGTGCGCAACCGGCGCGGCCAGCTCGATGTGGCCCATGCGCTCGCGGCGCACCTTGGTCACGGTCACTTCGACGCCGCACTTTTCGCAGACGACGCCCTTGTACTTCATGCGCTTGTACTTGCCGCACAGGCACTCGTAGTCCTTCACGGGGCCGAAGATGCGCGCGCAGAACAGGCCGTCACGCTCAGGCTTGAACGTGCGGTAGTTGATGGTTTCCGGCTTCTTGATCTCGCCGAAGGACCAGCTGCGGATGCGCTCGGGCGACGCCAGACCGATCTGGATCTGGTCGAAGGTCTCGGGCTTGGCGAGCTGGTTGGTGAATTTGGTCAGGTCGTTCATTTTTTGCCGTTCCCTTGCCTCGCATTGAGGCTCTGGACGTGAAATCTGGAGGCTCGGAGGCGGGCGGCCCGAAGGCCGCCCGATCCGTTATTCCGCCGCCTGCGCGAGGCCGTCGTCGTCGTCATCGTCCAGCGACGAGAGTTCGACGTTGAGACCCAGCGAGCGCATTTCCTTGACGAGCACGTTGAAGCTCTCAGGAATGCCGGCCTCGAAGGTATCGTCGCCCTTGACGATCGCTTCGTAGACCTTGGTGCGGCCGACCACGTCGTCCGACTTCACCGTCAGCATTTCCTGCAACGTGTACGCGGCGCCATAGGCCTGGAGCGCCCAGACCTCCATTTCGCCGAAGCGCTGGCCACCGAACTGCGCCTTACCACCCAGCGGCTGCTGGGTGACGAGCGAGTACGGCCCGATGGAACGTGCGTGGATCTTGTCGTCGACAAGATGGTGCAGCTTGAGCACGTACTTCATGCCCACGGTGACCTTACGGTCGAAGCGGTCACCCGTGCGGCCGTCATAAAGGTCCACCTGACCCGATTCATCGAGCCCGGCGAGACGCAGCATGTCGGTCACGTCCTTTTCCACCGCGCCGTCGAACACCGGCGAACCCATCGGCACGCCAAGGCGCACCGACTGCGCGAAATCGACGATCTGGTCGTCGCTGCGCGCTTCGATCTCGGCCGTGTAGTTGCTGCCGTAGATCTCCTTGAGCAACTCGCGCACCGCTTCCGGCGGCTGGCCGGCTTCGGGGTTCGGGTTGGCTTCGCGCCACGAATCCAGCGCCGCGCCGATCCGCTTGCCAAGGCCGCGCGCGGCCCAGCCAAGGTGCGTTTCGAAGATCTGCCCGACGTTCATGCGCGAAGGCACACCCAGCGGATTGAGCACGAAGTCCACCGGCGTGCCGTCTTCGAGGAACGGCATGTCTTCCTGCGGCAGGATGCGGCTGATGATACCCTTGTTGCCGTGGCGGCCGGCCATCTTGTCGCCCGGCTGCAGCTTACGCTTCACCGCAACGAACACCTTGACCATCTTGAGCACGCCCGGGGCGAGTTCGTCACCGCGCTCCAGCTTCTCCTTGCGATCCTCGAACTTCTCCTGGATCGCCTTGACGCTGGCGTCGTACTGACCCTTGACCGCTTCCAGCTGCTGCTGGCGCGTATCGTCGGCCACGGCGAACTTCCACCATTCGTGACGCTCGACATCGGCAAGTACCTGCTCGTCGATCTCAGCACCCTTCTTGATGCCCTTCGGCGCGGCCGTGGCCACCTGGCCCAGCAGCATGTCGCGCAGACGGTTGAAGGTCGCACGGTTGAGGATCGCGCGTTCGTCCTCGCGGTCCTTGGCGAGGCGTTCGATTTCCTCGTTCTGGATCGCGCGGGTACGGTCGTCGATCTCGATGCCGTGGCGGTTGAACACGCGCACGTCCACGATCGTGCCCGAAACGCCCGGCGGCAGGCGAAGCGAAGTGTCGCGCACGTCGCTGGCCTTTTCGCCGAAGATCGCGCGGAGCAGCTTTTCTTCCGGCGTCATCGGCGATTCACCCTTCGGGGTGATCTTGCCGACGAGGATATCGCCCGGGTGCACTTCGGCGCCGATGTAAACGATGCCGGCCTCGTCGAGGTTGCGCAGCGCTTCTTCACCGACGTTCGGAATGTCGCGGGTGATGTCTTCGGGCCCGAGCTTGGTGTCGCGGGCCATGACCTCGAACTCCTCGATGTGGATCGAGGTGAAGACGTCTTCCTTCACGATCCGTTCGGAGATCAGGATGGAGTCTTCGTAATTGTAGCCGTTCCAGGGCATGAACGCGACGAGCACGTTGCGGCCCAGCGCCAGTTCGCCGAACTCGGTCGAGGGACCGTCAGCGATGATGTCGCCCTTTTCGACCAGTTCGCCCACCTTCACCAGCGGGCGCTGGTTGATGCAGGTCGACTGGTTCGAGCGTTCGAACTTCTGCAGGCGATAGATGTCGACGCCCGACTGGCCGGCCTCGATATCGCCCGAGGCGCGGACCACGATACGGGTGGCGTCGACCTGGTCGAC
>JBDLVU010000100.1:0-9823 GCA_039804665.1 Pseudomonadota bacterium | reverse complement strand
CGGTATCGGCATAAGGCAGGGGGGAGAGGGTGATCGCCATGGGAACTCCGTCTGGAAAAGATTCACGGACCAACGCGCGCAAGGCGCGGCGGTTGCCCGCCCCTCACGAATATTTCCCTGTCTTTCCAGTGAGTTTTTTCAATCGATAAGCGGGAGAGAAGCGATTATGACGCGGCTTGTCTGTCCGTCCCATGCGCGGCCCCTTCCGCCGCATGCGCATCCACCGCGGCGGTCACGGCCACGTCCAGCGTGACGTTGCCCAGCGTCCGCATCAGGTCGGGCAACACTTCCACCGCCACCAGCAGCGCCAGCGGCGCCACCGGCACGCCCATCGCCATCGCGATCGGGCCGACAGAGGCGACATAGCTGATCGTGCCGGGCAGGCTGACCGAACTCAGCGAAACCAGAATGGCCATCACCCAGCCCGATGCGATGGTCGCGGGGGACAGCGGCACGCCATACCATTTCGCCACATAGACCACGACCGCAAGGTTCATCGCCGGGCTGGTCGCGCGGAACAGCGCGGTCGCCAGCGGCAGCACGAATTCCGCCGTGGTCGCCCGCACGTTCAGCCGCGCGCATGCGCCCAGCATCGCTGGCAGAGAGGCGAGCGAGCTTTGCGTGGACAGCCCAAACACCTGCACCGGCACCATCGCGCGCGCAAACCGACCCAGCGGCACGCGCGCCACCAGCGCGGCAAAGGGATAGCCCGAAAGCAACACCACCGATCCTGTCAGCACCACCACCAGCACATAGTGCGCCAGCGCGCCGATGGCGGCGGGGCCGCTTTTGGCCGCCACGGTCAGGCTCAGCGCCAGCACGCCCAGCGGGGCCAGTGCCAGCACCCAGCCGATCACCACCAGCATTGCCGATGCCAGCGCGGCAAAGAACGTCGTCATCGCCTCGCGCTGGCGGCGCTCCAGCCGCGTGGTGGCCAGCGCGAACACCGCCATGAACAGGATCATCGGCAGCATCCGGTCGTTGGCGGCGGCGTCCAGCACGTTGGTTGGCACGATCGATCGCAGATAGTCGCCAAGGCCGGGCACCGCCCCCGAAGGCGCGGGCGCGGCAAGGCTGGTGCGCAGCGCCGCGCCCGCCGCGCCGGGGATGGGCAGCCACGCCAGCAAGGCGGGCGTCACCGCCAGCGACATCGCGGCGCTGAACCCCAGGAAGGCCAGGAAATAGCCAAGGCTGTGCCGTGCCATCGTGCCCGCGCTGGCGGTCGCCACGGTCTGCACCACGCCCGTGAACAGCAGCGCGGCCACCAGCGGCACGATCGTCGCCTGCAACGCGTGCAGCCACAGGTCGCCCACCGGGCCGGCCACCGCCAGCACGGCGGGCAGCGCCTGCGGTGCGGAAAAGGCCAGCGCCAGCCCGCCGAAAAGCCCTGTCGCCAGCCCGGCAAAGGTCCACCCCGCCGGGATCTGCGTGATCGCGGGCAGGGTAAAGGATGCAGAATCTGCGGGTGAAGGATCGTTCATGGCTTGGTTCATGCACTGGTTAGAGTAATCGTGTAGGGCGAAACGGCAATCCGCGTCATATGGCGCGCAGAAAAGGGATTTGGACTGCAGATGGCACGCAAGTTCTTCGGCACCGACGGGATCCGGGGCCGGACCAATGCCGGCGTGATGACCGCCGCCACCGCAATGAAGGTGGGGCAGGCCGCGGGCACCTATTTCCTGCGCGGCGCGCACCGCCACCGCGTGGTGATCGGCAAGGACACGCGCCTTTCGGGCTACATGCTCGAAAACGCGATGACCGCCGGTTTTACCAGCGTGGGCATGGACGTGGTCCTGCTCGGGCCGATGCCCACCCCTGCCGTTGCGCTTTTGACGCGCGAAATGCGCGCCGATGTCGGCGTGATGATCTCGGCCAGCCACAACCCGTTCGAGGACAACGGCATCAAGCTGTTCGGCCCCGACGGCTTCAAGCTGTCGGACGAGGACGAGCTGGCAATCGAGGCCCTGCTGGGCGAGGAACTGGACCTTGCCGCGTCCGAAGACGTTGGTCGCGCCCGCCGCATCGATGACGCGCGCGGTCGCTATATCCACGCGGTCAAGGGCTCGCTGCCGCATGACGTGCGGCTGGATGGCCTGCGCATCGTGGTCGATTGCGCCCATGGCGCGGCCTATCACGTCACCCCTTCGGCCTTGTGGGAACTGGGCGCGGAAGTGATCGCCATTGGCGTTGAACCCAACGGCAAGAACATCAACGCCGGCGTCGGCTCCACCCATCTCGATGCGATCAAGGCCAAGGTGCGCGAAGTGCGCGCCGACGTGGGCATCGCGCTGGATGGCGATGCCGACCGGCTGATCGTGGTGGATGAAAAGGGCCAGACCGTCGATGGCGACCAGATCATGGCGCTGATCGGCAGCCAGCTTGCCGCGCGGGGCGAACTGCGCGGCGGCGGCGTGGTGGCCACGGTGATGTCCAACCTCGGGCTGGAGCGCTTTCTGAACGGGCAGGGGCTCGATCTGGTGCGCACTGCCGTGGGGGACCGCCATGTGCTTGAAAAGATGCGCGAAGGTGGCTTCAACGTGGGCGGCGAACAATCCGGCCACATGATCCTGATCGATCACGGCACCACCGGCGACGGCACCGTTGCCGCGTTGCAGGTGCTGGCCGCGCTGGTCGCCAGCGGCAAACCGGCGAGCGAGACGCTGCACCTGTTCGATCCCGTGCCGCAGCTGCTGAAGAACGTGCGCTTTGCCGGGGGCAAACCGCTGGAGGCCGATAGCGTGAAGGCCGTGATTGCCGAAGCGGAGGCCCAGCTTTCCGGGCGCGGGCGGCTGGTGATTCGCCCTTCGGGCACCGAACCGGTGATCCGCGTGATGGCCGAAGCCGACGATGCGGACGAGGTTGAAGCGGTCGTGAATCGCATCTGCGACGCGGTGCGCAAGGCCGCAAGTTGAGATCGACCTGAGGGGGGGCTAGATCGACCTGGGCCCGTCAGGGTGTGTTGAAGAGGGTTCTGGAATGCTTGAAATGCGCCCTGACTGCGAACGCTGCGGCACCGACCTTCCGGCCGAGGCGCCGGGCGCGTTCATCTGCTCGTTCGAGTGCACGTTCTGCGCCGAATGCGCCGAGGAACTGGACGACCGCTGCCCCAATTGCAGCGGCGAACTGACCGACCGGCCGACCCGCGCGGTCAAGCACCACGCGCAGCATCCGCCATCTGTCGAGCGCAGGTTCCGCGCGGCATGAACCCGCCGCGCGTCCTGTCGATTGCCGGTTCGGATTCGGGCGGAGGCGCCGGAATTCAGGCCGATATCAAGACGATAACCATGCTTGGCGGCTATGCCATGACCGCCATCTGCGCGCTGACCGCGCAAGACACCACCGGCGTTCACGCCGTGCAGGCGGTCGATCCGGCGATGGTGGCGGCGCAGATCGATGCCTGCGTCGGCGATCTGGGCGTGGATGCGGTGAAGATCGGCATGCTGGGATCGCCCGCGATTGCCGATGTCGTCGCCAACAGGCTGGAATCGCTGGCGATTCCCATCGTGTTCGATCCTGTGATGATCGCCACCAGCGGCGCGGCGCTGGCCGATGCCGATACCATCGCCGGGTTCGAACGGCTGATGGCGCTGGTCACGCTGACCACCCCGAATGTGCTGGAATTGCAGGCGCTTGGCGGCGAAGCGGCGATGCGCGCGCGCGGCATCGCGTGGCTGGCCAAGGGGGGTGACGCCGGCGGCGACGAGGTGATCGACCGGCTGGTGCTGCGCGATGGAACCACGCGCGAATGGTCCGCCCCGCGCATCGCCACGCGCCACACGCACGGCACCGGCTGCACCCTGTCGAGTGCCATCGCAACGCTGCTGGGCATGGGCCTGCCGCTGGACGAAGCGGTTGAGGACGCACGCGAATTTGTCCGTGCCGCGCTGCTCGCCGCGCCCGGCTTCGGCGCCGGTCACGGCCCGCTGGGGCATCACGCGGTGCGATGATCCGCCCGGCCATCCTGTTTGTGCTGTTGCTGCCTTTGGCACTGGCCGGGCCGGCGCGCGCGCAGGATGCCTTTCTGGGTGAATGGCGCGCGGACGAAGGGCCGGATGTGGCGGCGCAACTGGTACTGACCCGGGATGGCCGGTTCGACTATGCGCTGGCCGCCGGCGCGCTGGACGAACAGGCCGCCGGGATATGGGAACGCATGGACGGGCGCGCCTGCCTGACGACGCAGCCCAAGCCCGTTCCGCCGGAATGGCTGCGCGCCGCGCCCGCCGCCGATGGCCCGACCGTGATGGTCACCTGGCCCGGCGGCGAGGGCATCGCCGGCATCGACTTGCGCGTGGGGTTCGACAGCGGGCCGCCCATCGAATCCTATACGCAGTACTATGGCTGGACGCTGCCGACGGACGAAGCCCGCGTGCCGCGCTGGATCGAGTTGGCCGATCCCGTCCACGGCATTGCCGGGCCACGCTTTCCGTTGGCGGACGGCGATCACAGGCGGCTGAAGGTGACGCTGGTGCCCCACGATCTGGGCGTCGTGGATTTCCAGCGGGCCTGCATCGACGTGACGGGCGACAGGGCGGTTCTCCACCGGCGCGAAGGCGATTTCCGCTTCGTCCGCGCAAGGCGCCCTTGATCGCTCAGTCGCAGTCGATGGCGTAGAACTGCACGATGTGGTCCCACGCTTCCTCGGCGCTTTCGACCATGTGGAACAGTTCGAGATCCTCAAAGCCGATCACGCCCTCTTCGGCGATGGCGCGGAAATTGATGACCTTGTTCCAGTAATCCGCGCCGAACAGCAGGATCGGGATCGGCTTCATCTTGCCGGTCTGGATCAGGGTCAGCAGTTCGAAGAATTCGTCGAACGTGCCGAACCCGCCGGGGAACACCGCCACCGCGCGTGCGCGCAGCAGGAAGTGCATCTTGCGCAGCGCGAAGTAGTGGAATTGGAATGACAGGTGCGGCGTGACATAAGGGTTGGGCGCCTGTTCGTGCGGCAGCACGATGTTCAGGCCGATCGATTCGGCGCCGGCTTCGTTCGCGCCGCGGTTTGCCGCCTCCATGATCGAGGGGCCACCGCCCGAGCAGACCACGAACTGGCGCTTGCCCTGTTCCACCACCGCGCAGCGCGAGGCCATGAAGGCCAGCTTGCGCGCCTCTTCATAATACTTCGCCTTGGCCACGAGGCGTTCGATCACCGCCTTTTTTTCGGGCGTGGTGCCCGCCGCCAGCGCGGCGTCGGCCTTGTCCGGCGCGGGGATGCGGGCGGAGCCGTACATCACCAGCGTGGACCCGATGCCCGCTTCTTCAAGCAGCATCTCGGTCTTGAGCAGTTCCAGCTGGAAGCGGACCGGGCGCAGTTCTTCGCGCAGCAGGAAATCGGTGTCGCGGAAGGCCAGCCGATAGGCCGGGTCCTGCTGCTGCGGGGTGGTGCGGGGCTGGCTGTCGACGAAGCCGGCTTCCTGCTCGGCCTTGTAGAACTTGCGTTGGGTGAGCTCGCGCTGGACTTCTTCTTCGGTCATGCGGTCCGTCTGCCACGCGCGTCAGAAAGCGCAACCCCGATCACATCCGTAAACAAAATGCGTCATTCCGGACCGATAAGCGGTCATGCTGCACTGCCGTTAACGACTTATCGCAAGTGCGAAACGACCCAATCCGCTGAAAGTGCTGGACGGGGAACCCCCTGCGCAAGGGAATCTTAACCACAGGTCTCAACCCGTTCCTAACAAGAAGTTTAAACTCCGGGTTGGGCAAACCACCGAGGAACAATGGAGGTTCCCGATGCCACATGCAAAACTGACAAGCTCTTCGATCGCAATCGTCGCCCTGTTTCTTGCGGGCACCGCCCACGCTGCCTCGACCCGTTCGGGCAGCAACCTGCCGACGTTCAAGCCGGCAAGCTATACGACGTCGAATTCGGGCCGCAGCGTCTCTTCGCTGCCGACCCACGTTGGCCCCAAGGACGGGTTCCGCGAAAATCACGGACTGGAGGAAGCGCGGGAGCATTCCAACGAGCATTCCGCGCACCACCGCGGCGATGACGACAGCCCGGGCAGCTGATCGCCTCTCCTTTGTTGAAAAAGGCCGGTCCGCCACGGTGGGCCGGCCTTTTTCACGCGTGGGGTTGTTCCTCGTCCCTCACGGAGAAGGACGACGGCGGCGTGGCGTCTTCGGGAACTTCGTGGATCAGCATGTCGCGCGTGGGGACCGAGGCGAGGTTGCGGACCTTTACCGCCACGCCCTGCTCCGTGATGGTCAGTTCGTTGAAGCCGGGCGGCGTGGTGCGGACGCGCAGCGACAGGGTGCCCGCGCCGATCATCCGCACCGGGCCGTTGGGCGTCTTCGCCACGAGGTCGAAGGCATCGTGGACGTGGCCGGAGAGAACCGCCAGCACGTTGCGCCGGGCGAGTTCGGACAAGGCGTGGCTGCCGCCACGGGTCAACGCCTTGCCGCGCGTGCCCGCCTCCACCAGCGGGTGGTGGCATGCCACCAGCGCGCGGGTGCCGGGGGGCAGGGCGTCGATGGCGGCGAGCGTCTGCGCCAGGCTGTGGCGGCCGACTGTGCCCTTTGACCAGTTCAGCCGCCATTGTGCGCGGGCGGTGGTCTTCAGCGGCACGACCGCCACGCCGGGCAGGTCGATCTCGCGCTCCACCAGCGCTTCGATGGCGCGGAAGCGGCGATAGGGATCGGTGAAACGTTCGATCAGGTTGAAGTATGGGAGGTCGTGGTTGCCGACCTCCACCGTCACGGGCACGGCCAGCGATTGAATCCAGCGGCAGGCGTCGGCGAATTCACGGTGGCGGGCGCGCATCGTCAGGTCGCCGGTGAGGGCCACCGCATCGGGCTTTTCCCGCGCGATGCAATCGGCCACCCAGTCGAGCGCGCGTGTGTCCTCCAGTCCGAAGTGGATGTCGCTGATGTGGAAGATCCGGATCATTGCGCCTGCCATCCCTTGCCCGGTGCCGAAGGTCAACCTGCGGCGTGGCCCGGCGAGTGCAGAAAACGCACGGGCAGGGTGACGCAGGCGAGATCTTCGCGGGTGGTGCCGTCAAAGCGTTCGCCATCGAGCATCAACGCCATCGGCTGGTCGCTGCGGCAGGTGATGGCGTCCGCCTGTCCCAGCCGCTGATGCGGGCCGGCGCGGAAATCGCGGCGGATGATCATCTGCGAGGCATGGGCGGCAAGGTCCGAGAGGTCCTCGGCATCGTAACCGTCGATGGTCAGAGTGGCCGCGTTGGCGTCGATGCGCAGCGCGCGGTAGCCTTCGGGCCGGCCCAGCGGCGGCTGCGCGACATGGACCGGAGCGCCGACGACGGTTTCGCGCACCGCTTCGGTCAGCGCGCCGGCAATGGTGCGCAGGCTCTGGTCGCGCAGCCCCTCGCGCACGTCGGCCCACATCGCGCCGGGGCCGGCGACCACTTCGACCAGCGCATGGCCGCGCGAAGTGCGGACTGCCGGGCGCAGGGCAGGTTCGAGCGTGCCGGCGGCAAGGCGGGCGACAATGTCCGCAGGGTCCGCTTCGCCGTGCAGCGCCTTGGCCAGCAGGTTCTGCGTGCCGCCGGGCAGCACCAGCACCGCGCCGGCCCAGCCGTGGAGCCGTTCTACCGCGGCGTTGATCGTGCCATCGCCGGTGAAGATGGCCAGCGTGGCGACGCCCGCCGCTTCGAGCGAGGCGCGGGTGGGCAGGTCGTCGTCGGGGCAGCGGATGATGCGGGCAGGGGATGCGCCCGCGGCGGCGAGCGCCTGTTCAAGCGTATCGCGGGCCTTGGGCGAGTTGCTGCCGCTGGCGGGGTTCAGGACGAGCCACAGGGGAGAAGCGTTCATGCCGGGCGAAAGTCCCGGCGCGCGGGTTGGTTCCGGCCCGATCGGATCGGATGCGTCAGATGCGGCGGGTCAGGATCAGCCAGCCCGACAGCGCATTGAGCAGCGAATAGAGCAGGTAGCCGATCGGCCCCCAGACGATGTCCTCCGCCGCAAGCAGCAGCCCGGCCAGCAGCATCAGGTATTCGACGACGAGCGAAAGGCGCCGGCTCATCGCGTGATAGAACCACGGCAGCTGGCCGATCAGCGGATGGCCGCTTTCCATGACCGCGCGGTGCAGCGCGAAATTGCCGATGCCGAGCAGGAAGGTGAACAGGATCGCCATTGGTCGCGCCACGATAGGCGCGCGCGCGCGAAGTCGCCGGGGCGCGCCTGTCGTTCACCGGATGGCACAGGCGGTTCGTCGGATCAGGGTGCTGCTGGTCGGGCGGGCTTGCGGGCCGGTCGAGCGGCGCGGGCGGACGGCGGCGGGCCGGCGTAGGAGAATGGGCATGCGGCGGTGGCCCCTCGAACCCCACCCCCCGGTCACCGTCGCGACCCGAAACGCTCAAGACCGGAAGGACCGCACCATGACCGCCAAGACCATTGCATTTGCCGCGTTCGCCACGCTGGGCCTGCTGGGCCAGCCCGCCTTTGCCACCGAATATGCGCAGGTCAGCAAGGAAGTCCGTTATGGCGACCTCGACCTGACCACCCCGCACGGACAGGCCGCGCTGGATGCCCGCCTGCGCCGCGCCGCCAGCGATGTGTGCAGCAATGGCCCCGGTCCGCACCCGCTGTCCGACGAAGTTTCCGCCCGCCGCTGCTACAAGCAGGCGCTGCAGAACGCGCGCCAGACATATGCCGCGGCCGTGACCCGGAACGCGCTCAGCCGCTGATGGACCAGCGCTGCGCACCCGGCGGGGGAACCGATCAGCCCCGGTTCCTCCGCCGGTTTTTGTCTGGGATCATGGGCGGCCACCGGACGCGCCCGGTTTTCTTGATTTTCCCTATCCCACTTCGCGCACGGGCGGGGCTTCGGCCTCGATATCGGTGCGTTCGCGCCAGGTGAGGTCCTGCGCGCCGAGCACGCGATCATCGTGGCTGCGGATAGTGATGGGGGCGATTGGCCGGCCATCGTGCGCGTCGCACAGGATGGGGTTGGCGGGTACGCCCAGCGCCCACTTTTCACCCCACTGGCGCAGCGCCAGCATCGCGGGCAGCAGATCGTAGCCCTTGGGCGTCAGGCGATATTCGATGCGGCGGCGATCGTCGGCGCAATGTTCGCGCTTGAGGATGCCGGCCTCGACCAGCCGCGACAGGCGATTGGACAGGATGTTGCGCGCGATGCCCAGTTCTTCGAGGAATTCCTCGAAGTGCCGCACCTTGTTGAAGGCGGCGCGCAGGATCATGAACGACCATCGTTCCCCCATCGCCTCAAGCGCAAGGGGCAGGCCGCACTGGGCGATTTCAGAAAGCGGTTCGCGCAATTTGTCCATCTCGCTGACAGCCATACTCCAAAGGGGCAGGCTATGTAAGTTTCTAGTTGCAATTTAAAACCTAGATTGATAGGTAGCGATTCGCAACGGAAATCCACATCCTCTCCAGGATCGCGCCGGGCGGCCTTCCAGAGGCCGCGCCAGCGGATCCCCTGCCGGAACCGCTGCCTGTGTGAAAGGGGAATGAAGTGATGTTTGCACGTCGTGATGGCGGCCTGGGCCGCCTTGTGCCTGCGGTTGTCGCGCTGGCGCTGTCTGCCGGAACCTTCGCGCTGACCGCGCAGCCGGTCCGCGCCGAGGGCGCCTATTACACCGCCGCGCTGGCCGCGCCGCTCGCCGCGCCGAAGCAGGTGATCGAAGGCGGCCTGCTGTGGCACTGCGCGGGCGATTCCTGCACCGCCGCGCGGGATACCTCGCGCCCGGCGATCGTCTGCGCCCGGCTGGCGCGCTCGGTGGGCGAAGTCGCGCGCTTTGCCACGCCCAAGGGCGATCTGGCTGCCGAAGACCTTGCCCGGTGCAACGGCAAGCCGGGCTGAACCCGCTCCAGCGCGCGCCCGCCCTCACCCTGCCGGGCG